>JAEWJH010000014.1 GCA_023386635.1 Pseudomonadota bacterium
CTGGTGCTCGACGGCGCCATGGGCACCATGATCCAGGATTTGAAGCTCGACGAGCGCGCGTTTCGCGGCGCGCGCTTCGATGCCTGGAACCGCGAAGTGCGCGGCAACAATGATCTGCTCAACATCAGCCGTCCGGAGGCGATCCGCGATATCCATCTCGCGTATTTCCGCGCCGGCGCCGACCTCGTCTCCACCAACACATTCTCGTCGACGTCGATCGCGCAGGCCGACTACGGCCTCGAAGAAATCGCCTACGAGCTGAATCTCGAAGGCGCGCGGCTGGTGCGCGCCGCGGCCGAGATCGCCGAACGCGAGGACGGTCGCCGCCGTTTCGTCGTCGGCGCCATCGGCCCGACCAACCGTACGGCGTCGATCTCGCCTGATGTATCGAATCCCGGCTATCGCGCGGTGACGTTCGACCAGTTGCGCGCCGCTTACGGCGAGCAGATCAAGGGTCTGCTCGACGGCGGCGCCGATATGCTGCTGGTCGAAACGATTTTCGACACGCTCAACGCCAAGGCGGCGCTCTATTCCATCGCGGAAATCTGCGAGGCGCGCGGCATCGATGTGCCGGTGATGATTTCCGGCACGATCACGGATATGTCCGGCCGCCTGCTGTCCGGCCAGACGCCGGAAGCGTTCTGGTATTCGATCCGCCATGCCGCGCCGGTCTCGGTCGGCCTCAACTGCGCGCTCGGCGCCAAGGAAATGCGCGCGCATATTCAGGCGCTGGGAAAGGTGGCGGACACGCTGGTCTGCGCCTATCCCAATGCCGGTCTGCCCAACGAATTCGGCCTCTATGACGAGAGCCCGGAAGCGATGGCGGAACTGCTCGGCGAATTCGCGCAAGCGGGCCTCGTCAACATTGTCGGTGGCTGCTGCGGCACGACGCCGGCGCACATCACGGCAATCGCAGAAGCGGTGAAGGGCCATCGCCCGCGCAGCATTCCGAAGATTGCGCGTCGGCTGCGCTTGTCAGGCCTCGAACCGTTCACGCTGACGCCGCAGATTCCGTTCGTGAACGTGGGTGAGCGCACCAACGTCACCGGCTCGGCCAAATTCCGCAAGCTGATCAAGGCCGACGATTTCCCCGCCGCGCTCGCTATCGCCCGCGATCAGGTCGAGAACGGCGCGCAGATCATCGACATCAACATGGACGAGGGCCTGCTCGATTCCGAGCAGGCGATGATCACCTTCCTCAATCTTGTCGCGGCAGAACCCGACATCGCCCGCGTGCCGGTGATGGTCGACTCGTCGAAATTCTCGGTGATCGAGGCCGGCCTGAAATGCATTCAGGGCAAGGCTGTCGTGAATTCGATCTCGATGAAGGAAGGCGAAGACTCGTTCATCGAACATGCGAAGATCGTGCGGCGTCACGGTGCCGCCGTCGTGGTCATGGCGTTCGACGAGCAGGGGCAGGCCGACACGTTCGAGCGCAAGACGCAGATTTGCAAACGCGCGTACGATATTCTGGTCAACAAGGTCGGCTTCCCGCCGGAAGACATCATCTTCGATCCCAACATCTTCGCCATCGCCACCGGGATGGATGAGCACAACGGCTACGGCGTCGCCTTCATCGAGGCGGTGAAGTGGATCCGCGAGAATCTGCCGCACGCGCATATTTCCGGCGGCGTCTCGAACCTGTCGTTCTCGTTCCGCGGCAACGAACCGGTGCGTGAAGCGATGCACTCGGTGTTCCTGTATCACGCCATCAAGGTCGGCATGGATATAGGCATCGTCAATGCCGGCCAGATGGCGGTTTATGACGACCTCGATCCGGAATTGCGCGAGGCGTGCGAGGACGTGGTGCTCAACCGCCGTGCGGATGCGTCGGAGCGACTGCTGGCGCTCGCCGAGAAATTCCGGGGGCAGGGCAAGGAAGCCAAGGAAGTCGATCGCGCCTGGCGCGAGCAGCCGGTGGAGAAGCGGCTGTCGCACGCGCTGGTGCACGGCATCACCGATTTCATCGAGCCGGACACGGAAGAGGCGCGCCTCAGGGCGAAGCGTCCGCTCGATGTGATCGAAGGCCCGCTGATGGACGGCATGAACGTCGTCGGCGACCTGTTCGGCTCCGGCAAGATGTTCCTGCCGCAGGTGGTGAAGTCCGCCCGCGTGATGAAGCAGGCGGTCGCCTATTTGATGCCGTTCATGGAGAAAGAGAAGGCAGAGCGCCGCGCCGCCGGTGGCGCCGAGGAGCGTTCGTCCAACGGCAAGATCGTCATGGCGACGGTCAAGGGCGACGTCCACGACATCGGCAAGAACATCGTCGGCGTCGTGCTCCAGTGCAACAATTTCGAGGTGATCGACCTCGGCGTGATGGTGCCGGCGGCGAAGATTCTCGAGACCGCACAGAAGGAGAATGCCGACATGATCGGCCTGTCCGGCCTGATCACGCCGTCGCTCGACGAGATGTGCTTCGTCGCGGCCGAGATGGAGCGGCAGGGCTTCGACAAGCCGCTGCTGATCGGCGGTGCGACGACGAGCCGCGTGCATACGGCGGTGAAGATCCATCCCAACTACCGGCGCGGGCAGGCGGTCTATGTCACCGATGCCAGCCGCGCGGTCGGCGTTGCGCAGCAATTGCTGTCGGCGGAGACGCGGACGAAATATGTGACCGATCTGCGCGCCGACTATGCGCGCATCGCCAACGCGCATGCGAAGGGGCAGGAGAAGAAGCAGCGGCTGACCTTGCGCGCCGCGCGGGCCAATGCGCTGCCGCTCGATTTCACCGGAGCGGCTGCGCCGACGCGGCCTACATTCCTCGGCACCCGCTCGCTGCAGGATTATCCGCTCGCCGATCTGGCGCAGGTGATCGACTGGACGCCGTTCTTCTCGACGTGGGAACTGACCGGGCAATATCCGGCGATCCTCACCGACAGCCGTTATGGGCAAGCGGCGACGGCGCTGTTCAACGACGCGCAGGCGATGCTCGAAAAGATCGTCACGGAGAAATGGTTCACCGCCAACGCCGTGTTCGGCTTCTGGCCAGCGAACCGCGAAGGCGACGATGTAATCCTTTATACGGATGACACGCGGTCGAAGGAACTGACCCGCCTGCACACGCTGCGCCAACAGCTGACCAAGCGCGACGGCAAACATAACGCCGCGCTTGCCGATTTCGTCGCGCCGCGCGACGGCGGCGTGCCGGACTATGTCGGCGCGTTTGTGGTCACCGCCGGGATCGGCGAGGACGTGATCGCCGACCGGTTCAAGCATGCCAACGACGATTACTCGTCGATCCTTTGCAAGGCGCTGGCGGACCGTCTGGCGGAAGCCTTTGCCGAGCGGCTGCATCAGCGCGTGCGCACCGAGTTCTGGTGCTATGCGCCGGACGAAGCGCTCGCCAATGCCGATCTGATCGGTGAGAAGTATCGCGGAATCCGCCCGGCGCCGGGTTATCCGGCGCAGCCCGATCATACCGAGAAGCGGACGATCTTCAGCCTGCTCGACGGCGAACGTGCGGCGGGCGTGACGCTGACCGAGAGTTGCGCCATTTGGCCCGGCTCGTCGGTGAGCGGGCTCTATTTCGCGCACCCCGAAAGCTACTATTTCGGCGTCGGCAAGATCGAGCGCGATCAGGTCGAAGACTATGCGGAGCGCAAAGGCTGGACCATCGAGGAAGCAGAGCGCTGGCTGGCGCCGATCCTCAATTACGATCCCAACCTGCTGAACATTGTCGCGGCGGAATAGCCCGCGTCGATGTGTGGGTGCCCACCGCCCACTTATGTTGCGATGCAAAGACCGCGGTTTGATGCGGCGATTTTGATAGTGCCGCCGCGTCAAATTCCGCTATGAAAAGCGCATAGAAACGTAACAGGTGGGGGATACGCCATGTCATTCGTCGTGCGTCTACTGTCGGGCCTGGTGTTCGGCGCTTTGACCCTTCTTCCGACGCTGCAAACGGCCTCGGCGCAATCTTCTTGGCCGACACGGCCGGTGCGGCTGATCCTGCCGCTTGGCGCCGGTTCGGGCGTCGATGTGACGGCTCGCCTGATGGGCGATCGGCTCTCGAAAATCTGGAACCAGCCGGTGGTGGTGGAAAACCGTCCGGGTGGCGACAGCATCATCGCCATGACCACGGTGATCAACGCCAATGACGACCACATGCTGCTGATGACGCCGGCGTCGTCGTTCACCGCGCATCCGTATCTGCATGACTCGCTGCCTTACAAGTTCAGCGATCTGAAGCCGATCGCGCGGGTGTCGAACACCATCGTCGTCGTCGCGGTGCCGGCGGAACTCGGCGCGAACTCGATCAAGGACCTGGTCGCCAAGGTGAAAGCCCAGCCGGGCAAGCTCAACTGGGCGACGGCGACCGGCGCCAACGATCTGATGTTCCTCGGCTGGCTGAAGGCCGCCGGGCTCAACATGATCAAGGTGCCGTACAAGAACACGGTCGATGCGGTGAGCGATCTCGCGCAGAACCGCATCCAGGCCTACGTCGCGGCTTATGCGATCGTGCGGCCGCGGGTGCAGGAAGGCAAAGTGAAGATCATCGCGCTGTCGAACACCAAGCGCGTGCCGGGCCTGCCGGATATTCCGACCTCGACCGAGCAGGGCGCGCCCGAACTGACGCTCGACGGGCTGGTCGGCCTGTTCGGACCGAAGACCATGTCGGATGCCGTGCGCGACAAGATCGCGGCGGATGTGATGACGGTGATGAAGGAGCCGGACGTGGTCGCGCGCCTGACGCCGGGCGGCCAGACCGTCAGCCCCGGTTCGCCGAAGGAATTTGCCGACGAGATCAACAGCCAGCGGGAAACGGTGGCGAAGATCGGCGACGGTCTCGGCGTGAAGAAGGCGGCGGAGTAGTCGCCGCGACGCTTCCGTTGATCGATATTAAAAGGCCCCGCACGTGGGGCCTTTTTTCATGGCACGGCACGATTGGTTCGCGCCGCGGCAAGTTCCCCGTAACCATTCCTTCACCATAGAAAAATCACGGCGGCGGCTCGCCGGTATCGTTGAGAAGCCGTTAAACGAATACCTCGCATTTTCGGAGCATGTCGCGTGCAGTTCGCCGGTATCTGTTGAGTGCCATGGCCATGCTGACGCTCGCTGCGTGCGGGCGCGGAATGGTGTCGTTCGAGGAGCGCCCGGCGTGGCGCGCCGAGGCCGAGCAGAGCTGTCTCAAGTCGGGTGCGGTGAAGGTCTCGACGGCGGTCGCGCAAATGGACCCGATCACCGGTCCCGGCATGTGCGGCGCGGAGTTTCCGCTGAAGGTCGCGGCGCTCGGCAGCATGAATTCCGCTGTCGGTTATGCCGACGATCTGCGCCCGCCGGGCGCGATTCCGCGCGGCGCGCAGCCGCGCTGGCCGATCGCGCGCGCGCCGGCGAACGACCCGCCGCAGGGCGGCTACGGATCGCAGGTGCTGCAGGCGCCGGGCGGCGGCAATGCGGTGATCTCGTCCAGCGGCGAGCCGATGGTGATCGCGCCGCCGCGCGGCAATTCCAATTTCCCTGAATACGGCAGCGTGCCGCCGCCATCGGCCCGGCCGGGTTATGCGCCGGCCAATGCGCCGTTCGGCGCGCAACCCGTGCGCGTGGCCCCGCCGCCGGAGCTTGAGCCCGAGGAAGACGACGACGTTCCGGACGATGCAATCCGTCCAGGGCAGGGTTCTGCGCCGGCGACACGTCCGGCCTATACGCCGCCGCCCGCCGCGTCACCGCGCGTACCGCAGATTCCGCAACTCGGTCCGCCGAAGGGCCTCTACACCGGTAGCGCCACGCCGGTCGCCGTCACGCCGGCGGCGACGCTCGCCTGTCCGATCGTGTCGGCGCTCGACCAGTGGGTCGCGAATACAGTGCAGCCGGCCGCGCATCGCTGGTTCGGCCAGCCGGTAGTCGAGATCAAGCAGATCTCCGCTTACTCCTGCCGCGGAATGAACGGGCAGCCCGGCGCGCGCATCTCCGAACATGCGTTCGGCAATGCTCTCGACATCGCCGCTTTCGTGCTCGCCGACGGCCGCAAGGTCACCGTGAAGAAGAACTGGAACGGCGCGCCTGACGAGCAGGCGTTCCTGCACGATGTGCAGGGCGGGGCGTGCGAGACGTTCACCACGGTGCTCGCGCCCGGTTCGAACAAATATCACTACGACCACATCCATGTGGATTTGATGCGGCGCGCCAGCCGCCGTCTCATCTGCCAGCCGGCGGCGATCGACGGCCGCGTCGCCTTTGCGCGCGCGCAGAGCCGGTACGCCGGCCGTGGCGCCGCCGATCCGGGCATTACCGGCTCGATCAAGCAGCTTGTCGAGAAATATGCGATCGCCGGCGAAGACGGCGTGTTCGACGACGACGATGAATCGTCGCTACCGAAGAAGCGCGTCAGCCACCAGACCCGCAAATAGGATCAGGCCGGCATCGCGGTTCGACTTGAAGACGCGCAGGCACAGTGCCGGATCGTCGATGTCGAGCCGCATCACCTGCCAGCCGAGATGCACGGCGAACGCCGCGAGGGCGATACCCGAGATGACGCCGCCGCCGGCCAGCCAGATGGCAATGCCGATCAAGATAACGGCCGCGCTGTAGAAAACCGCAAGCATCTGCTGCGTCGTTTCGCCGAACAGCAGCGCCGTCGACTTGATGCCGATCAGCGCATCGTCCTCACGGTCCTGATGCGCATAGATGGTGTCGTAGGCGATCACCCAGGAGATCGAGCCGGCGTAGAGGAGCAGCGCCGGCGCGTCGAGGCGACCGAACACACAGGCCCAGCCCTGCAGCGCGCCCCATGAGAAGGCGAGGCCGAGGCCGATCTGCGGCCAGTAGGTGACGCGCTTCATGAAGGGATAGACCGCGACCACTGCCAGCGAGGCGATGCCGCAGGCGATGGCGAAGGCGTTGAATTGCAACAGAACGACGAGTCCGACCAGCGCCTGTGCGACGAGCCAGAGATACGCCTGCGTGACGCTGACCTGCCCGGACGGGATCGGCCGCGAACGGGTGCGCTCGACGCTGCCGTCGAGGTCGCGGTCGACTAGATCGTTCCAGGTGCAGCCGGCGCCACGCATGGCGAACGCGCCGATGAAGAACAAGCCGATAAGCCAAGGATCGACACGTTGCCCCGCCGCGAGCGCGGCGATGCCGGCCGACCACCAGCACGGCATCAACAGCAGCCAGGAGCCGATCGGGCGGTCGAGGCGGGAGAGCCGGAGATAGGGTCGTGCGGCCGCGGGGGCGAGACTGTCGACCCAGTTGCCGGTCGCATCGGCGACGCGGCCGGCGCTGTCGGTCATTGGGCGCGGCCGAGCGGCGTCCCTGTGAGGGTGTCGAAGGTGCCGCGGCCGGTGCGCACGTTGCCGGAACTGGTGGTCGGCGCGCCGAGCGCGTCACTCAGGGTCGGCGCTGCGGGCCGTCCGCCGCCGCCGCCCCCTTGGGCGGCCACCTTGCAGACCTGGGTACGGATTTTCACCGTCTGCTCGTGGTTCTTGCCGAGCTGGTCGACGATCTGCTGCGGGATGCCGCACCAGGGCCCCTGGTCCTTGGCGAATTTCACGAACTTGGCTTCGGATGTCACCATGTCCTTGAACAGATTGCAGGCTTCCTGCGGCGGCGCTTTGCGCTTGCTGGCGGCCTGGATCGCCGCAGCCTTCTTGGCGGTCGCGTCACGCAGCGACATGAATTCCTTGAGGCAGGGCGGTTCCTGTCCCGGGGGCGGCGGTCCGCCTTGCGCTTGCGGCGCGGGCGCCTGTGCTTGCGGGGCTGGCGCCGGGGCGGCCTGCTGAGCCGATGCCGGCGGCAGCGTCAGCGGCAGAGCCGCGACGGTGAGCAGCAGGGCCGGAACAAAGGTCCGGGCAACGGTCATGGCAGATCCTTCCGATTCAAGGCTGTCGTCAGCCAATATAGCCGCAGATTTCCGGGACGGCAGTAGCCGTTCGCCGGTCCAGCTAGCAACCCGATAAATCCGGCGAGAACGGGGCGGTTCCTGCATCTTGGCAGGCCGAGGAGGGGGCTCTATGCCTCATCTGGCCGCCAACGACGTTTGTTTGCCAGATGCCCCGATACGATTTCCGTAGTCCTCGCCTATTCGTCGATGCCCCGCTTGCTGCGGGTGCGGTGGTGCCGTTGGCGCGCGAGCAGGCGCATTATCTCGGCAATGTCCTGCGGCTCGGGCCGGACGATGCGGTGCTGGCGTTCAACGGCCGCGACGGCGAATGGCGTGCAACGCTCGCCGGCGGGAAGAAAGTCACGAGCCTTGCCGTCGCCGAGCAGACCCGGACGCAGTCTGCGGGCGGCGACGTGCATCTGCTTTTCGCGCCGCTCAAACATGCGCGGCTCGACTACATGGTGCAGAAGGCGGTCGAACTCGGCGTCTCGCGGCTGGTGCCGATCCTGACGCGACATACACAGGTGGCGCGCGTCAATCTCGAGCGCATGCGCGCCAATGCCATCGAGGCGGCCGAACAGTGCGGCGTGCTGGCCGTGCCGGAGGTGGCCGAACCGGTGGCGTTCAATGCGCTGACATTCGGTCCGGAGCGGCTGGTGGTGTTCTGCGACGAGGCGGCGGATGTCGCCGATCCGCTCGCCGCGCTACGTGCCGCAACGAATGCTCCGACACCGCCGGTGGCGGTAGTGATCGGGCCGGAGGGCGGCTTCACTGAGGAAGAGCGGGCGCAGTTGCTGCGCGCGCCGTCGGTGGTGCGGCTGGCGCTCGGTCCGCGCATCCTGCGCGCCGACACGGCAGCGGTCGCGGCGCTGACCGTAGTGCAGGCCGTGCTGGGCGACTGGCGCTAAAGCGCAATCAGCGCCGTCTTGGATCCGACAGGCGCGTCAGCGCCGTCTTGGATTCCGACAGGCGCGTCAGCGCCGTCTTGGATTCCACGTGCAGCGGAAGCTGATGTAATTGCCGTAGCCGCGCACCTCGGCGGTCTTCACGGCGAACTTGCCATAGCGCGCGCAATGCTCTGCAGCCCAGTCCGGCGCGTAATAACGGGCGTCCGGCGTCCATGGGATAATTCCGCCGGTGTCGTTGCCGGTCAGGCCCGGTCCGGGACCGGCGCAGGCCCCGAGCGACAAGGCGAGAGAGCCCAGGACCGCAAGAGACAATCGGTGCAGCATGACGGGGTCCGCCTTATCGAGAGTGGCGCGGGCGAAGCACCCGCATTCATGACGCAGCCTAATCATAGCTGCCGCAGCCGGTCCATGCGCCAGCCAGCAAGGGCGGCACGCTCATCCACAGTACGTCCCTCCAGACGATGCGAATCCGCGCCGTCTTGTGTTCCGCTATGCTACGCTCGACCCGCTGAGAGAAGGAGAGTTCCATGCGGCTGTGGCGTCTGGTGAGCGGTGCGATTCTGGGAGCAGCCCTGTTTACGCTTTCGCAGGCTATCCAACCTGCATCCGCCGCCGGGTTCTTTGAGAAGCAGATCTACATGACCGGCCCGCGCTATGAAGGGCTGCTGCCGGCCTGCGAGGCAGGCCTGAGCATCGTCAGCTCCCGCTTCGCCGAGAAGGAAAGCCGGTTCTGGAATTCCGATCTGCAGATCCTCGGCTACGAGCATGTGCGCGAGACGGCCTATCGGCCGTGGGCGGCGGACACCATTCCGCGCCGCTACTGCACTGCGCGGGCGCTGGTGTCCGACGGCCGCCGTCATACCGTCTACTATTCGATCGGCGAGGACACCGGCTTTCTCGGCGCCAGTTGGGGCGTCGATTTCTGCGTGGTCGGACTCGACCGCAACATGGCCTACAATCCCGGATGCAAGATGGCGCGCCCCTGATCGCTCCGACTTTTGTTCTTGAAATGTTCTTTTGAGCGTGCGACGCTGCAACCCTGAGGTTGCGGCGGTTGCCGCGCGTGCCCGGTGATGGCGTGGGCGACAAGCTGGGGGATTTGGCATGATGCGTTGGCTTTCTCGCGCCGTGCTGGCGGCGACGATCGCGGTTCTGTGCGGTCACGCGGCGCTGGCCCAACCCTATGGGCAGGACCGCCGGCAGAACGCGCCGGGCAAGTTCGACTTCTATGTGCTGGCTCTGTCGTGGTCGCCCTCCTATTGCGAGGCGGCGAGCGAGCGCGGGCGCGGCAATCGCACCGATCAACAATGCGGCGCGCGGCGGTTCTCGTTCGTGGTTCACGGCCTATGGCCGCAATACGAGCGCGGATTCCCGCAATACTGTCAGGTGCCGGCACCGCGACTCAACCGGCAGATCGTGTCGAGCATGCTCGACCTGATGCCGAGCCCGCGGCTCGTTTTCCATGAGTGGGACACGCACGGCACCTGCTCCGGCCTGTCCGCATCCGGCTATTTCGAGAGCGTACGCAAGGCGCGTGCGGTGGTGAAAATTCCCGAACGCTTCATCGATCTGGAGCAGCACACGACGGTGACGCCGGACGAGGTCGAGCAGGCTTTCATTGCCGCCAATCCGGGACTGCCGACCGACGCGATTTCGGTGACGTGCGACTCGCGCCGTCTCAGCGAGGTGCGGGTCTGCATGAGCAAGGAATTTGGTTTTCGCGCCTGCCCCGAGCAGGAGCGCCGCGCCTGCCGCCGCGACAAGCTGGTGATGCCGCCGGTGCGCGGCGGCTAGCACCCATGGCGTATTTCAAGCGAAGCGGCACCGGTTCGCTTGAAGAAAGTGCCATCAAATAAGGCCCGGATCAGCGCTGTTTGACGCGCCGCGCGGCTCGGCTAAACCGGCGCGATGAATTACCGTCACGCCTTTCACACCGGCAATTTCGCGGACGTCATCAAACACGCCGTGCTGGTGCGGATTCTGCTTTATCTCAACGTCAAGCCGGCGGCTTACCGGGTGATCGACACCCATGCCGGCGCGGGTCTGTACGATCTCGCGTCCGACGAGGCCCGGCGGGGCGCGGAATGGCAATCCGGCATCGGCCGCGTGTTCGCGGCGCAGGCCGCGGGCGATCTGCCGGATGCGGTGGTGGCGCTGCTCGCGCCTTACCTTGATGCGGTGCGCGCGCTCAATCCGGCGGATCGGCTGACGCATTATCCCGGCTCGCCGCTGCTGGCCCGCGCGATCATGCGGCCGCAGGACCGTCTGGTCGCGTGCGAACTGGAGCCGCATGCTGCCGCGGCGCTTGCGCGGCATTTGCGCGATCCGCGCGTCAAAACCCTGGCGATCGACGGCTGGACGGCGCTCACCGCGTATGTCCCGCCGACCGAGCGGCGCGGCCTCGTTCTGGTCGATCCGCCATTCGAACAGCCGGATGAGTTCGCGCGTCTCGCGGCGAGCGCGGCCGAGGCCCATCGGAAATGGGCGACCGGCTGCTACGTGCTTTGGTATCCGATCAAGGACCGCACCGGTCCCGACCGGCTGGCCAAGGCAATGCGCCGCGCCGGGATCGGCAAGGCGTTGCGGGCGGAGCTTGTGGTGTCGCCGCCGGCCGCGACGGGGCCGCTCGCCGGCTCCGGCCTGATCGTGATCAACCCGCCCTGGCCCTTGGAAGCCGAGCTGAAGGTCATGTTGCCGGTGCTGGCCCAACTGCTGGCCCGGGAGGGGACCGCGCGGGGCATGTGGCGGCTCGACTGGCTCACGGCAGAGACGGCGAACTAGCCTGCTTCTCAGCGCCCCTGCATTGGTCTAGCCTTTGGCCCGCTGGCTTTGGCGTTCCGTCCCGGAGGGGCGGCGGAGTGACGAAGGCCTTGGGCCTCAGGGCTTCAGGCAGATCGCTGTTGCCGTTCTTCCGCTTCGCATGTCGATGCCGGCTCCGCTGTGGGAGCGGATGTCGATCGGAGCAGGGGAATTCCGGATGGCGCAGACGGGAATCGTAAAATTTTTCAACGGTGAGCGCGGTTACGGCTTCATCAAGCCTGACGACGGCGGGCGCGATGTGTTCGTGCACATCACCGCCGTGGAGTCGGCGGGCCTGAAGTCGCTCAACGAAGGCCAGAAGATCAGCTTCGACGTCGAGCCCGACAAGAAGGGCAAGGGTCCGAAGGCCGTCAATTTGGTCGTCAGCGGCTAAACCAATTTTCGGAAACGCACGGCCGGTCTCCGGCGCGGCGGGATCGCTGGCGATCGCGCGGTGACGCATTCTGCGTCCGCGCCGGTTGCGGCGGACTGGGCCTGCTGTCACAACCGATGCGGTGCGCAGCGGCTCGCCGCTGTCTTTGTCTCATTCCGGAGAGTGTCCCGTCATGATGATCCTGCGTTCGGCGCCGCCGTCGCCCTTTGGCCGCAAGGCGCGTATTGCCGCCGCGGTGCTCGGCCTCGACAAGGAAATTGATGTCCAGGCGACCGACACCAACGATCCGAACGACAGCGTGCGGCAGCAAAATCCGCTCGGCAAGATTCCGGTGCTGATCGCCGAGGACGGCGTCTGCTACTACGACTCGCGGGTGATCCTCGATTATCTCGATCTGCGCGCCGGCGGCGGCAAGATCGTGCCGGCCGATCCGAAAGCTCGGCTCGCCGCCAATCTTCTGCAGGCGCTGTGCGACGGCATTCTCGATGCTTCGATTTTGCAGGTCTACGAAGCGCGCTTCCGTCCGCCGGAACAGCATGTGCGCAAGTGGCTCGATTATCAGGCCGAGAAGGTCGCGCGCGGGCTGGCATCGCTCGAAGCCGCGCCTCCTGCGATCGATGCCATGCCGCATGTCGGGCAGATCACGCTGGCCTGCGCGCTCGGCTATCAGGATTTGCGCTTCAACGGCACGTGGCGGCCGAACCATCCGCGACTGGTGGCCTGGCTCGACCGATTCGCGGCGCAGGTGCCGGCCTTTGAGGCCACCCGATTCGTCGCCTGATACGCTCACATCCGCTCGACAAAAAAAGCCCCGGGTTTCCCCGGGGCTTTTCGTTTCACGTCGCGAACGATCAGAAGCGATAGTTCAGACCGGCGCGCACGATGTTGGTGCTGAAGCGGCCACCACCGGTGAGCGCACCCGGAGCGGTCGGCGCGTTGCCGAGGTCGACGTAGAGGTACTCGACCTTCGCCGTCCACGGACCGGCAACCGCGAATTCGAGACCGCCGCCGAGCGTCCAGCCGGCGCGGGTCGACGACGCGTCGCCGAACACCGAAGACGACTTGATGTTGCCGTAGGCGAGACCGCCGGTGGCATACAGCATCACGCGATCCCAAGCGTAACCCACGCGGCCACGAACGGTGCCGAGATAGTTGTTCTTGGTTTCGACGGCGAGGCCAAGCACGTCAGTGCCCGAGCCTTTGATGTTGGCCCAGTCGAGATCGGTCTCGAGACCGAACACGGCCTGACCGGCCTGCCAGTTGTAGCCGAGCGTGCCGCCGACGAGACCGCCAGTCGCGTTGCCGCCGTAGCCCGAACGGCCGCCGAACGCGCCGCCGCCGTTGATACCGAGATAGAAGCCGGTCCAGTTGTACATCGGAGCGACATACGGAACCGCCTTGGTCGGCATCGGCCGACGCGAAAGATCGGCCGCCGACGCAGCCGTCATACCGGCCGCCATCGCAGCGATGCCGGCAGTGGCAAGAAGAAGCTTCTTCATACTGATACTCCCCTGAGTGCTTCGTGCAGGACGTTCGCGCTGAGAGCGTTCGCGTCTTGCACTTGAAACGGCCGATGGCGTGCCGAACCTTCCGACCGCCTCATCAACTCGTGATGCTCTAAAGAGTTCCTGATTGTGGCCGCTAAGAGGCGAAATGTGCCGCATTTCTGCGGATGATTTGACACCGTTGCGTTGATGTCACACTTCGGAACTTCACGGCTCCGTGGACAGGATCGAATCCAAAAAAAATCCCCGGACGATGACGTCCGGGGATTTTTATGTCGCGATGTCAGCCGAATTAGAAGTGATAGTTCACGCCGAACCGCAGCATGCCGAAATCGAGAGCATTGCTGGTGCCGGTGACCGAATAGCTCCGGCTGTTGAAATCGGCGTAGAGATATTCCGCTTTAGCCGTCCAGTTTGGCGTCAGCCCGACTTCGACGCCGCCGCCAACGGTCCAGCCGACCGTGGTTTTCGATTCGGACAGCGCGAGGTTGTCGGCGCGCACGTTGCCGTAAGCAAGGCCGAGCGTTGCGTAGAACAGGATGTTGTTCATCGCATAACCTGCGCGGCCGCGCAGCGTGCCGAACCACGGATTGGCGAACTTGAACGGCGCCTTGGTGTCGTCCGCGCCGCTGATCTGAATGTCGGTTTCACCGCCGAACACGAACTGCTGGTTCTGCCACTGATAGCCGCCGGTGAGACCGCCGGCGATGCCGGACGGGCGCGTCGCGCTGTTGGTGACCGAACCCCACTGATAGCCGAGCGTGGCGCCGACATAGGGGCCGGCCCAGTTGTAGACCGCCGGCGATGCCGGCGAATAATAAGAGGCGCCTCCGCGCGGGAGGTCGGCCGCACTGGCCGCGCCGGCGATCACCGACAGCGCGATCGCAGCACCGGTGCTCATGAGCTTTTTCATCAGTCCCTCCACACAACACCGCCCGCAGGCGGGGGATACACAACGCAACGGCCTTCAGGGTTAAGAAAGCGCGTCCAAAACGTGTGGGATTTATCGCGTTGTTGCGGTTAAGCGGGAATGAATCGGTCACCACGGTGCGCGGTGTTTGCGCAGCGAAGAGTTGTTATCCCTAAGAAAGCCTTGTCAACGCCGTCCGCTGGGCTTTGTCTGTTTACTATGCATGGTGACGATGTGTTTACTATGATAAGAGGCGCGGTCTTCTCGTCGGCGTCGGGTGTCCGAAACCACCGCTGGCTCGCGGTCAAACGAAATTCTTGCAGCAGGAATTTGTGATGTCGTCGTCGCCTGTCACCGAAGTTGCGCTTGTGACCGGCGGCGCGCTGCGGATCGGCGCCGCCATTGCGCGCGGTCTTGCGCGGGCAGGCTATCGCGTCATCATCCATGTCAATCGCTCGCGTGACCGCGCTGAAGCGCTGCGCGAGGAGATTGTCGCCGCGGGCGGGCAGGCGGCGATCTGCGCCGCCGATCTCGCGCGGATGGAGGATGTCGGCGCGTTGGTTTCGGCGGCGGCAAAGCCGTTCGGCCCGCTGACGCTGCTCGTCAACAATGCCAGCGAGTTCGAGAGCGATGAGATCGGCGCGCTCGATCCGGCGCGGTTCGATCGGGCGATAGCGATCAATCTGCGCGCTCCGCTGTTTCTGGCTGAAGCGTTCGCGCATCAGGCGACGGGCAAGGGCTGCATCGTCAATCTTCTGGATCAGCGTGTGTTCAAGCCGACCCCGCGTTTTGTGTCTTATGCCTTGAGCAAGGCGGCATTGCACACGGCGACGGCGATGCTGGCGCAGGCACTGGCACCGCGCATCCGCGTCAATGCGGTGGCCCCGGGGCCGGTCTTGCCGTCGCCGCGCCAGAGCGAGGCGGAGTTTGCCCGGCAGGCAGCGTCGCTGCCGCTGGGTCATGGCCCGGCTCCTGAAGAGATTGCCGAGGCGGTGCTGTTTCTCGCCCGCGCGCACAGCGTCACCGGACAGACCGTCACCGTCGATGGTGGCCAGCATCTCGCCTGGCGCACGCCGGATTCCGACATTGCCGAATAGCGAAGCCGGCTGCGGCCTATTATTTTACGGGCGATGAGCGACCCCAAGAACAAAAACAAGAAGGACGCCGGCGACCTGCCGCCGGAGGCGGATTTCGTCGAGGACGACGAAGAGTCCTCGCTGCCTGAGCTCGAGGACGCCGCCGCCGAGCCGGGCACAGATCTCGGAATCGACCTCGAGAGCAACCCGCTGGCCGCCGGTCGCGCGGCGATCCTGCGTTACGGCAAGCTCGCGCCGACCGCGCCGGGCGTCTACCGCATGATCGACGCCCGGGGCGATGTCCTTTACGTCGGCAAGGCCAAGAGCATCCGCAAACGCGTCCTGTCCTATGCCCGGCCGACCGGACTCGACACCCGGATCGAGCGCATGGTCGCGGCGACCGCGGCGATGGAATTCGTCTCGACCAGGACCGAGACCGAAGCGCTGCTGCTCGAAGCTAATCTGATTAAGCGGCTGCGGCCGCGCTTCAATGTCCTGCTGCGCGACGACAAGTCGTTTCCCTATATCCTGATCACGTCCGACCACTGGGCGCCGCAGATTCTGAAGCATCGCGGCGCGCGCAACCGTAAGGGGCATTATTTCGGCCCATTCGCCTCGGTCTGGGCAGTGAACCGCACGATCACGGCGCTGCAGCGGGCGTTCTTGCTGCGCTCGTGTTCGGATGCCTTTTTCGAAAGCCGCACGCGGCCGTGCCTGCTGCATCAGATCAAGCGCTGCTCGGCGCCGTGCACCAACGAGATCGAATTCTCTGCATATTCCGAACTGGTGCGCGAGGCGACCGCGTTCCTGTCGGGCCGCAGCCGCGCCATCAAGGAGGAACTGGCGGCCGACATGGAGCAGGCCGCTGAAGCGATGGATTTCGAGCGGGCGGCGATCTATCGCGACCGTCTTGCGGCGCTGTCGGCGGTGCAATCGACGCAAGGCATCAATCCGCGCGGCGTCGAGGAAGCTGATGTGTTCGCGATCCATCAGGACGGCGGCTTCAGCTGCATCGAGGTGTTCTTCTTCCGCACCGGACAGAACTGGGGCAACCGCGCCTATTTCCCCAAGGCGGACCGCGCGCTCGGCCCCGGCGAGGTGCTTGGCGCTTTCATCGTGCAGTTCTATGACGACAAGCCGTCGCCGTCGGCGATCCTGCTGTCGCACGATGTCGAGGAGCGGGCGCTGCTCGCCGAGGCGCTGTCGACGCGCGCCAGCCGGCGCATCGACATCTCGGTGCCGCAGCGCGGCGAGAAGAAAGAACTGGTTGATCACGCGCTCGCCAATGCGCGCGAGGCCCTGGCCCGCAAGCTCGCCGATACGTCCTCGCAGCAGCGTCTGCTGAAGGCAATGGCTGAAACCTTCGGCCTGCCGCGCATGCCGCAGCGGATCGAAGTGTATGACAACAGCCATATCCAGGGCAGTAACGCCGTGGGCGGCATGATCGTCGCCGGCCCCGAGGGCTTTCGGAAGAACCAGTATCGCAAGTTCAACATCCGCTCGGCCGATATGGCGCCGGGCGACGATTTCGGCATGATGCGCGAGGTGCTGCAGCGCCGCTTCCGGCGGCTGCTCGATGAATCGCCGCGCATCGACACCGGCGAAGCCGTCGCGGCCGCATTTGCGGGCGATCAGGAGCCGGAGGCCGTCAGCGACTCGCCATGGCCCGATCTCGTTTTGATTGACGGCGGGCAGGGGCAACTGACGGCGGCGCGCGAGACGCTCGGCGAACTGGGCATCACCGACGTGCCGCTGGTGGGTGTTGCCAAGGGGCTTGACCGCGATGCGGGCCGTGAGACGTTCTTCGTGCCCGGCCGCGCGCCGTTCAAGCTGCCGCCGCGCGATCCGTTGCTGTATTTCATCGAGCGGCTGCGCGACGAGGCGCATCGCTTCGCCATCGGCTCGCATCGGGCGCGACGCAAGAAGGGCATCCGCGAGGCGGGACTGCAGGAAATCGCCGGCATAGGCCCGACGCGCAAGCGCGCGCTGCTGCATCACTTCGGAACCTTGAAAGCAATCGAGCGCGCGTCCGCCGCCGATCTTGCCGCCGTGCCGGGCATCAATGCCGAGACGGCGCGCAAGATTTATGATTTCTTCCACGATCAGGCGAAATAGGCGCGGCAGAGGAACAAGGAATGATCATCGAACGGCAGGAGCACGTCACCGAGGCGGTGCTCGATGCTTATCAGCACATCGCCGATCCGCGCCTGCGCGAGATCATGCTGTCTTTGATCTCGCACCTGCATGCGTTCGCACGCGACGTGCATCTCACCGAAGAGGAATTCCAGCAGGCTGTCGGCTATCTGGTGAGGCTCGGCCAGCTCACCAACGATACACACAACGAAGCGGTGCTGATGTCCGGCTCGCTCGGCTTCTCGACGCTGATCTGTCTCTTGAACAACGGCAATCGCGGGCAGACCGAAACCACCGCCAATCTGCTCGGCCCGTTCTGGCGGATGAATTCGCCGTGCACCGAGAACGGTGGCTCGATCATCCGCTCGCCGACGCCCGGCGCGCCGCTGTTCGTCAACTGCGTGGTGCGCGACCAGCAGGGCCAGCCGGTTGCCGGCGCCGAGGTGGACGTCTGGCACTCCTCGCCGGAGGGGCTTTACGAGCAGCAGGACGACACGCAGGCCGACATGAACCTGCGCGGCAAGTTCACGACCGATGCGCAAGGCCGGTTCGCTTTTCGCAGCGTTCGGCCGGCCGGCTATCCGATCCCCGTGGACGGGCCGGTGGGCGAACTGCTGCGCGCGGCCGGGCGGCACAATATGCGGCCGGCCCATCTGCATTTCCTGATCGTCAAGGAGGGATGCAAGACGCTGATCTCGCAGGTCTACGTGAAGGGCGATCCGCATCTCGACACGGACGTGCAGTTCGGCGTCACCCGCGCGCTGGTGGGCGACTATGTCCGGCACGACGGAGGCGCACCGGCGGACGATGTCAGCGGCGAGTGGTACTCGTTCGATCAGACATTCGTCATGGAGCCCGGCGTCAGCAAGCTGCCAAAACCGCCGATCAAATAGACGGGGCTGATCGGGCGGAAGGCGTTATCAATTGCCTGCGACAACAACGTGACTGTCGGGGCGGGGGAACAGCCGCGCTTGACGGTTGACGATGGCGAGCCGGGGGTGTTCCTTCGGCTCATGAAGGCTGACACCACCACCATGCCGGCGCGCCCGCTCGGATTGGCAAACCTGCTGACTTATGGCCGCATTGCCGCCGTGCCGGTCGTGGTCGGCATCATGTACGGGCAGAGCGTCATGGAGGGGCCGCTGTGGCTCCGCTGGGTCGCGCTGGCCGTCTTTATCATCGCCGGCATCACCGATTTCTTCGACGGCTATGTCGCGCGGATGTGGTCGCAGCAGTCCTCGCTCGGCCGGATGCTCGACCCGATCGCCGACAAGCTCCTGGTTGCGTCCTGCCTGCTGATGCTGGCGGTGGATGAAACCATCAAGGGGCCGTCGCTGATCGCCGCGGTCATCATCCTGTGCCGCGAAATCCTCGTCTCGGGCATGCGGGAATATCTCGCCGAACTGCGCGTCCGCCTGCAGGTGACGCAACTCGCCAAATGGAAGACGACGCTGCAACTCGTCGCCATCGGGTTCCTCGTCGCCGGCGAAGCGGGCGACCGCGGTTTCGCCAGCCTCGGACTGCATGCCAGCGCGCCGGATGGAACCGGTGTCGTGACCTTGATCGGTATTATCCTGTTGTGGCTGTCGGCGGTCCTGACGCTTTACACCGGGTGGGACTATATGAGGGCCGGGTTGCATCATCTGGTGGACGAATGAGCGTGACGCTTCGCTATTTCGCCTGGGTGCGCGAGCGCATCGGCAAGACCGAGGAAACCGTCGACCTCCCGGCGGAGATCGTCACGGTCGGACAACTGGTCGGCTGGCTGGCGCAGCGCGGGGAGGAATATGCCTATGCGTTCGAGAATCCGGGCGTGATCCGCGCGGCGATCGACCGCGCCCATGTCACCCCGGCGACGGCGCTGGGCGGCGCGCGCGAGATCGCGTTTTTCCCGCCCATGACGGGCGGTTGATATGGCGGCGCTGGTTCCCACGGTGCGCGTTCAAACGGAGCGGTTCGACCTCGGCGCCGAAGCCGACAAGCTGAGCGCCGGCCGCACCGATGTGGGCGCGGTCGTGACCTTCACCGGCATCTGCCGCGGCGATGAGAACGGCCAGGCGATCACCGCGCTGACGCTCGAACACTATCCGGGCATGGTGGAAGAGGAGATCACCCGCCATGCGCAGGTGGCGGCGGAGCGCTGGCCGCTGCTCGGTCTCACCGTGATCCATCGCTATGGCCGGATCGTGCCGGGCGAGCAGATCATGATGGTGGCGACGGCATCCTCACATCGGCAGGCGGCGTTCGAGGCGGCCGAGTTCCTGATGGACTTCCTCAAGACCCGCGCGCCGTTCTGGAAGCAGGTCGAAAGCTCGACCGGTACCGACTGGGTCGATGCCAAGCAGATCGACGATGCGGCGGCCGAGCGCTGGCGTTATCCGTATGAAGAACGCGAGCGTTCCTAGACTGTTATGCTGTCATTCCGGGGCTTTTGCGAGAGCGTGACGAACCCGGAATGACCGGCTTCAATGCCTGCGCGGTGGAAGCAATTCCGGCCGGTATTCGAAATGCATGGTGTCGTAGTGATACCAGCGACCGCCCCAGATGAAGCCGTGTTTCTCGAAGATGTCGATGATCGCGCGCGGCATGCGGTTGCGGTAGGGGATCGGCGCGTCGGCTTTGCCATTTTTCGGCTTCTGCCAGAACCAGTAATCCGACACGGCGAGATTGAGGTCGATCGCCGCCGCATAGGCGTGCATGCTCATCTGCCCGGTGTCCGCGACCGGCCGGCATGAGAACACGCCGGCGATCGGAAAAGCCGCGCGGCGTATGTCCGGCGGCAGCGCCTCGATCTCCGCGGAGATGGCGGTGAGCTTCTGCGCGATGCCGTTGACCGACGTGACCTTGACGCGATTGCCCCAGGTCTTTGGCAACCAGACGATCTCCGTCAGCCGCGCCTGCACTTCGCCGCGCCGGCAATCGCCATACATCTTGCGAAAGAATGCAGCGTTGCGGAACCGCCCCGGATCGTCGTTATGCGCGGGCGTTGACGTTGCGCCGCGGCGATAGGGGATGCGGAACTGGTCGAGGATAGAAGCCTCGCGCAGCAGCACGTCGAACGATTTTCCGCTGCGTCCGTCGCTGACCGGCATCGTTGTGCCGTCGCGCCAGTGCAGCAGACGCCCGTCGTGGCGGGCGAGAAACGTCGGATAGGCCGCCACCAAAGCATCGAGGGCCTCCTGATCGGAGGCCCTCGCATGAAAGTTTGCAGCAAGCAGCAGTGCCAGCGCGACGAGAAGCCGGCGCATCGGGTTCAGGCCGCCGCCTTCTTGCCCTTCGGCGTCACTTCCGTGGTGTAGTCCTCGGCGAGTTGCTGCGTGATTTTGCCCGGCGTGAACTTCCAGTCGGCGATCTCCGACACGGCGGTGACTTCCGCAGCGGTGCCGGTGATGAAGCATTCGGTCATGCCGTTGAGCTCTTCCGGCATCATGCGGCGCTCATTGACGGTGATGCCGCGACGCTTGGCGAGATCGATCACCGTCTGGCGGGTGATGCCGTCGAGGAAGCAGTCGGCGATCGGCGTGTGGATCTGGCCGTCCTTGACGAAGAAGATGTTGGCGCCGGTGCATTCGGCGACACGGCCCTGCCAGTCCAGCATCATCGCATCCGCATAGCCTTTGCGCTCCGCGCGATGCTTGGAGATGGTGCAGATCATGTAGAGGCCGGCCGCCTTGGCGAGGCAAGGCGAGGTCTTCGGATCGGGGCGGCGATACTCCGCCAGATCGAGACGGATGCCTTTCAGCCGCTCGGCCGGATCGAAATAGCTCGGCCAGTCCCAGCACGCGATGGCGAGGTGGATCTTGTTGTTCTGCGCCGACACACCCATCATCTCTGAACCGCGCCAGGCGACCGGGCGGACATAGGCGTCCTTCTTGGCGTTCTTTTCGATCACGAGGCGCTTGGCTGCGTCGATCTCGGCGACCGAGTAGGGAATTTCGAAATCGAGGATGTTGGCGGAGCGCTTCAGCCGCTCGGAGTGCTGGGTGCACTTGAAGATTTCGCCGCCATAGGCGCGCTCGCCCTCGAACACGCAGGAACCGTAATGCAGGCCATGGCTCAGCACGTGCAGGTTGGCATCCTGCCAGGGAACCAGTTTTCCGTCGTACCAGATCGAGCCCTCGAGCCGGTCATAGGATTGCGCTGCCATTTCAAACTCCCTTCCAACGCGGCAAATGCCGATACGGCTGACGGCTTGCCCGTTTTGTGGGGCACGCTTTGCCTCTACGGTAACACCCGGTAAAAACGGCCGGGCCAAAATCCGGATCGGGCGCGGAAATGCGTACGATCCTTTCGTCAGCGACCCTGTTTTTGTAACAATCAAACCAAAATATGTCAATATGGCTGACGTAAATATCCGAGGGGCTTCTTTTGCCGCGTCCACGGCTCCAGAAGGGGCGTCAGGAGAGGCTTCAGCCCCGGCTTGGGATCTGATTGAACTGCTGTTTTTCGCCTATCGCGACTTCGTCGGGGATGCCGACGCGGTGCTTGCGGAATTCGGCTTCGGCCGGGCGCACCACCGCGTTTTGCACTTTGTCCACCGCAATCCGGGCATCAAGGTCGCGGACCTGTTGGATATTCTCAAGATCACCAAGCAGTCGCTCGGCCGCGTGCTCAAGCAACTGGTCGACGAGGGCTATGTGATCCAGAAGGAAGGCGAGATCGATCGCCGCCAGCGGCTCCTGTATGTCACCGGCAAGGGCAAGGAACTGGCGCTGAAACTCGCCAATCTGCAGACCGAGCGCATCGCCCGCGCCCTTGCCGATGCCGGCCCGCAGGTGCGCGAAGCGGCGTGCGGATTCCTGTCGGCCATGGTCGATGCGGACAGCCGGGATCAAGTGCTGCGCATGATCGCGCGTTGACGAAAGAACAAGAGGCGTCGATGACGTCCATTCCTGTGCCGCCGCCCGATGATGCGCCGCATCTGCTGATCGTCGATGACGACCGGCGGATCCGCGATCTGCTGTCGCGCTATCTGTCGTCCGAAGGCTACCGCGTCAGCACCGCCGAGAATGCCGCCGACGCGCGCGCAAAACTGAGCGGTCTTGCCTTCGATCTGTTGATCCTTGATGTGATGATGCCGGGCGAGAACGGTTACGATCTCGCCCGCTCGCTGCGTGAAACGTCGGCCGTGCCGATCCTGATGCTGACCGCGCGCGACGCGGCGGAAAGCCGGATCAGAGGGCTGGAGAGCGGCGCGGACGACTATGTCGCCAAGCCATTCGAGCCGCGCGAGCTCTCGCTGCGCATCGCCGCGATCCTCAAGCGCGCGCAGCCGGCCGCCGCGCCGCCGCCGGAGAGCGTGCGGTTCGGTCCCTTCGTCTTTCACATGGGTCGCGGCGAATTGCGCAAGGGCGAAGACGTGGTCCATCTCACCGATCGCGAGCGCGAGATGCTGCGCGTCCTCGCGGCGACGCCGGGCGAGACGGTGTCGCGACAGGCGCTCGCCGGCAGCAGCAGCGGCTCGGTGAACGAGCGGGCGGTCGACGTGCAGATCAACCGGCTGCGGCGCAAGATCGAGACCAACCCGGCCAATCCGCTCTACGTGCAGGCGGCGCGCGGCGTCGGCTATCGCCTGGTGATCGCGTCGTGACCACGCTCGACGCCGGCATCGCCCGCATCCGCAGCGCCGCCGGCTTCGTCGCCGACAACTGGCGCCGCATGAGCCGCTGGCTCAATGCGGTGATGCCGAAAGGCCTGTTCGCGCGCGCTCTCTTGATCATCATCATCCCGATGGTGATCCTGCAGTCTGTGGTGGCGTTCGTGTTCATGGAGCGCCATTGGAATCTCGTCACGCAGCGGTTGTCCGCCGGCGTGGTGCAGGATATCGCGGCGCTGGTCGACATCTATCGCGCCTATCCGCAGGACGCGGATCAGGTGAAGCTGAAGAAGATCGCGCTCGACCGGCTCGGCTTGCAGATCGATTTCCTGCCGGCGGGCGAGATGCCGCCGCCGTCGCCCAAGCCGTTCTTCTCGCTGCTCGATCAGTCGCTATCGGAGCAGTTGCGGCGGCAATTGCAGCGGCCGTACTGGATCGACACCGTCGGCAAATCGTCGCTGGTGGAAATCCGCGTCCAGCTCGACAATGCAATAATGCGGGTGTTCGCGCGGCGCAGCGCCGCCTATGCGTCGAATTCCGAAATCTTCCTGTTCTGGATGGTCGGCACCTCGACGGTGCTGCTGATGGTCGCGATCCTGTTCCTGCGCAACCAGATCCGGCCGATCCTGCGGCTCGCCGATGCGGCGGAAAGTTTCGGCAAGGGTCGCGACGTGCCGAACTTCCGGCCGCGCGGCGCGCGCGAGGTACGACGCGCGGCCATGGCCTTCATCGAGATGAAGAGCCGCGTCGAGCGCGCGTTCGAGCAGCGCACCACGATGCTCGCCGGCGTCTCGCACGATCTGCGCACGATCCTGACGCGGTTCCGGCTCGAACTCGCTCTGCTCGGCGACAATCCGGAGACCGAGGCGATGCGCCGCGACATCGCGGAGATGACGGCGATGCTCGAAGGCTACATGGCGTTCGCGCGCGGCGATCTCGGCGAAGAGTCGGCGCCGACCGACATGGCGGCGTTCCTCGACGAACTCAAATCCGACGCGGAGCGCCAAGGCCATCGCGCCACCGCGACGTTCCACGGCAATCCGATCGTCACCGTGCGGCCGCAGGCGTTCAAGCGCTGCCTCGCCAATCTGGTGTCGAACGCGGCGCGTCACGCGCCGTCGCTGGCGATCACCGGCCACAGCGATCACCGCTATCTCACCGTCACGGTGGACGACGATGGACCGGGCATCCCGGCGCATCAGCGCGACGAGGTGTTCAAGCCGTTCCTGCGGCTCGATGATGCGCGCAATCAGGATGAGGGCGGTACCGGGCTCGGCCTCGCCATCGCGCGGGACATCGCCCGGTCGCATGGCGGCGACATCACGCTCGCCGACAGCCCGATGGGCGGCCTGCGCGCGGTGGTACGGATTCCGCTCTGACGATTGAAGAAATGACGCAAGGCTACGCTGCGGCGATGTCGTCGTCGTAAGCCTCGTCGGCGCGACGATGACTGCGGTAGCGCCGCCGGCGGCGGATCAGCGCGTCCGGCAGGCACATCAGATCGTCGAGCAGGCCCGACCAGCGTTGTCCGCTGGTCAGCCCGCGATCGAGCGCCGCCATGGTGCGGTCGAGCCCGGCGTCGTCATCCTCGAGCCACACGCCGACCACCTGCGCGAACATCACGGCGAGCCCCTGTGCGCGGATCATGCCCTTCGGGCCGTGGGTGCTGATGCCGGCGGCGGTCAGCATCCAGTGCTGCGAGCGCACGGCAAGCCCGTTGAGGGCGAGCGCCAGCGGCGGATTGCGCCGCGCCGAGCGCGCCAGCGAGCGGATCGCATCCTTGTACGGCGCAAGCGCTTCGAGCCGGCGCATCAGCACCTCGAACAGCCGCTCGCGCGGCGTCATCTCGGCGTCGTCCGGCGTGCCGGCATCGAGCACCTGCTTGTCGATCGCTTTCATCTGCGCGGCGAGGATCGCCAGCGGCGAACTGAACTCATCGCGCAATTCGCCGAGCGTCAGGCCGGCACGTTCCGCGATATCGGCAACCTCGATCTCGATCCAGGGATGCTCGGCCAGCAACTGCATCAGCGCGGCGATGGCGCGTTCGCGCGGCGGGACGCTCGGGTCCGGCGCGGCGGCACGGGCAGGGCGTTTGGTATTCGAGCGTTTGCCTGCGGAGCGTTTGGCCATGACGGCCTCCTGTGACGGCGTGTCATTCGCCGGGGACTTTCACCGTCAATCTAGGCGTCCCGGTGGCAGGCCGAAAGAGGCGTTAACCCGCCAGTTCGCGCGAGCGTTTGGCCGCAGCCTCGACCGCGCGGGCCATCAAACCGGCCATTCCCGGATCGGCCATCAGCACGGCCAGCGCGGCGGCCGTTGTTCCGCCGGGCGAGGTGACATTCTGGCGCAGCACGTCGGCGCCGAGCGGCGACTGGTGCAGCACTTCTCCGGAGCCGGCGACGGTAGCGCGGGCAAGCCGCTCGGCGAGCGGCGCGGGCAGGCCGGCGGCGGCACCGGCGCGCGCCAGCGTTTCCGCCAGCAGGAACACATAAGCGGGACCGGAGCCGGACACGGCCGTCACCGCGTCCATCAGGCTCTCGTCCTTCACCCATTCGACCGCGCCGGTGGCGGCGAGCAGATCGGTGGTGAGTTTGCGCTGCGTGGCGGAGACGCCTCGCGCCGGCACCGCGACGGTGATGCCGCGGCCGATCGCGGCGGGCGTGTTCGGCATCGCGCGCACCAGCGCGGCGCCATTCCCGGCATGCTCGGCGAGGAAGCCGAGCGTTCGGCCCGCCATGATCGAGAGCACCAGCGTGCCGCGGCCGATCATCGGCCGTACCGCCGGCAGCGTGTCCGCCGCAACCTGCGGCTTCACCGCGATCACCAGCGCGGTCGCCTGCATCGGCTTCTTGCCGTTCTGCTTCGGGTTGAGTTTGAGGCCGCGCCGCGTCAGCGCCTTGATGTTCTTGCCCGGCTTCGGATCGAGGACGACGACGCGCTTCGGATCGAGGCCGCGCGCCAGCCAGCCGTCGAGCATCGCACCGCCCATCTTGCCGGCACCGAGCAAAACCAGCGTGCCGCGAAACCGCTTGAGCGGCAGATTGCGCGAGGCGGACGCTGTCTTGTGCGCCGAAATCTTGCGGGCCAAAATCTTGCGGGCCATCGTTGCGAACTCAAGCCTCGCCGGAGGTCTCGAACATGGCCGCGTCGAGCGCTTCGCGCGCGGGGCGGCCGGCCCAGACCACGAACTGATAGGCGGGGAAGTTGCGCTCGCACGCATCGAGCGCGGTGCCGAGCAGCGCCTCGCACTGTTTGCCCGAGGCTTCGACGCCGCCGGCGAGCACCAGCGCGTTGCGGTACATCACGAGGCCTTCCTTGGTCCACAGATCGAAGTGGCCGACCCACATCTGCTCGTTGATCATCGAGATCAGCTTCTGCACTTCGCTGCGGCGGCGCTCCGGAACCCGCAGGTCGAACGCGCAGGCGAGATGCAGCGCCTCGATGTCGCACATCCAAGTGTACGACACCTGGTAGTCCGACCATTTGCCCGACACCAGGAGCGTGATCTCGTCATCGCTCGCCCGCTCGAACGACCAGTTGTTCCCGGCGGCGATCCGCTCGATCACTTCGAGCGGGTGGCTTCGCTGGCCGTCGGTGTAGCTGACGAGGGACATTCAGGTCTCCGCTTCTCGGCTCTTCTGAGCCCTTGGCTTTCTGTCGCCGGGCGCGCGCAAGCCACCGCACGCGCACGGCACGCATGTCCCACCCGCTCGCGCGGGTTTCGGTTGATACTGGAAAGACGGAACGCCTTGACCGTCGACAACGAATCACTGGCGAATCGACTATAACCTCACGATTCCGGCCATCTCAAGGACCGTCTTCGTTTCGGAATGAGCCGTGATTTGCGGAGTCCGCGCAAGAGTCGCGACTCACTCTCCACAACGGAAACCGTGGACAGAGTCAATCTGTAGTGGAAAACCCGCGCGGCTCCGAAGCCGTGCCGCTCTCTGCATTCTGCCATCAGTGGGGAACAGGGAACGCCGCGGAAAATGCGGCGAGATGACTCAGTCGAACAGACTCGACACCGACTCTTCGGCCGCGGTGCGGCTGATCGCTTCGCCGATCAACTGGGCGATGGGCAGAACGCGGATGTTGTGCGCGGCGAGCACTTCCCTGGTCGGCTGGATCGAGTCGGTGATCACCATTTCCTTGATCCGCGAGGCGGTGACGCGCGCGACCGCGCCGCCGGACAGAACGCCATGCGTCAGATAGGCGTAGACATCCTTGGCGCCGTTCGCGAGCAGGGCATCGGCGGCATTCACCAGCGTGCCGCCGGAATCGACAATGTCGTCGATCAGGATGCAGGTGTGGCCGGCCACGTCGCCGATCACGTTCATCACTTCGGATTCGCCGGCGCGCTCACGGCGCTTGTCGATGATCGACAGCGGCGCGTTGAAGCGCTTGGCGAGCCCGCGGGCGCGCACCACGCCGCCGACGTCCGGCGACACCACCATCAGGTTTTCGAGACCCTTGAACTGTTCGCGGATGTCGCGGGTCATCACCGGCGAGGCGTAGAGGTTATCGGTCGGGATATCGAAGAAGCCCTGGATCTGCCCGGCATGCAGGTCGAGCGTCATCACGCGGTCGACGCCGGCGCGGGTGATCAGGTTGGCGACGAGCTTCGCCGAGATCGGGGTGCGGGGGCCGGGTTTGCGGTCCTGCCGGGCGTAGCCGAAATAGGGGATCACCGCGGTGATGCGGCGCGCCGAGGAGCGGCGCAGCGCGTCGGTGATGATCAGCAACTCCATCAGGTGATCGTTCGCCGGGAACGAGGTCGACTGAATGATGAAGCAGTCGGCGCCGCGCACGTTTTCCTGAATCTCGACGAACACTTCCATGTCCGCGAAGCGGCGCACCACCGCTTTGGCCAGCGGCTGTTTCAGGTAATCGGCGATCGATTGCGCGAGCTTGGGATTCGAATTGCCGGCGACGAGCTTAATGGCCCCATTTTTGGCCGACATACGCTTCTCCTCGCATCCACCGACAGGCGCGAGGTGCATAACAAGCGAAGCCGGTAGCGGCAATGTTTCGCAGCGGTTTTGCCCCGAATTTCCTCCGGGCGGCCGCGCGGCCTAGTCCGCGAGCGCGATGGCGTTGATGTGGCGGCCGTAATCCGGTTCGCCGCGCTGGGTGGTGCGCCGATAGCTGAAAAACCGCACCGGATCGCCATGGGTATCGAGGCCGAGGTCCTCGAAACCCCCGACTCCGGCCCGTTCCACCCGTGCGGCGATATAGCCGGGCAGGTCGAACATCGCGTGCCCCGGTTTGCCGGCCGCGAAGAACCGCGCATTGGCGGGGTCGGCGGCGGTGAATCGCTCGACGAATTCGGTCGAGACCTCGTAGCTGTGCTGCCGGATCAGCGGGCCGAGCACGACGCGGATGCCTTTACGGGTGGCGCCCAGCCGTTCCATGGCCGCAAGGGTCGCCTCGATCACGCCGGTGAAGGCGCCGCGCCAGCCGGCATGGGCCGCGCCGATCACCCGGGCTTCGGGGTCGGCGAACAGCAGCGGCCCGCAATCGGCCGTGGAAATGCCGAGGCCGAGGCCCGGTGTGCGGGTGACGATCGCGTCGGCGCGCGGCCGCTCGGTCCACGGCGCATCGATGGTCACCACGTCCGGCGAGTGGATCTGATAGGCGGTGAGAAACCGGTCCGGCGCGACGCCGATCGCGGCCGCCATCCGCGCGCGGTTCTCGCGCACATGGTCCGGATCGTCGCTGGAGCCGACGCCGCCGTTGAGGCTGGCGTAAATCCCGCCGGACACCCCGCCCTGCCGGGTGAAGAAGCCGTGGCGGATGCCAGGCAGCGCCGTCAGCGAGGGCGCGTCGATTTTCAGATCGGTCATGAGTCGAATCCCGGCAGCGGGCCGAGCCGCGGGTCGGCCAGCGCCATCACCTTGAACAGTTCGCCCATGGTGGTGCGGCCGGCGCCGGTGAGACGGTCGAGCGCGGCGTCGATGTCGTGGCGCTGCGCGGCGGTCGCGTGCGCCTTTAGCGCCTGGGCGCGTTCGACGATGCCGAGCCGGCGCAGCCATTCGCCCTGACCCATCGGCCCGTGCACGGCAGCGCCCATCGCGCCGGCGGCGAGGCCGAGCGCCTGGAAGTCCACATGCGCGGTCAGGTCCGCGAGGCCGGGCGCATGCAGCGGATCGGTGAAGGCGTGGCGCGCCGCCGCCTGCAAGGTATCGCCGGTGTCGCTGCGGATATGCCCGTAGTCGATGATCAGCGCGGCGCCGTTGGCGCGGCCGATCCGCTTGCCGACGTCGAACGCCATCCGGTCGGAGCGCCATTCGAACAATTCGTCGTCATGCGCGTCATGCAGATGCTCCGGCAGCAGCCGTTCGAAATGCGGGATCGGTTCATGCGCCAGTGTGTAGCCGAGATTGTCCTCGGCATCGACATGCACCATGCGCTCGTACCAGCCGTCGCCGCGCTTCACTGCCTGATGGATCGACAGCGCGTCGAAGAACTCGTTGGCGATGATGATCGTTGGGCCGTCCGGCACCTCGTCGAGCGTCGCATGCCAATGCGGTGTCTCCGGCAGCCGTGCCAGCGTCTCCGCCTGCCGCGCGCGCAAGGCCGCGTTGATCTCGACGAGATGGATGCCGCCGATCGCGGCGACGAACGGCGGCACCGCCTGCGCCGCGCGCATCGCGTCGGCCATCAGCGTGCCGCGGCCGGGGCCGAGTTCGACCACGCGCAGATCCGCCGGCGAGCCCATCAGCCGCCACACCGCCGTCATCCAGAGGCCGATCAACTCGCCGAACATCTGGCTGATTTCCGGCGCGGTGATGAAGTCGCCTGACGCGCCGATCGGGTCGCGGCAGACGTAGTAGCCGTATTGCGGATGCGTGAGACAGAGATCCATGTAGTGCGACACGGAGATCGGTCCGTGCCGCGCGATCAGGTCGCGGATCTCCTGTTCGAGCGGTCCCCTATCGCTCATCGCCGCTCCGTTTGGCGCGGATGCCGCACGGCATAGACCGCGAACGCCAACCCGGCGAGGAACAACGGGATCGACAACAGCATGCCCATGGTGAGACCGCCCCACAGGAAACCGAGCTGCGCGTCAGGCTCACGGAACAGTTCGCTGAACGAGCGCGCCACAGCATAGCCCATGGCGAACACGCCGATCACGAGGCCGGGACGTTTCAGCGCGCCGGCGCGCACCAGGAACGCGAGCAGGGCGAACAGCACGACGCCTTCGAGCGCGGCTTCATAGATTTGGCTCGGATGGCGCGGCAGCGGTCCGCCGGTCGGGAAGATCATCGCCCACGGCACGTCGGTCGGCCGGCCCCACAATTCGCCGTTGATGAAATTGGCGATGCGGCCGAGGCAGAGGCCGATCGGCCCCGCCGCGCAGGTGAGATCGCCGAGCGAGAGGATCGGGATGCCGCGCGTCTTGGCGAACAGCACCACCGCGATGACGCAGCCGGCGAAACCGCCGTGGAACGACATGCCGCCGTTCCACAGTTGAAGCATCTCCAGCGGATGCGCCATGAAATAGGGCAGGTTGTAGAACAGCACATAGCCGACGCGGCCGCCGAGGATGATGCCGACCGTGACCCACAGCACGAAGTCGTCGAACTCGAGCACGGTCAGCGGCGGCTTCCCGCCCCAGAGCCGCTCGGCGCGGATCAGCACGCGCGCATACCACCAGCCGAGCAGGATGCCGAAGATATAGGCGAGCGCGTACCAGCGGATCGCGAAGGGGCCGACGCTGATCAGCACCGGGTCGAAGGCGGGAAACGGCAGGACCAAGAGCGGCGGCATTCCAGGCTCCGGACGACAGGGGACTCTGATGCAACGCGCAGCGGGCGATTTGTCAATGCCGCATCTGCCGATTGGCCTTGCGATAGCGAGGCGGGGACGCCATTGTCCGGTCAAACATCATTGATACTCGTGAGGCGATCATGACGCAGACATCCAGCCGCTTCTTCGACGAGATCGGTCGTCTGATGAACGATGCCGCCGGCGTGGCGCAGGGCGTGCGCCGCGAATTCGACACGGTGTTCCGCAGCCAGGCCGAGCGGATTCTGCGTGACCTCGACGTCGTCCCGCGCGAGGAATTCGATGCGGTGCGCGACATGGCGCGGCTCGCCCGCGAGGAGAATGAGGCGCTGAAAGCCCGCCTCGACGCGCTGGAAGCGCGCCTCGGCAGCGGCTCCGGCTCCGCGAGTTAAGCAAATCCGGCTCAAACCGGCTGTTTCCGGCGATTTTTGCCGGAAATAGCAGCCTTTTCGCCGGTTTCCGGGTCGCCCTTCCTTGCCCTTTGCGGAGGGCGCCGCTATAACCCGCCGTCCGCGACCCCCGGCACCCCTGGAGGCTTGTTGCGGCACATCATGGGCGGCGCGAGCCGCCTTTCACTTTTGCGAGGACATTACGATGGCGACCGTCAAGGAAATGAAGGCGACGGTTCGCTCGAAGAGCGGCAAGGGGGCCGCCCGAGCGGAACGGCGCGCCGGCAGAGTGCCGGGCGTGATTTACGGAGACAGCAAACCCCCGGTGGCGATCGCGCTCGATCACGCCGAATTGCGGCAGCGCATTTATGCCGGCCGGTTCCTGACCTCGGTGTACGATATCGAGATCGACGGTCAGAAGCATCGCGTCATTCCGCGCGACTACCAGCTTGATCCGGTGAAGGATCATCCGGTGCATGTCGACTTCCTGCGTCTCGGCGAAGGTCAGCCGATCCGCGTCAACATCGCGGTGCGCGTCATCAATGCCGAAGCCTCGCCCGGCATCAAGCGCGGCGGTGCGGTCAACATCGTCACCCAGGCGATCGAAATCTCGTGCCTGCCGGAAGACATTCCGGAATCGATCGACGTCGATATCGCCGGTCTCGAAATCAACTATTCGAAGCATCTGCGCGACGTGAAGCTGCCGGCGAACGTCAAGGTGCTGGCGCCGGAAGAAATGACGCTGGTCACCATCGTTCCGCCGTCCGGCTACGCCGAAGAACAGCGTGCGGCTGCGGAAGCGGCTGCTGCTCCGGCTGCGGCTGCTCCGGCTGCGGGCGCTGCTGCTCCGGCTGCTGGTGCTGCGGCTCCGGCCGCTGGTGCCGCGGCTCCGGCTGCGGGCGCTGCGCCTGCCAAGAAGTAAACGCCAGCCGCGCGCCGGTCTCCGGCGCGCGGCTCGTTCTCTTCCTGCTGCGGGCTCGTGGTGCCGTCATGCTGCTGTTCGTCGGTCTCGGCAATCCGGGCGACCGCTACGTCGCCAATCGTCACAATGTCGGTTTCATGGCCGTGCAGGAGATTGCGCGGCGGCATGACATCGCGCCGTGGCGTCGCCGGTTTCAGGGCGTCGCGGTGGAAGGCGCGCTCGGCGGGCAGAAGACGCTGCTGCTGCTGCCCGGCACTTACATGAACGAGTCGGGCCGCGCCGTGGTCGAGGCGGCGCAGTTCTACAAGCTCTCGCCCGCCGACATCGTCGTCTTCCATGACGAACTCGATCTGCCGCCCGGCAAGCTGCGCATCAAGACCGGCGGCGGCAATGCCGGCCACAACGGCCTGCGCTCGATCACCGCGCATGTGGGCAACGATTACCGGCGCGTGCGCATCGGCATCGGTCATCCGGGCGACAAGGACCGCGTGCACAGCTACGTGCTGCAGGATTTCGCCAAGAGCGAGCGCGACTGGGTTGCCGCGCTGTGCGAGGCGATCGCCGACAATGCGCCGCTGCTGGCGAAAGGCCAGGACGCGACGTTCCAGAACAAGGTGCATCTGGCGATGGACGCCAAAGGTTTCGGCGACAGCGCGGATGCCAAACCCGAGCCCGCGAAAGCGAACACGAAAGACAAGAGCTGATGGGATTCAAGTGTGGCATCGTCGGTCTGCCCAATGTCGGCAAGTCGACCCTTTTCAACGCGCTGACGCAGACGGCGGCGGCGCAGGCGGCGAACTATCCGTTCTGCACGATCGAGCCGAATGTCGGCGAGATCGCCGTGCCGGACCCGCGCCTCGACAAGCTCGCGGCGCTGGCGAAGTCGCAGCAGATCGTGCCGACGCGCATCACCTTCGTCGACATCGCCGGCCTGGTGAAGGGCGCGTCGAAAGGCGAGGGCCTCGGCAACCAGTTCCTCGCGACCATCCGTGAAGTGGACGCGATCGTCCATGTGGTGCGCTGCTTCGAGGATGGCGACATCACCCACGTCGAGGGCCGCATCGATCCGATCGCCGACATCGACACGATCGAGACCGAGCTGATGCTCGCCGATCTCGACAGTCTCGAGAAGCGCGTCGACAATCTCGAGAAGAAGGCCAAGGGCTCCGGCGAGGACGCCAAGGAAGCGCGCGAGATGCTCGATCTCGTCAAGCGTTCGCTCGCGCTGTTGCGTGACGGCAAGCCGGCGCGGCTCGTCGAGCGCAAGCCGGACGAAGAGCGGATGTTCCATTCGCTCGGCATGCTGACCTCGGCGCCGGTGCTCTATGCCTGCAACGTCGAGGAGAGCGCGGCCGCGACCGGCAACGATTTCTCCAGGCGTGTCGAGGAGCGGGCGAAGGCCGAAGGCGCGGTGTGCGTCGTCATCTCGGCGAAGATCGAATCCGAGATCGCCGCGCTGCCGCCCGAGGAGCGCAAGGATTATCTGGAGGCTGTCGGCCTCACCGAGCCGGGTCTCGACCGGCTGATCCGCGCCGGTTACGACCTGCTGCATCTGCTGACCTACTTCACCGTCGGCCCGAAGGAAGCGCGCGCCTGGACGATCACCAGCGGCACCAAGGCGCCGCAGGCGGCCGGCGTGATCCACACCGATTTCGAGCGCGGCTTCATCCGCGCCGAGACCATCGGCTACGACGATTACGTGCGGCTCGGCGGCGAAGCCGGCGCGCGCGAGGCCGGACGGCTGCGGCTCGAAGGCAAGGACTATGTGGTCGCCGACGGCGACGTGATGCACTTTCGCTTCGCGACTTGATGAGGATGAGACGGGGCGGGCTTGCCGCTCTTTCTCTCTCTCTCTCTCTAGAAGCCTCCTGGTGAGGAGCCCGGCAAAGCCGGGCGTCTCGAACCAAAGCGATCCGTCAGGATCGCGACAGCAAATGACGCGAGCGCGATGCTGGGCCGCCGCATCCTTCGAGACGCGATGCTGCGCATCGCTCCTCAGGATGAGGCGGAGTGAGAGAGCGTGCGCTGCTCTCTCCACGTCATGGCCGGGCTTGACCCGGCCATCCCGCTTAGACTGGCACTGTGCTCACCTCATCGATATCACCGGGACATAGGCGTTCGTAAGGACGCCGTTCTTCGAACGGCTATGCCCGGTGATGACGCGGCGAAATCGCGTGCGTCCGTTCCTCCCGATGCGATTGTCAGACAGCCGATGACGAACAGGCGTGCGTCATCGCCCGTATTGTTGGCCGGCGCCGGGTGCGCCCGTATTCCTCATGTCCCTCGACCACCGATCGAGGGGGACGGAGCGCCGCGTGGCGCAACGTCTTGGTTTCCGATGCCGCCTCGCGGCAGCACCGGAGCGCATCTCTCCCGCCAGAGAGAGACACGCGCGCCTTGCGGCGCTCCACCCAGCCAAGCTTGCGCAGGCTGGGCTTTGTCATGGGCGGCGATTTCGCTCCCCGGGAC
>JAEWJH010000047.1 GCA_023386635.1 Pseudomonadota bacterium
CACCTTGGCCGAGGCCTGGCTCGGGATCACCGTCTTCGCGCCTTCGCCGGTATAGCCGCCGATGATGCCGTTGAATTCCGCGGTCGGCCGTGTCGTCACCTGTTCGATCAGCATGCGCCCCGCTTCGCCCGACGAATGCTTCAGCCCGAGCGGACCGAGGAAGGTCTGCTCGGTCATGTTGAGCGATTTCAGATCGGCGGCGATGTCAGGCGGCAATTCGTCGACGCCGTCATAGAAGCCCGGCAGCGTCACCCGGCCCTTGTCGTCATGCATGGCGGCAAGGATATGCGTCAGGATGCGGATCGGGTTTTGGGCCGCACCGCCGAACACGCCCGAATGCAGATCGCGATCCGCCGCGGTGACGGTCACGTCCTCGTAGACGAGACCGCGCAGCGAGGTTGTCACCGACGGCGTCTTCTGGTCCCACATCGCGGTATCGCACACCAGCGCGAGGTCGAGCTTGAACTCGTCGGCATTGTCGCGCACGAAACCATAGAGGTGCTTCGAGCCGCACTCCTCCTCGCCCTCGATCATGGTGGTGATCGACACCGGCAGCGAACCGGTGACGTGCTTGAAAGCGCGGCAGGCCTCGATGAAGGTCATCGCCTGGCCCTTGTCGTCGCAGGCACCGCGCGCGACGATGATCTTGCGGCCGTCCGGCAAGGTGTCGATGCGCGGCTCGAACGGCGGCGTCTTCCAGAGGTCGAGCGGATCGACCGGCTGCACGTCATAATGCCCGTAAAACAGCACGTTCGGGGCCTTGTCCGAGCCGCCCTTGACCTTGCCGACAACCACCGGATGGCCCTCGGTCGGCCGCACCTCGGCGGAGAAACCAATGCTCCGCAGATCGGTCGCGACATGCTCGGCCGCCGTCCGGCAGTCGTCCTTGTAGGCAGGATCGGTCGAAACCGACGCAATGCGCAGCAGCGAGAACAATCGTTCGACACTGTTGTCGATATCGGCGTCGATCCGGTTCAACACGGCGTCGAGCGTGCTCATCAGTCATCTCCTTGCGATGCATTGTCAAACTAGCAATGCGCTTTGCATCTGAAAAGCGTCGCAACAACGGCGACAGACGCAGCACCGGCATCGCCTGCAAAACACTTGTGTTCGGTTGCGGCGGCGTTCAATATGATCGTTCTTGCGGGGGCGATGTGAGTGATGAACGATCTGGTTGCACGTCTGGCGGCGACGGCCGGCACCGACACAACGACCGCAACCAAGGCTCTCGCGATCGTCACCGGCTTTCTCGCGGCGGAAGCGCCTGATGCATCGCGCGCATTGTTCGCGCGGCTGCCCGGTGCGGACGCATTCCTGCAAGCGCACCAGCATGACAGCGCCGGCGGTTTTGCCTCGGGCGGTCTGATGGGCGTGGCCACGCGGCTGATGGGCGCCGGGCTCGGCATGGGTCAGATCGAAGCGTTCGGCCGCGAATTCTTTCAGTACGCGCGCACGACCGCCGGCGACGAAGCCGTCGGTGAGGTCGCCGCCGCGATCCCCGCATTGAAACAACTCATTTGAATGGATGCCCGTCCGGGCAGTACGTCGTCCATGTCCTATCCCATTGCCGATATTGAAAGCCTGGAACCGGAAGCGGCGGCGACGCTGAAAGCCGCCGGCATTCGCACCACCGGCAAGCTGCTTGAACTCGCCAAGGACACCAGGGGCCGCAAGGCTTTGGCGACCCGCACCGGCATCGCCGAACGGAAACTGCTGGCGCTCGCCAATGCCGCCGACCGGCTGCGCATTCGCGGCCTCGGCAAGGACTATGCCGCCCTGCTGCAGGCCGCGGGAGTCGAAACCGTGCGGGAACTCGGCTACCGCAATCCGCAGCGGCTTGCGCAGGCCATGGCCGCCGCCAATGCGCAGCGCAAGCTGGTGCGCCAGCTCCCCTCCGACAACCAGATCGGCCGCTGGATCGATACGGCGCGCACGCTGCCCCCCAAGATCAGCTATTGAGCGGCGAGCGGGACACCCGTCCCGCGCTTGACACTCTCCCGGCGAGTCCGCAAAGCCTCGGCATGACTGCCGCCAGCACGCATGCCATGCCCCCTGTCGCCAGCAGCCGCCCGCCGGTGCTGTCGGCACTGCTCGGGCGCGGCCGGCCGGCGATCATGGGCATCCTCAACATCACGCCGGACTCGTTTTCCGACGGCGGGCAGTTCTTCACGCCCGAGCAGGCGCGCGCGCAGGCCGAACGCATCATCGCCGAGGGCGCGGACATTCTCGACATCGGCGCGGAATCGACCCGTCCTTATGGCGGGCAGAAACCGGTCTCCGCCGAGGATGAGTTGGAGCGCCTCGCTCCGGTGCTGCCGGCCGCCGTATCGCTCGGCATTCCGGTGTCGATCGACACAATCAAGGCCAAGGTCGCCGTCTGGGCGCTGGCGCAGGGCGCCACCATCCTCAACGATGTCTGGGGCCTGCAGCGCGATCCCGACATGGCGCGCGTCGCGGCCGAGCACGGCGCACCGATCATCGTCATGCACAATCGCGACAAGGCCGATCCGTCGATCGACATCGTCGCGGATGTCATCGCCTTCTTCGAGCGTTCGCTGGAGATCGCCGACCGCGCCGGCATTAAGCGTGGCGCGATCGTGCTCGATCCGGGCATCGGCTTCGGCAAGACGCCGCAGCAGAGCATGATCTGCATCGCACGGCTGTCCGCATTCAAGCGCTTCGGCCTGCCGATCCTGCTCGGCGCCTCGCGCAAACGCTTCATCGCCAGCGTGGTGCCGAGCGAACCGCAGGAGCGCCTGCCCGGCTCGCTGGCCGCGCATCTTCTGGGGGTCGCCCACGGCGCCGCCATCATCCGCGCCCATGATGTGCGCGAAACCGTTCAGGCGTTGCGGATCGACGCCGCGTTGCGGAGCCTCCAATGAGCGACACGATTTTCATCAGGGGTCTGGCGCTGCATGCCTTCCATGGCGTGATGGCCTATGAGGGCAAGGTCGGCCAGGGCTTCAATATCGACATGATCCTGACCATCGACCTCGCCGACTCCGCGAAATCCGACAAGGTGAAGGACACCGTCTCCTACGATCAGGTGGTTGCGGTCGCGACCGAGGCCTTCCTCGGCAAGCGGTTCAAGCTGATCGAGGCCGCCGGCGG
>JAEWJH010000057.1 GCA_023386635.1 Pseudomonadota bacterium
GCGCTACGGCTCGACCAGCTTGAACTGCAGCAGCAGCGTGCGCTGGATCACGTTGAAATTGTCGTCGGAAATCAGCGTCAGCACCAACTCGCCGGCCGCGTTGCGGTGGACGGCGAGGCCTTCCATGTTGTCGATCTGATAGCCCATATCGGCTTCCATCAGCACCGGGCCGTCAACGACCGCGCCGGGCCGGATTTCGTCGGCGTTGAGCCGGCGGATGCGCATGGCGATGCCGCGGGTCGGTGCGAAGAATCGTTCGAGGATCAGCACATTGCCGTCCGGCAAAACGGCGGCGTCGGTGACGTCGTAATCATTGCTGCGCTTGATGGTGAATGCGCCGGGATGCGCGCCACCGATCAGGAAACCGAGGATGTTCCCGTCGCGGTCGAGGCCGCGCTCCGAGATCGCGACCAGCGTGCCGCCGAGTGGTTTGTGCTTGCGCGGGATGAAGACCAACGTCTCCAGCCCCTGATTGAACGGCAGGGTCTTCACCGCCGGCGGCACGTCGATCGGCGCGCCTCGCGCCAGCAATCCGTCCCGACCGTAATCGAAGCGGACGATCTGGTTCACGCGCTCGACGCCGACATAGAGCGTCCCTTCGCCGTCATCGGCGAGCGATTCCGTATCGAACCAGCCGCGATCGGCGAGCGGCGCGCCGTCGGCGCCAAGGATCGGCGCGGTCTCTGCGTCGGCGATGCCGGCTGGCTTGCCGTCGCGATAAACGATCCGGCCGCGGAACCAGCGACCCTTGTCGTTGACCGACATGAAATGCGTGCCGGCCTCATTCAGGCGCAGCGCAGATAGTTCGCCGAAATCCTTGTCGGGCGAGGTGAGTTCGATGCCGCCGATATATTCGAGCTGGCCGAAGCGGCGCCGGCTGGCGTCGCGCACGTCGAAGGAATCGATCGGCCGAGCGACGATCTCCAGCCCGCGCGGCGGTCCCGCCATGCGCGGTGAATCGGCAGCCGCCGGCAGCACCGCGATCAGCATCAGCGCGGCGCACAGTTTCAACCAGCGTCGTGTGTCCGCACGCCCCCCGGCGGATGTCACGCAACCCGTCTCCGTGGTCCACGCCGCCGCGGCGCTGCCGCCTGCTGCGCATGATCGTCAAACAATTCCGCGAGCTTCTCGGTCATCGCGCCACCGAGTTCTTCCGCATCGACGATCGTGACGGCGCGGCGATAGTAGCGCGTCACGTCGTGACCGATGCCGATGGCGATCAGCTCCACCGGCGAGCGGGTCTCGATCTCTTCGATGATCCAGCGCAGATGCCGTTCGAGATAATTGCCGGGATTGACCGACAGCGTGGAGTCGTCGACCGGCGCGCCGTCGGAGATCATCATCAGGATCTTGCGCTGCTCGGGGCGGGCCAGCAGGCGCTTGTGCGCCCAGTCCAGCGCTTCGCCGTCGATGTTCTCCTTCAGCAAGCCCTCGCGCATCATCAGGCCGAGATTCTTGCGTGCGCGCCGCCACGGCGCGTCGGCCGACTTGTAGATGATGTGGCGCAAGTCGTTCAGGCGGCCGGGATTGGCCGGCTTGCCGGACGCGAGCCACGATTCACGGGATTGCCCGCCCTTCCACGCGCGCGTGGTGAAGCCGAGGATCTCGACCTTGACGCCGCAGCGCTCCAGCGTGCGCGCGAGAATGTCGGCGCAGGTGGCGGCGACGGTGATCGGCCGTCCACGCATCGAGCCGGAATTGTCGAGCAGCAGCGTCACCACGGTGTCGCGGAAGGTGGTGTCCTTCTCCTGCTTGAACGACAGCGCGTGCATCGGATCGATGATGATGCGCGGCAGGCGCACCGGATCGAGTTGGCCTTCCTCGAGGTCGAAGTCCCAGGAGCGGTTCTGCTGCGCCATCAGCCGGCGCTGCAGCCGGTTGGCGAGCCGCGCGACGACGCCCTGCAGATGCGAGAGCTGCTTGTCGAGATAGCCGCGCAGCCGGTCGAGTTCTTCCGGCTCGCACAGGTCTTCGGCGGCGATGATCTCGTCGAACTTGCCGACGAAGGGGTGATATTCCGGACCGCGCGGTTCGTTGCGCCCCTGCTCGCCGGGACGCCACGGCTCGCCGGGCGTCTCGGTGTCGCCCATCTCGCCGTCTTCGCCCATCTCCGAGGTCGGCGCTTCCGATGCTTCGGTGTCGCTGTCGGGCATGTCCTCGGCGGACTGCTCGGTGTCCTCGATCTGCGACTGCTGCTGTTCGTCGGCGTTGGGTGCTTCGCCGTCCTCGCTGGAATCCTGGCGGCGCTCTTCGTCCTCGCCATCCTCGGCGTCGTCGTCCTCGGAATCGCTCGAGCGGTCGTCACCCATGTCGAGCTGGTCGAGCAAGTCATGGACGATATCGCCAAAGTGTCGCTGATCCTCGACCCACTCCTCCAGCCGGTCGAGGCTCGCGCCGGCGCGCTCCTCGATCACCGGCCGCCACAGATCGACCAGCTTGCGCGCGGCCGGCGGCGGCGCGAGTCCGGTCAGCCGCTCGCGCACCATCATGGCGATGGCGTCCTCGATCGGCGCATCGGCGCGGTCGGTGACGTCGTCGAATTTGCCGCGATGGAATTTGTCGTCGAGCATCGCCGTGAGGTTCTTGGCGACACCCTCCATGCGCCGCGCGCCGATTGCTTCGACGCGGGCCTGCTCGACCGCATCGAACACCGCGCGCGCCTGCTGGCCGGCTGGCACCTGCCGGCGATGCACCGCCGGATCGTGGCAGGCGAGCCGCAGCGCGATCGAGTCCGAATGGCCGCGCACGATCGTCGCCTCGCGCCGCGTCAGCTTGCGCGGCGGCTCCGGCAGTCGCGCCTTGCCGCCCATCAGGCCCGGACGCTCGGCGGCGAACGCCACTTCCAGCTCCGGGTTGCGGGCGATGGCGCGCAGGCAGCCGGTCACGGCGCGCTTGAACGGCTCGTTCGGCGCTTCCTTGGCGGGGGCCTTGGTTTTGATCGTGTTCGGGGGCATTCGCCTACGACTGCCTTGCTATCCGCCTCTGTCATTGCCGGGCTTGACCCGGCAATCCAGCTTAGATCGGAAGATGGATGCGCGGATCAAGTCCGCGCATGACAGCGGTCAACTCAACGCCACGTTCACGGCGCTTTCCGGCAGATCCTGACCGAAGCAGCGCTGATAGAACTCGGCGACGATCGGCCGCTCCAGCTCATCGCACTTGTTGAGGAAGGTGAGCCGGAACGCGAAGCCGACGTCCTGGAAAATGTCGGCGTTCTCCGCCCAGGTGATCACCGTGCGCGGGCTCATCACCGTCGAGATGTCGCCGTTGATGAAGGCGTTGCGGGTGAGATCGGCGACGCGCACCATCTTGTTGACGATGTCGCGGCCCTGCTCGTTGCGATAGTGCTTCGCCTTGGCGAGGATGATCTCGACCTCGTTGTCGTGCGGCAGATAGTTCAGCGTGGTGACGATCGACCAGCGGTCCATCTGCGCCTGGTTGATCTGCTGCGTGCCGTGGTAGAGGCCCGACGTATCGCCGAGGCCGACCGTGTTGGCGGTCGCGAACAACCGGAACGCCGGATGCGGCTTGATCACGCGGCTCTGGTCGAGCAGCGTCAGACGGCCGGAGGATTCCAGCACGCGCTGGATCACGAACATCACGTCCGGACGGCCGGCGTCGTATTCGTCGAAGCAGAGCGCAATATTGTTCTGGTAGGCCCAGGGCAGGATGCCGTCGCGGAATTCCGTGACCTGCTTGCCGTCCTTGATGACGATGGCGTCCTTGCCGATCAAGTCGATACGGCTGATGTGGCTGTCGAGATTGACGCGCACCATCGGCCAGTTCAGCCGCGCCGCCACCTGTTCGATATGCGTCGACTTGCCGGTACCGTGATAGCCGGTGATCATCACGCGACGGTTGCGCGCGAAGCCGGCCAGAACGGCGAGCGTCGTCGGCTTGTCGAAACGGTAGTCCGGATCGGTATCCGGGACGTGTTCGGAGGCCGCGGAATAAGCGGGGACTTCGAGATCGCTGTCGATGCCGAAGACCTGCCGGACAGACACTTTCATGTCCGGCATCTGGGCGGCGGTTGCTTCCTGGGTAGCCATTGGAACTCCGTGGACCCCTGCGGGGCACACTTTTCGGGAATGTAAGGTCGGGTTGCGAACGCGCGGCAACCTAGCAGAAAGGGGCCGGCCGGCGAAATCGACGATTGTGCTAACGACCCATGCAAAATGGGGTCATTTGCCGCGTTTTACAGCAGAAATCGGGTATCCGGCGGCCCCTGCCGCAGGCCGAAAGCGTGCCGGGCGCCTTCTGGCCAACAAAAAAGCCCGGCGTCGCCGCCGGGCTGCTGTCTGTCACGCGGATGCGGCGATCAGGCTGCGCTGGCGCGCTTCTTCTCGAGGTCGCGCTTGATGCGCAGCGCCTTCGGCGCGAGATCCTCGTTGGAGGCCTTGAGCAGGAAGGCGTCGAGGCCGCCACGGTGGTCGACGGTGCGCAGCGCATTCGCCGAAATCCGCAGGCGGAACGCACGGCCGAGGGTTTCCGAGGCAAGGGTGACCATCCGCAGGTTCGGCAGGAACCGACGCTTGGTCTTGATGTTGGAGTGGCTCACCTTGTGGCCAACCAACGGCTTCTTGCCCGTGAGATCGCAACGGAAAGACATCTTCGCCTCTGGTCTCGCTAAGTGTGGTCTCGTTTAGCGTGCTGGCGGCTCGAGCCCACGACTGCGACGTCTGCGGGCAGAGCAGCGATCAGATCCGATCAGGGATCATTGGAATTCGGCCGGACGTATAGAGAGGGGGGGCTTCCGCGTCAAGCGCCGGGGAGGGCCGATTCGGGGCCGGATCGCCGGAAAATGCCGGAAAACAGGCCTTTCCGCCGTGTCCGGCTCCCATGTCCTGCGCCCATGTCCGCATGGGGGGCCGTGGCATGGTTTCCGGCCGGTCAAACGGCCGGCGAACCATATAATCGGCGCATTCCGCCCCAGAATCGGGGCTGTTGTCCACATCGGCGGATGCCAGCGGCCTCTGTCCGATGTGAGAGACACTGCACGGCCGGCCGGCTCGGATATAGTGCGGCGGTTCTGTTCAAGACGCGATAACAGCCTCCATCATGGCTTCAGCCCCGATGCCTTTGCGGTTTCCACGGATGCGCTTCCTGATGCTGGCGATGCCGATCCTGCTGGCGGCGGCACCCGCTCAGGCCCAGCAGGGCGGTGGCAAGCTGGAAGCGACCTATACCGCCTCGCTCGGTGGCATTCCGGTCGGACGCGGCAACTGGTCCGTCGACGTCAACGGCAGTCGCTACAGCGCGAGCGTGCGCGGCGGCACTGTCGGCCTGCTGCGGATTTTCGCCAGCGGCGAGGGCAATGGCTCGGTTCGCGGCAGCTTTGGAGCTGCGGCCTCCGCGATCTATGCGAGCCTGCTCAAGACCGAAAAGAAGACCGACAGCGTCAAGCTTCTGGTCAACAACGGCGTGGTGAAAGACGCGGCCGTGCAGCCGCCGATCGAGCCGGACGACGAGCGCGTGCCGATCACCGACGCGCATCGGCGCGGCGTGTCCGATCCGCTCTCGGCCTCGATTCTGCGCGTGCCGGGAACGGCCGCCACGCTGGGGCCCGATGCGTGCCACACCGCCGCGGTGTTCGACGGCCGCACGCGCTACGACCTGCAACTGACCTATAAACGCATGGATCATGTGCGCTCCGACAAGGGCTATGAAGGCCCGGTCGTCGTCTGCGCGGTGTATTTCAAGCCGATTGCCGGCTTCATCCTGTCGCGCACGGCGGTGAAGTACCTGATGAAGCAGCGCGACATGGAGGTATGGCTGGCGCCGATGGCCGGCACGCGCGTGGTCGTGCCGTATCGCGTCTCGATCCCGACGCCGATCGGTCTCGCGGTGCTCGAAGCCAACGATTTCGTCTCCACGGTCCAGGCCGCGTCGAACGAGAAGACGCAGTAGGGCCTGCGAGGCGCGGCTTGACTCTTCAGCCGATCGGAGTCCGTCTCGCCGTTAACGGATGGATCGCGGTTTCGCCCTTGCGGCGGGACTGGATTTACACGATCTAGTAGCCAAGGCGTCACGGCCTTCCAGATATCGCCGTGAACGAAACCCAACCCGGACAAGGTCAGCGATTCGGGCGCTGTTCGTTCCAGACTCGTTCCGAATCTTAACCGCCCGGGTGGATGGATGCGCCGCGCATTCCCCATCTGTCGCAATGTGAGACAGTGCCGCGCGTCGCGCCGGCTGATTGAGCGCTTCTATGCCGTCCTCCGTTCCTTCCCCGGCGACTTTTGCAGCGCGTGAACCGCGGCTGCGCGGGCAGGGCGTGACCGCGGTGCTCGGCCCGACCAACACCGGCAAGACCTTCCTCGCCATCGAGCGGATGCTGGCGCATTCCTCGGGCGTCATCGGCCTGCCGCTGCGGCTCCTGGCGCGCGAGGTCTACAACAAGGTCGTCGCGCGCGCGGGCGCCGAGAACGTCGCGCTGATCACCGGCGAGGAGAAGATCAAGCCGCGCAATCCGCGCTACTGGGTCTCCACCGTCGAAGCGATGCCGCGCGATCTCGACGTCGCCTTCGTCGCCATCGACGAGGCGCAACTCGGCGCCGATCTCGATCGCGGGCATGTGTTCACCGACCGCATCCTCAACCGGCGCGGCCGCGAGGAGACGCTGGTGCTCGGCGCCGCGACCCTGCGGCCCGTGGTCGACAAGCTGTTGCCCGGCGCCAATGTGGTGAGCCGTCCGCGGCTGTCGATGCTCACTTTCTCCGGCGAGAAGAAATTGACGCGGCTTCCGCGCCGCAGCGCCATCGTCGCGTTCTCCGCCGACGAGGTTTATGCCATCGCCGAACTGATCCGCCGCCAGCGCGGCGGCGCTGCGGTGGTTCTGGGCGCGCTGTCGCCGCGCACGCGCAACGCGCAGGTCGCGCTCTACCAGTCCGGCGATGTGGATTATCTCGTGGCCACCGATGCGATCGGCATGGGGCTCAATCTCGACGTTGATCACGTCGCGTTCGCGTCCGACCGAAAATTTGACGGATATCAATTCCGCAAGCTCAATCCGTCCGAACTGGCGCAGATCGCCGGCCGTGCCGGTCGTGCCACGCGCGATGGCACATTCGGCACCACCGGCCGCTGTCCGCCGTTCGAGCCGGATCTCGTCCACGCGCTGGAGAACCACACCTTCGATCCGGTGCGGCTGCTGCAATGGCGCAACAGTACGCTCGATTTCTCCTCGATCGGAGCGCTGCAGGCCTCGCTGGCGCTGGTGCCGGACGAGCAGGGGCTGACCCGCGCGCCGGTGGGGGAGGATATTCTGGTGCTCGACCACGCCGCGCGCGACGACGACACCAGGGCGCTGGCGCGGCACAAGGCCGACATCGCGCGCCTCTGGGACGTCTGCCAGGTTCCTGACTACCGCAAGATCGCGCCGGCGACCCATGCGGAACTGGTGGTGACCCTCTATGGATTTCTGCAGCGGAAGGGTAAAATCCCTGACGACTGGTTTGCGCAGCAGGTGACGCAGGCCGATCGTACCGACGGCGACATCGACACCCTCTCGGCCAGGATCGCACATGTCAGGACGTGGACTTACGTGGCGAACCGCCCGGATTGGCTCGCCGACCCCGAAGCATGGCAGGGTGTCGCGCGGCAGGTTGAGGACAAATTGTCCGATGCCTTGCACGAACGGCTTGCCGAACGTTTCGTCGACCGTCGAACCAGCGTATTGATGCGGCGCCTGCGAGAGAAGAGCACCTTGGAAACTGATATCGGTAAAACTGGCGAAGTGACGGTCGAAGGTCATGTGATCGGCCGTCTGGATGGATTCGTGTTCGCACCGGATGCGACGGCAGGCGGCTCCGAGGCCAAGGCCTTGCAGGGCGCCGCGCAGAAGGCGCTGGCCGGGGAGATCGAGGCGCGGGCGATCAAGCTGTCGCAAGCCTCGGGCGATCAGATCGTGCTGGCGAGCGATGGCGCGATCCGCTGGATCGGCGACGTGGTCGGCAAGCTCGCCGCGGGCGATGACGTGCTGCGGCCGCGCGTGCGTATCGTCGCCGACGAGCACCTGACCGGACCGTCGCGCGAACTGGTGCAGGCCCGGCTCGACCTGTGGCTCAAGAACCATGTCGAGAAGCTGCTGGCGCCGCTGTTCGCATTGAACGCTGCCGAAGACATCACCGGCCTGGCGCGCGGCATCGCGTTCCAGCTCGTCGAGGCGCTGGGCGTGCTCGACCGGCAGAAGGTGGCCGAGGACGTCAAGACGCTCGACCAGCCGTCGCGCGCCACCTTGCGCAAATACGGCGTTCGGTTCGGCGCCTATCACATCTATGTGCCGCTGCTCTTGAAGCCGGCGCCGCGTTCGCTGGCGACGCAGCTGTGGGCGTTGAAGAACGAAGCGCCGGACGTCACCGGCGTCGACACGCTGCAACACATCGCCGCGAGCGGCCGCACCTCGGTCGCGATCGACAAGGATATTCCGGCGGCGCTTTACCGCACGTCCGGTTATCGCGTGTGTGGCGAGCGTGCGGTGCGCGTCGATATTCTTGAGCGGCTGGCCGATCTCATTCGTCCGGCGCTGGCGTGGCGCGACAGTATGACGACGCCGAAGCCGGCTGGCGTGTTTCCTGGCGGCGGTTTCACGGTGACGACAGCGATGACCTCGCTCACCGGCGCGGCCGGCGAGGATTTCGCGTCGATCCTGCGCGCGCTCGGTTATCGCATGGACCGCAAGCCGAAACCGCAAGAGTCTGTCGTTGAGCCGGTGGTGGAAGCAGCGGCAACGGACGTTGCGACAACACCATCCGAACCGGCCGCGACCGACGCGCCGGGGGACGATGCGGTTGAAGCCGCCGATGTGGCTGTCGAGATGGACGGCGTTGCGGCCGAGGAAACCGCCGCGCCGTCTGTCGATGGCGCTGCGGCCGAAACCGGAGAGACTGAGGCCGCGCCGGCCGCGGACGCTCCGGCTGAAACGACGGCGGAAACAACGTCGGAAACGCCGGCGGATTTGGCAGTCGAAGCAGTTGCCGAAACTGCTCCTGAAGCTGCCGCAGATGCGGCGCCGGCTGCTGACGCCGAGATGGTCGAGGTGTGGCGGCCGCAGGGCCGCGCGCAGCATCGCCAGCATCAGCCGCGCAATCGCCACCGCCATCGCCAGCATCAGGCGGCGACGGCCATGGCAGCAACCATCAATGCATCGGCGGACGGCGCGCCGGTTGCTGCCGTTGAAGGCGAACAGTCGCAGGAACGGCGTCACGATCGACCGCATCAGCGGCCTGGCCGTCCGCAGGGCGATCGCCCGCGCGGCGAGCATCAGGGCAGGCCGCGTCACGGGAAAGGTGAGGCCGGCAAAGGCGACTCTGGCAAACGTGATTTCGGCAAGCGCGACTTTGGCAAAGGCGGGCGTGACAGGGATGGTCGCGATCGTGGCGACCGTCGCGACAAAAGGCCGATGTTCGTCTCGTCGGCCCCGCCGCGCCGCGAGAAGGTCGCCGATCCGAACTCGCCGTTCGCCAAGCTCGCTGCGCTCAAGCAGCAGCTCGAGGACGCCAAGGAAAAGTAACAAGAAAACAGGACGGTCTGCTGACTGCTGCGCCGCAACCCTCTCTGCCCGAGCGCCAGCGCGTGGACAAATGGCTTTGGCATGCGCGGGTGGTGCGCACGCGCAGCGACGCCGCAAAACTGGTCGCCGCCGGCTTCGTGCGCATCAACGGCCAGCGTGTCGCGACACCGGGACACCCGGTGCGGATCGAGGACGTGGTGACGGTCGCACTCGACCGTTCGGTCCGGGTGCTGGCGGTGCAGAGTTTCAGCGAGCGCCGGGGCCCGCCGGCCGCCGGGCAGGCCCTTTACCGGTCGCTGGGCTGATCCGATCCACCGGCCGCTTGCAGCGTTCGGGCGACTGCGTTACGCCACATCCGTCAGTCTGGGACACTGGCAAGGTTTGAAAGCACAGGGCTTGTGAGCGAAAGAGTGCGATGACCTACGTCGTCAACGAACAGTGCATCAAGTGCAAGCATATGGACTGCGTCGAAGTCTGTCCGGTGGACTGCTTCTACGAAGGCGAGAATATGCTGGTGATCCATCCGGACGAATGCATCGACTGCGGCGTCTGCGAACCGGAATGCCCGGCCGAGGCGATCAAGCCGGATACCGAACCGGGGCTCGACCAGTGGCTTGCGCTCAACGCCGAATACTCCAAGACCTGGCCCAACATCACGGTCAAGAAGGACCCGCCCGCCGACGCTAAGGAGTGGGAAGGGGTGCCGGACAAGTTCGAGAAGTATTTCTCGCCGAAGCCGGGCGAGGGCGACTGACGGCCGGTTAAGCCGACCGCCGGCTTTGCCCTGAAAGGCTCCGCCCGGCATTAACCCAACCCGGTAAATCCCCCCTTCGGCGGGGGTATCCTGCCTTTGCCGCAGGGCGATAAAGCTTTGATTTTGGCCGAAAATGTGCTATATAGGCCACAATAAGCGAAAATAAGCGCTCGGTGCGGCTTGTTCAGAGCCAACGGTCAAGCTTTGCCGGATTTCCAGGGTCTTTGAGAGGGCGTGCGTTCCACGCGTCAAGCAGTGGCAGATAAATCGCGTCAGAAATCGAAGAAGACAACCTCCGGTTCCAGCCGGAGCGCCAAGAAACCCGCTGCGGCGACGCGGCGGCCACCCCCTGCCGCTCGTGGGTCCGCCCGCGCCGCGGCGCCCGCCAAAGTTCCCGGCTCCAAGGCTGCCGCCCCCAAGGTCTCCGTACCGAAGGCGCCGGTTGCCAAGGCCGCCGGTCAAGGAGCAGTTCCCGGAATGCCGACGACGACCACCAAGAAGACCACGCAGCAGCGCCACGGTTTCAAGACCGGCGAATTCATCGTCTATCCGGCGCATGGCGTCGGCCAGATCATGGCGATCGAGGAGCAGGAGATCGCGGGCGCCAAGCTCGAACTGTTCGTCATCAGCTTCATCAAGGACAAGATGACCCTGCGGGTCCCCACCGCCAAGATCGTCGCGGTCGGCATGCGCAAGCTCTCCGAGCCGGCGCTGGTCAAGAAGGCGCTGGAAACCCTCAAGGGCCGCGCCCGCATCAAGCGCACCATGTGGTCGCGCCGCGCGCAGGAATACGAAGCCAAGATCAACTCCGGCGACATCGTCGCCATCGCCGAGGTGGTGCGCGATCTGTTCCGCTCGGAAAGCCAGCCGGAGCAGTCCTACAGCGAACGCCAGCTTTATGAAGCGGCGCTCGACCGCCTGTCGCGGGAAGTCGCCGCGGTGCAGAAGGTGACCGAGACCGAGGCGATCAAGGAGATCGAAGCGGCGCTGGCCAAGGGCCCGCGGCGCGGACCGAAGCCGGCCGAGGCCGCCGCCGATGGCGAGGGCGAAGAGGGCGGCTCCGACGAGGAATCGGCGGACGAAGCGGCCTGATCCGCTCCGATCCGACCCAGACGACAAAAAGCCCGGCGTTCTGCCGGGCTTTTTCTTTGCCTGGACCGATCCGGGGCGTGGCCCATGACCGGAGGGAACCCGTTCTGCCGACAGCCGTTCTCTTCGGTTAGTATCGCGTATCGCGTCACGAGAGGCATATCATGGCCACGCGCGCCTACTGGTCGGGACGGATTCGGCTCGCGCTGGTGTCGATCCCGGTGGAAGTCGTCCCCGCCACCAAATCGTCGCACCGCATCGCCTTCCATCAGGTGCATGAGCCGAGCGGCAAGCGCATCCGCTACGAAAAGGTCGTGCCCGGTATCGGGCCCGTCGATGCCGACGATATCGTCAAAGGCTACGAGGTGGAGAAGGGCAAATATGTCCTGCTCTCCGACGAGGAGATCGACGAGGTCAAGCTCGAGGCGAAGAAGTCGGTCGACCTGGTGCAGTTCGTCGATCAGGACGACATTGATCCGATCTATTTCGAGCGGCCGTTCTTCGTGCTCCCAGCCGGCGACAGCGATGACGCCGACGAAGCCTATGCTGTGCTGCGCGACGCCTTGAAGAAGACACGCAAGATCGGCCTCGGCCAGATCGTCGTGCGCGGACAAAGCTCGATCGTGGCGATCAAGCCGTGCGGCCGCGGGCTGGTGATGGAAACGATCCGCTATGCCGACGAGGTCAAGAAAGCGGATTCCGCGTTTGACGACATTGCCGACAGCAAGCCCGACAAGGAACTGCTCGATCTCGGCGAGGAGCTGATCAAGAAAAAAGCCGGCAAGTTTCATCCGGAGCAATTCAAGGACGCCTACACCACCGCGCTGCGCGAACTGATCGAGGCCAAGGTCGAGAAGCGTGCGCCGAAGGCGATCGAAGAGGCGGCGCCGGCCTCCAACGTGATCAATCTGATGGATGCGCTGAAGCGTTCGGTGCGCGGCGACAGCGGGGCGAGCGGCAGCAAGGCGAAAGGCAAATCGCGCACGCGGAGCGCCTCGGCGCGCAAGAAACCCGCGAAGAAGGCGGCGAAGAAAGCCGGCAAATCGAAACGCAAGGCAGCCTGAGCCATGGCCAAGCGGACAGCCAAGCCAGCAACCAAGCGGACAGCAAAGAAACGCGCGTCAGCGAGAAGCAAAGCGAAGACGACGAGCGCTGCCAAGCGCCGCGCGTCGTCGTCACAGGCCTCGGCAACCGATCCGCTCGGCCGCTACAAGGCCAAGCGCGATTTCAGGAAGACCGCGGAGCCGAGTGGCGCGCGCCGCCGCGCCAGCAAGGCCGGCAAGCTCTCCTATCTGATCCAGAAGCACGACGCCTCGCGGCTGCATTATGATTTCCGGCTGGAATGGAACGGCACGCTGCTGAGCTGGGCCGTGCCGAAAGGGCCAAGCGAAAATCCGGACGACAAGCGGCTCGCCGTGCACGTCGAGGATCATCCCGTCGATTACGGCGGGTTTGAGGGAACGATCCCGCAAGGCGAATATGGCGGCGGCACGGTGATGCTGTGGGACCGCGGGACCTGGGAGCCGCAAAAAGACGCCAATGGGGGCGTCGATGTCGACGAAGCATTGCGCAAGGGCAAGCTCGCTTTCATCCTTCACGGCGAGCGGCTGCACGGCAAATGGGCCCTGGTGCGGCTGCGCGCGCGCAGTCCGAAGGACAAGGACAACTGGCTGCTGATCAAGGAGCTCGACGATTACGTCAAGCGCACCGGAAAGCTTATCACCGAGCGTGAGATGACAAGCGTCGCCAGCGGCCGCAGCATGGACGAGATCGCCGAAGGAAAGCGTGTCTGGCATTCGAACCGCAAAGACCGCGCGGCCGCTTCGGACGAGCCGGACATTATCGCTGCGCCTGCGCACCGCCGATCGGCTCAAAAAAAAAGACAGTAGGGTCTGACGCGAGGCGTGCCGCCGCCGCCGTCGGAAATGGTGGCGGCAAACTGCCTGCTTTCGTCGCGCCGCAACTGGCGACCTTGGTGGATGAACCGCCGCAGGGCTCCGGCTGGCTTTACGAAATCAAATACGACGGCTATCGCGCGGTGACGTCGCTCGCCGGCGGTCGCGTCGCCATCCGCACGCGCAACGGTCTCGACTGGACCGAGAAATTCGCCGCGCTGGTGCCGGCCTTGCAGGCGCTGCCGTGTCGCGACGCTGTGCTCGACGGCGAAATCGCGGTGGCGGATGCGCAGGGCCATACCGATTTCGGTGCTCTGCAGGACGCTCTCTCCACCGGCTCCGGCAAACTGGTTTATTACCTGTTCGATCTGCTGGAGTTGGACGGTAAGAATCTGCGCGGTTTGCCGCTGCGCGAGCGCAAGGACAAACTGCGCGCGCTTATCGGTGCCGCCAAGGCGCCGCTTGTTTATTCCGACCACATCGAGAATGAGGGCGAGGCGATGTTCGCGCGCGCCTGCGCACTCAAGCTCGAAGGCATCATCGCCAAGCGCGCCGATGCGCCTTATCGCTCCGGCCGTACCAAAGGTTGGCTCAAGATCAAATGCGGCATGGAGCAGGAATTCGTCATCATCGGCTGGCGGGCCTCCGACAAGGCCGGGCGGCCGTTCTCGTCGTTGTTGTTGGCGGTGCATGATGGCGGCAAGCTGCGCTACGCCGGCCGCGTCGGCACCGGCTATACCGGCGCGCGGCTGGAACGACTCGCGGCGGAATTCAAGGCGTTGGCGCGCCCGTCGTCGCCCGTCGATGATGTGCCGCGCGCTATCGCCCGGCACGCGCATTTCGTCGAGCCGAAGCTTGTCGCCGAGATCGAGTTTCGCGGCTGGACGCGCGACGGACTGGTGCGGCAGGGCGCATTCAAGGGCCTGCGCGGCGACAAGCCGGCGCGTGAAGTTGTGCGGGAGAAGGAAATGCCGACCAAGAAAGCAGTGCGCAGCGTCGCGGCAAAGGCGAAGCAGGCGAAAAAGCGCAGCGCTCCGGTGTCAAAGCGCGCGACCGCCGACGGCGGCTCGGAGATGATCGAGGGCGTGCGCGTCACCCATCCGGATCGCGTATTGTTTGCCGATCACAATGTCACCAAACGCGCACTGATCGAGCACTACATCGCCGTCGCCGACCGCATGCTGCCGCATATCGTCGACCGGCCGATCAGTCTGGTGCGCTGTCCGCAGGGCAGCGGCAAGGCGTGTTTCTTCCAGAAGCATGCGTCGGATGGCTTTCCCGAGCAGTTCGAGAAAGTGCCGATCCGCGAGAAATCCGGCAAGCAGGATTATCTCTACATCACCGACCTGCAGGGCCTGATCGCGTCGGTGCAGGTCGGTGTGCTCGAACTGCACATCTGGCAATGCCATGTGGACGATGTGGAGAAGCCGGACCGGCTGGTGTTTGATTTCGATCCCGATGAAGGGCTCGACTTCGCGGCGGTGCGGAGCGCCGCGCGCGACATGCGCAGCCGCTTGAAAAAACTCGGGCTCGAATCCTTCCCGATGGTGACAGGCGGCAAGGGCGTGCACGTGATCGCGCCGCTGACGCGCGGTCATAGCTGGGACCAGCACAAGGATTTCGCCGAGGCGATGGCGCGGCTGATGGAGGAGGAGGAGCCGGAGCGGTTCGTCGCCAATATGGCGAAGGCGAAACGCAAGGGCCGCATCTTCGTCGACTATCTGCGCAACCAGCGCGGCGCGACGGCGATCTGTCCGTTCTCGACGCGGTCGCGCAAGGGCGCCCATGTCGCGGTGCCGGTGTCGTGGACAGCGCTGACGCGGTTGCCGAATGCGCATCCCGCCGCAGTCGGCGAGATGGTGAAGACGTTGCGCGGCAAGGACCCGTGGCCGGGCTATTTCAAGCTGCGGCAGAAGCTGCCGGTGCTTTAAACAGAACGAAGCCGACAGATGTAGCGATCGGCACATTGCGTAATTCGGGCATGTGCCCGGCCTTGTGCCGGGCATCCCGCTTAGGGGCGTTGTGCCACCCTTATCGGGATGGCCGGGACTTCGCCCGGCCATGACGGAGATAGGATATTGCCGCCCATCCAGCAATTTCAGGCGCTGGCGGCGGCTACTCCACCACGATTTTCACCGGCTCGCCGGGCTTGAGCGCCTGACCTGGCTCGATGCCGTTGATCACGCGGAATCGGTCGACCTGATTGTGCAGCGCCATGCGCCGCGCCAGGCTTTCCACCGTGTCGCCGGCCTTCACCTTGACGATCTTGATCCGCAGCGGCCGCGTCTCGCGGATCTCCTTCAGGCTCATGCGGCGGAAAGTATGGATCGCTTCCTTGAAGCTGCGGTCGATCTCCGGCGTCGTGTTCTTGGCGGCGAAGATGAAGCGATAGACGTCGCTGCCGAAGCGCACGACATAAAGCCGGAACCCCCACGGATCGCCCTTCGCCGTCGCAGTCGCCGCCGGGAAACCGTTGATGGTGACGGCCTCGACGCTGCGCTGGTCGATGTTCTCGATCCAGCCGGAGGCGAGATAGCTGGTCAGCGACTGCTCGACCGGTACCTGCACCACATCGAGGCGCATCGCCTGCGAGCCGCCGTCATTGAGGCCGAGCACGGCCTGTGCGGTGTTGTCGAGCGTGAAGCCCTGCGGCGCGGTGAAGGTGAAGCCGAGGCGCGCATGCAGGAAGCGGCGGCCGCGCACGAAGCCTTCGCTCGGGTCCTCGCCGTAGACCATGCCGTCGAGATCGCCGATATATTCGGCGCGCTCGCGCGCGCCGGCGCCCGGCGCCGTGAATTGCCGCGCATTGAGCTGCGCGTTGCGCACGCGTTCCGGCGTTGACGGATGCGAGGAGATGAAATCGAGCGAGCGCGGATCGGATGTACCGAGGGGTTTGAGGTTGGCGTTGCGCTCCATCGCCATCAGGAAGCGCGACGCGCCGAATGGGTCGAAGCCTGCCCGCGCGGCGATGCCGACGCCGATGCCGTCCGCCTCGAACTCCTGCGCGCGCGAAAAGCTCGCCAGCGCCAGCTTGGACTTCGCGAGCGCCAGCGCGCCGAGATTGGGGTCGCTGAGAACGTCGCTCACGACGGTGGAGACGATCGCCGCCTGCTTGGCCTGCTCTTCGCGGATTGCGGCGTGGCGGGCGATCACATGCGCCATCTCGTGCGACAGCACCGAGGCGATTTCCGACGTGTCGTTGGCAAGCGCCAGCAGGCCGCGCGTTACGTAAATTTGCCCCGTCGGCAGCGCGAAAGCGTTCACTGCCGGCGAGTTGAGGATGGTGACGCGGTATTTGAGATCCGGCCGTTCCGATGCCGCCACCAGCCGGGCGACGGTGCGGTTCACCAGCGTTTCAAGCCTCGCGTCGTCGTATTCGCCGCCATAGGCCGCGAGGATGCGCGCGTGCTCCTTCTGAACGGCGGTGCTGGCTTCCGTCGCCTTCGGCGCCTGCGGCAGCGTCACCTGCCGCGACGTATCCGGGATCTGCGCGCACGACGCGAGCCACAGCGCCGCGAGCGCGACGAGAACGCCTCGGGCGCCGCGCGTCATCCGTCCTGTCCTCGTGCGTCGCATCGTCATCATGGGCGGGCCGCCGTCGTCGTGTCGGCGCGTTCGATCTGGTCGGGTGTGGCGGCTTCGATTATCGGGCCGGAGCGTTGTTCGATGAAGCCGCGCACGCGAATACGGCGGCCTTCGAGCGCGGTCAATGTCATGCCGGCGGCGGCAAACAGCCGCTGGTTGCGCTTGAGCACGATGGCGGTGAAATCGCGGGTCCAGCGGCGGCCGAAATTCAGATAGATGACGCCGCGGCTTTCGCGCACCGAAAGCACGGTTCCTTCGACCAGGGCGAAGCGTCCGCGCGCCTCGGTCACCGTGGCCGGCTGGTCGGCCTGCAGCGGCGCAAAGGCGGCCTCGGCCCACAGGCCGCGCCGCGCCAGCCGGGCGTTCCGTTCGGCGGCGGTCAGCGCCGCGTTGCAGTCCTGCGCCACCGGTCGGCCGGCGCGCCGCGCATAGCCGGCGGCGAGCATCGCCTCCTGCAGCGATGGTCCATCGGAATCGGCATAACCGTATGCAACGTTGCGGCCGTAGCGGTCGGTGGTGGCGCCGGCAAAGACGACCCGCCGTGCGGCGAGCAGGCCATCGAGCGCACCGCGCGCGGTTTCCGCGCCCGGCTCATCGGCCTCCGGCACCGCGATGCCGGCGAGGCGGATCTCGCGGCCGTCATCGAGCGTGACGGTGCGCCCGTCGCGCACGGCGGCGACCGCCGCAACCGTGGTCGCGTCGTGCCGGCAGGGCGATGTCTGCGCCGCGGCGGAGATCGGCATTGCGAGATTCAAAAGTCCCCAAAAGCCCACGCCGGCGAGCAGCTCGAAATGGAGCGGGGCTGGCCAGCGGGCGCGGATCGAAGCGAGCGAATAAGGCCGCATTGCGGTAAGGGGTCCGATTCCGAACCCGATTTTAGCTGATTTTAGCCTGCTCGATACAGGTCGGCCCGCGTTGGCGGCAGGCCGGAGGGGCCGCGGGCCTTTTTCGAGGCCAGCGTCTGGAAAATACCGACGGTCGACCGGTCAAAGGCGATGGCGCAGCCGGCGAAATAAGCGAGCCACATCCGCATCTTGACCGAACCGACCTCGCGGACCGCCGCATCCTGGTTGGCCAGCAGGCGGTCGTGCCACAGCCGGCAGGTGCGGCCATAATGTTCCCGCCAACCTTCGACGTCGTGAACCTCGAAGCCGTGGCGTTCCAGGTTCGCCGCCGACATGCCGATGTGGTCGAGCTCGCCGCCGGGAAAGATATAACGCACCAGCGCCGCGAACTCCGGTCGATGCTTGCGGAACTCCTTGTCGGTCCGCTTCGCCGGGCGGGCGATGGCGTGATGCAGGTAAAGTCCGCGCGGGCGCAGCAGCCGGTTGATGGTCGCGAAATAGGCCGCATGATTGTCGATGCCGACATGCTCGAACATGCCGATCGAGGCGATCTTGTCGAACGTGCCCGCGGCCTCATCACCGAGCGCGTGGTAGTTCTTCAGCTCGACGGTGATGCGGTCGCTCAGGCCGCGCGCCGCGATCCGCTCCTTCGCCAACGCGAGTTGTTCCTCCGACAGCGTGACGCCGTGGGCGGTCACGCCGTAATGCTCGGCGGCGTGGCACACCAGCGCGCCCCAGCCGCAGCCGATGTCGAGGAAACGCTCGCCCGGTTGCAGCCGCAGCTTGCGGCAGATCATGTCGAGCTTGTCGCGCTGCGCGGTGTCGAGGTCGTTCGACCAGTCGGTGAAGTAGGCGCAGGAGTAGAGCATCTGCGTGTCGAGGAACAGCGTGTAGAATGTGTTCGACACGTCGTAGTGATAGGAGATGTTCTCCTTGTTCTCGCCCTCGCTGTTGTCGCTGGTGCCGCGCACGGCGGTATTCTCCAGCGGCCACGGACCGCCGCGCGAAACGGTGAGGAATTTCAGCAGCGTCGACACGACCAGCCGCTTGTCGAGGCTCTTCATCAGATCGCGCGTGCGCACCTTCGGCCGCTGCGCCACCAGGTCGAAGATCGTGCCGTTGCGGATGTCGATGCGCGCCGAGGCCCACAGATTGGCGAAGGTGTCGATCTTCGGCTTGCGCAGCAGCGCGGCGACCGCGCCTTCATCGGCGATGCTGACCGCGAGCCCATCCGCCGGCAGATCGGCCGGCACCGTCGAGCCGTCCCACAGCACGAAACCCGGCGCGAAGCCGGTGCGCTCGCGCAGATGCGTCAGGAAGCGGCGGAAGCTGTCGAGGCGGGTGGTGCTGGTCATCGGCGGAGATAGAGCACGCTCGGACCGAATTGTCAGGTCCCTAATCCTCGCCTTCATCCTCGAAAATCGCCACCGCGCGGGTCCACCCGGCGGAGGCCGCTTTCACCTTCACCGGGAAGCACGACACCATGAAACCGTTCGGCGGCAGGGCTTCGAGGTTGTGCAGTTTTTCCAGATGGCAGTAGCCGATATCGCGGCCGGCCTTGTGGCCCTCCCAGATGATCCTGGGATCGCGGTCCACCGCATAGCGTTGCGCGGTGAAGGAGAAAGGCGCGTCCCAGCTCCAGCCGTCGATGCCGGTGACGCGCACGCCGCGCTCGGTGAGATACAGCGTCGCGTCGCGGCCCATGCCGCAGCCGGAGTCGATGTAGTCGGATTGGCCGTAGCGCGCACCGGCGGCGGTGTTCACAAGCACGATCTCCAGCGGCTTGAGCGTGTGGCCGATGCGCTTGAGTTCATCCTCCACATCGTGCGCGGTGGCGACATAGCCTGCGGGGAAATGCCGGAAGTCGAGCTTCACGCCAGGCTGGAAGCACCAGTCGAGCGGCACATCGTCGATGGTCATGGCCGGCTTCGGCTGGCCCAGCGCATGATCCATGGTCGGATGGAAATGATAGGGGGCATCGAGATGCGTGCCGTTGTGGGTGGTGATCTCGACTTTCTCCAGCGCCCAGCCGGCGCTGTCCGGCAGATCCGACGCCTCGAGGCCTGGAAAGAACGAGCGGATGCGGTCGATGGTCTGATCGTGGCGCAAATACTGGATCTTCGGCAGCGCGAGCGGCGGATCGCTGGCGACATCGCTTTCCAGCGGAATGGAGATATCGACGATGCGGCGGGTCATGCTGTGCCTCCTCTCGCGCTCTGGCAGCGTTTCCTTGACGGAGCGTCCGGGGCTTGCTTACCATTTTTCGCGAGATCACCGGGAGATTTGCAATGATCGTGACATGGAAGGCCGCCGCTGCGGCGCTGCTGATGACGTCAACACTGACGTCGACGCTGACGTCGACGCCGGCCGTAGCGCAGCCCTACCCGTCGCATAATGTGGAGGTGATCATTCCGTTCGCCGCCGGCGGCGGTGTCGATGTGATCGGCCGCGCTGTGGCGGCTTCGCTGCAGGACCAGCTCGGCAAGAGCTTCACGGTGATCAACCGTGACGGCGCCGGCGGCACGCTCGGCTTCGGCCAGCTCGCGGCGGCGCAGCCGGACGGCCACACGCTCGGGTTCGGCCCATCGACGCCGATCGCCAACGCGCCGTATCTGGTGAAGGGCGTGCGCTACAATGTCGAGTCGTTCGACTATATCTGCCAGGTGTTCGAGAACGTGTTCTCGATCGCGGTGCCGGCGCAGTCGCCATACAAGACGGCGAAGGAACTGTTCGCCGCTGCCGGCGATAAAGGGCTGACATTCGGCCATGCGGGCCTCGGTTCGATTCCGCATCTCTCGGTGGAAAATCTGGCCGAGGCGCTGCGTGTGAAGGTGACGCATCTGCCGTTCCGCGGGGACGCGGCGATGATGCCGGTGCTGATGAAGGGCGATCTCGATTTCGGCGCGCCGGCGCTGTCGTCGATCCGCGGCAACGACAAGATCCGCCCGCTGCTGGTGTTCGCCGACAAGCGCCAGCCGGCATTTCCCGATGTGCCGACCGCCGGCGAACTCGGCGTGAAGACCTCGGTGCCGCCGGGTCAGAACGGGCTCTATGCGCCGAAGGGCCTTCCGGCCGATGTGAAGGCGACGTTGGAAAAGGCCTGCGCAGCCGCGGTGAAATCGGAAGCGGTGCTCAAGGTGATCGGCAACACCGGCCAGAGCATCGCTTATCTCTCCGGTCAGCAATTCCACGACCAGACGGCGGCGGACTACAAGTTCAAAGGTGCGCTGATCAAGCGGCTCGGGCTGGGGCAGTAGCACGCGCTCGCAAGGTTGCGAGAGAGGCATTTTGACCCCGCCTCATCCTGAGGAGGCCGCATAGCGGCCGTCTCGAAGGACGAGGCGGCCACAGTCCCGCAGTAGTCCATCGTTTGAGAAGCCCGGCTCCGCCGGGCTCCCTCGGGTCAAGCCCGAGGGCAAGCTCTCACCATGAGGCTCCGAGGGAGGCGCGCTCCTTCCATCCCGTCATGGCCGGGCTCGACCCGGCCATCCCGCTCAGGCGGCGCATGTGCTCACCTGATCGGGATCACCGGGACAAGCCCGGTGATGACGGGGAGGGAGCGTGGCGTTTCAAAACTATTGACTTTCTTCCTATATGCCTATAATCCTATCCCTGTCCTGTTC
>JAEWJH010000058.1 GCA_023386635.1 Pseudomonadota bacterium
ATGCAGCCGCGGACGGACACGACCGTCCGCAGCCACGCCGTGCCGGCGATCCGGCATCAGGCGCCGGCCCGCACCGTCACGCGCGCACCGCAACGGCCGATCGTGCGCGCCACGACGGCGAACGACCGGCGGCTTTTCGAAATCGAGCGGCAGCGCCGCCTCAACGCGGAGCGGCGGCGATCCAGCGGCCCGCGCTTCAGCGATGCCTTCAGCGACCGGCCGATCCGGCGTTAAACCGCCTCAGCCTCTGAATCCCGTCGCCAGCAAATAAAGCTCGGCGGAATCGGCGCGACTCGCCGATGGCTTCACGTGCCGAACCGTGGCGAAGTCGCGTTTCAGCGTCGCCAGCAGCGTTCCCTCGGTGCCGCCCTGGATCACCTTGGCGAGGAACGCGCCACCCGGCGTCAGCACCTCGCGGGCGTATTCCGCTGCCATCTCCACGAGCGCGACGATCTTGAGATGATCGGTCCGCCGATGCCCGATGGTGTTCGCCGCCATATCCGAGAGCACCACGTCGGCAGGTCCGTTCAGCAGCGCGCGCAGTTTCTCCGGCGCCTCGTTATCGGTGAAATCGAGTTTCATAAACTCGACGCCGGGAATCGGATCGATGTCCAGGATATCGATGGCGACGATCTTGCCGCGCGAACCGACCCGTTTCGCCGCGACCTGGCTCCAGCCGCCGGGCGCGGCGCCGAGATCGACCACACGCGCACCCTGTTTCAGGATTTTATATTTGTCGTCGATCTCGATCAGCTTGAACGCGGCGCGCGAACGCCAGCCTTCGCGCTTGGCGCGTGCCACATAGGGATCGTTGAGTTGCCGCTCCAGCCACAGCTTCGACGACAGCGAACGCTTGTTGCCGGTCTTGACGCGGACCTTAAGCTCACGGGCGCCCCGGTTGCTCTTGGGCGCATCCTTGGCGCCATCTTTGGTCCCGCCTTTGCCACCGCTCTTGGCACCGCTCTTGGCACCGCCTTTGCCGGATTCTGTCATGATGCGGACGCCCGTTCCCAGACGCCGTCCTCGCGCATCAGGCTCACCAGCATGCCCTCGCGCAAACCGCGATCGGCGACGCGCAGGCGCGGGCACGGGAACGCCCGGCAGATCGCTTCGAGGATCGCGCAGCCGGCGAGCACCAGATCGGCCCGTTCGCGGCCGATGCAGGGGCTCGCCACCCGTTCCTCATACGACATCGCCAGAAGCCTGCTCACCACGTCGCGCATTTCGTCGGCGCTCATCCAGCAGCCGTCGACGCGCCGGCGCTCGTAGCGCTCCAGCGCAAGGTGGACGCCAGCGATGGTCGTCACCGTGCCCGACGTGCCGAGCAGATGCACGCCCTCGAGCGAGCCGCGATGCGCCTTCGCGAACGGACGCACGGCGACACTGACTTCCTCCACCATCGCCTCATAGTCGGCGACGCTGACATTCTGCCCGCCGTAGCGCTCCGCCAGCGTGACGACGCCATAGGGCATCGACACCCAGCCGTCGATCTGCGGCGGCGGCGGACCGCGCCGCGTCGGCAATGGCGTGCCGAGCCGTACCAGTTCGGACGAGCCGCCGCCGATATCGAACAGCACGACGCCGGACGCGCGCGGATCGATCAGCGGCGTACAGCCGACCGCGGCGAGCGTCGCCTCGGTCTCGCGGTTGATGATGTCGAGTTCGAGCCCGACCCGCTCGGCAATGCACTGCCGGAACAGTTCGCCGTTTTCCGCCGTGCGGCAGGCTTCGGTGGCGATCAGGCGCGCGCGGGTGACGCCCCGCAATTTCATCTTGTCGCGGCAGACACTCAGCGCATCGACGGCGCGGGCAATGGCCGCCTCACTGATCCGGCCGGTGTTGGACACGCCCTCGCCCAGCCGGATGATGCGGGAGAACGCATCGACCACGCGAAAAGAATCGCTGGTCGGGCGCGCGACCAGAAGGCGGCAGTTGTTCGTGCCGAGATCAAGCGCCGCATAGACGGCGCCATGACGCTCGGCTGCCGCACGGCCGCCCCTCTGGCCCTGCGATCCGCTTTTCCAGCCCGACACCGACCCCCGATGCAGCCGCTCATGCGACGGCACCGAGCCGAGGCCAGGTGTGTCCTGGGCCCCACTCATTGTGGCCTTTCCGCCATCCCCGCCGCGCAGCCCCCGCGCGCCGACCGGGCCGGCAATGTTTCTACAGTCGACAAAAGTTTAGCAGCCAAGGCGGCTCGTGCAACCGAGGCATTCGCCGGAACCCTTGCTCCGCCCTCAGACGGCTTTATATGGCATGGACTTCCCCCGCATCGTGGACAGGCCCATGGACACCCGACCGGACGAAACCGCTTTGGCTCTGACCCAATTCGGGATCGGCCAGCCTGTCCCGCGCAGCGAAGATCCGACGCTGGTGCGCGGTCTTGGCCGCTATACCGACGATTTGCAGCTTCCGCGTCAGGTCTATGCCGCGATCGTGCGCAGCCCGCACGCCCACGGCATCATCCGCGCGATCGACGCACAAGCCGCCCGCGCCATGCCCGGAGTGCTGGCGATCTATACGGCCGAGGACCTCAAAGGGTACGGACCGCTGAAATGCGGCCTGCCGCTCAAGAGCCGGGACGGCTCACCGATTCGCTATGTGCCGCGTCCGGCGCTGGCCACGGACCGGGTTCGCTGGGTCGGCGATCCGGTCGCCTGCGTCGTCGCTGAAACGGCGTGGCAGGCCAAGGACGCCGCCGAGGCCGTCATTCTCGACATCGACCCGCTGCCCGCCGTGACCACGGCAAGCGACGCGGACCGGTCGGATGCGCCGCAGCTCTATGACGAGATCCCCGGCAATCTGATCCTCGATTATCACTACGGCGACGCCGCCAAGACCGCCGACGCCTTCGCCAAAGCCGCGCATGTGGAGACGCTGTCGATCCGCAATACGCGGCTGATCGTCTCGGCCATGGAGCCGCGCGCCGCGATCGCGCAATACGATGCCGGCCCCGGCGCCTGGACGCTTCATTGCGAAAGCCAGGGCGTTTTCGGCATGCGCGGGCAGATCATGTCCGTGCTCGGCGTCAGCGCCGACAAGGTCCGCGTGCTCACCGGCCAGGTCGGCGGCTCGTTCGGCATGAAGGCGTCGATCTATCCGGAATATGTCTGCCTGCTGCACGCAGCGCGCGCGCTCGGCCGTCCGGTGAAGTGGACCGACGACCGCTCCGGCAGCTTCGTCTCCGACAGCCACGGCCGCGACCACGAAATGAAGGGCGAACTGGCGCTCGAGGCCGACGGGCGCTTCCTGGCGCTGCGGATGACCGGCTACGGCAATATGGGCGGCTATCTCGCCAATGTCGGGCCGATGCCGGCGACCATCAACACCGTGAAGAACGTTGCCAGCGTCTATCGCACGCCGGTAATCGAGGTGTCGTCGCGGCTTCTCTACACCAACACCACGCCGGTCTCGGCCTATCGCGGCGCAGGACGCCCCGAAGGCAACTATTACATGGAGCGGCTGATCGACAACGCCGCGCGCTCCATGGGCATCGACCGCATCGAGCTGCGCCGGCGCAACATGATCCGCCCCGGCGATCTGCCCTACCACAATGCGTCCGACATGGATTACGACAGCGGCGACTTCCCCGCCGTACTCAAGCATGCGGTCGATTTCGCCGACCTCAAAGGCTTCGCCAAGCGCAAGCGCGAGAGCCGCAAGGCCGGCCTGCTGCGCGGTCTCGGCGTCGGCTGCTATCTCGAAGTGACGGCGCCCGCCAACAAGGAGATGGGCGGCATCCGTTTCGAAGCCGACGGCACCGTCACGATCATCACCGGCACGCTCGACTACGGCCAGGGTCACGCGACGCCGTTCGCGCAGGTGCTGACCGAGCGCCTCGGCGTTCCGTTCGAACGCATCCGCCTGCTGCAGGGCGACAGCAACGAAATGCTGGCCGGCGGCGGCACCGGCGGCTCGCGCTCGATCACCGCCAGCGGTCAGGCCATCGTCGAAGCCGCCGACAAGGTGATCGAGAAAGGCCGCGCCATCGCCGCGCATGTGCTGGAAGCGTCCGCCGAGGATGTGGAATTCCGCAACGGCCGCTTTGTCGTTGCCGGCACAGATCATGGCATCGGCATCGTCGACCTCGCCGCGCGGCTGCGCAGCGGGATGACGCTGCCGGCCGGAATGCCGTCCGACCTCGACGTCAGCCATGTCAGCGACGGACCGCCTTCGGCATTCCCCAATGGCTGCCACGTCGCCGAGGTGGAAATCGATCCGCAGACCGGCCACGTCGACGTGGTGCGCTATTCGGCGGTCAACGATTTCGGCACCGTGGTCAATCCGCTGCTGGTCGAAGGACAGACCCACGGCGGCGTGATGCAGGGCATCGGCCAGGCCTTGATGGAAAATGTCAGCTACGACAGCGAGGGCCAGTTGCTCACCGGCTCCTACATGGACTACGCGCTGCCGCGCGCGAAGCACGCACCGGCCTATGCGATCGTCAGCCATCCCGTGCCGGCCAAGACCAATCCGCTCGGCACCAAGGGGTGCGGCGAAGCGGGCTGTGCCGGCGGCCTCACCTCGGTGATGAATGCCGTGGTCGACGCGCTCGCCGACCACGGCATCACGCATATCGATATGCCGGCGAGCCCGGCCCGCGTCTGGGCTGCGCTGCAGCAAGCACCGGCCTAACCGCTCTCGACGAATCGGACAAGCTATGGGGCGGCTGCATGGCTCGAACGGCGATTGCGGCTGGATCGGCGCGGACGAATAGGGTCATAGTGATCTCGCCCGGGATTCTATGACACAAGCAACTGACATTACGGCTCCGCAGCCATCCGCCGACACGAACCTGATCGGCGCGGTGAGCGCCGCGCATTTCATGTCGCATTTCTACATGCTGCTGCTGCCGCCGCTGTTCCTGTTCGTTCGCGACGACTACGGCGTCAGCTTTACCGAACTCGGCATCGCGCTTGCGGTGTTCAACGTCGTCTCCGCCGTCTTCCAGACACCCGCCGGCTTCCTGGTCGATCGGATGAGCGCGCGCAATGTGCTGATCGTCGGATTGCTGATGCAGGTGGTCGCGTTCGCCGTGGTGGCGCTGACAAATTCTTTCTGGCTGCTGGTGGCGATGTTCGCCCTCGCCGGGCTTGGCAACACGGTTTATCACCCGGCCGACTATGCGCTGCTGTCGCGCCATGTGCGCAGCGAGCGCATCGGACAGGCCTACTCCATCCATTCCTTCGCCGGTTATGCCGGCACCGCCGCTGCGCCGGTCTGCATGCTGCTGATGCACAGCCTCTGGGGCTGGCGCGGCGCCTTTCTCGCCTCTGCTCTCGTCAGTGTCGTGATCGCCGGCTGGTTGCTGACGCTGCGCGACGAGCCAACGACCTCGGCAACCACCCGACAGAGCAACGGCGAGACGGCCGCATGGTCGCTGCTGCTGTCCGAGCCGATCCTGCGCAATCTGTTCTTCTACGTGCTGCTGGCGATCTTTACCGGCGGCATCGCCAACTACCTTGTGGTCGCGCTCCATGCCTTGCACGGCACCGCGGTCGATATCGGCAATACGGTGCTGACGGCCTATCTCACCGCGTCAGCGATCGGCGTGCTGGCCGGCGGATTTGTCGCGGCACGCACCACACGACATGTCGGTGTCGCCGCGATCGGATTGTCGGTCGCTACCGTGCTGACGCTGATCATCGCGTTTATCGATCTGTCGCTCGTTCCTCTTTTCCTGCTGATGGTGGTCAGTGGATTCTTCTCCGGCGCCATCGTCCCCTCGCGCGACATGATCGTGCGGGAGTCGACCCCGCCGGGCTCGTTTGGAAAAGTGTTCGGCTTTGTCAGCACGGGCTTCAACATCGGCGGAACCGTAGCGCCGATGATTTTCGGCATGCTGATGGATCACGGTTCCCCGCGCATGGTGTTCATCGTGGTCGCAGCAGCATTGCTGCTCTGCATCGCCACGATCGTGACCGGAACCCGTAAAATCGCTGCCGTTTAATCGGCTTTCTCCCGAGAAGCTCGTCGCCGTATCATGATCCGGCCCCATTTCGCCGGAACGATACGGGTTGAAATTCGTTATCTTGCAGAGACTTAGCGTCTCTTGCCTGTCGCGTTTTCTCGAACGCGACGCGATCCCCACCGCGAGGCAAGACCCAGTTCGTGCAAAATGGCTTTGGGAGATATCATGACGTTTCAGAGTAGCGAGGTGCCGGGCTGATGTGTGGCATCTGCGGAGACATATCATTCACCGGCCGAACCGATCTCGCTGCCATTCAGTCCATGAGTGACGCCATGCGCAGCAGGGGACCCGACTCCCAGGGCGCGATCGCTCATGGCCACGTGTCGCTCGGCCATGCGCGGCTCAGTATCATCGACGTCTCGCCCCTGTCCGAACAGCCGATGGTCGACAGCGACCTTGGCCTGTCGATTGCCTTCAACGGCTGCATCTACAATTATCGCGACCTGCGCGCGACGCTGACCGGCAAAGGCTATCGCTTTTTTTCCGATGGCGACACCGAGGTGATCCTCAAGGCCTATCACGCCTGGGGCCAGCGCTGTGTCGAGCGCTTCCACGGCATGTTCGCGTTTGCCATTCTCGAGCGTGACAGCGGTCGCGTCGTGCTGGCGCGCGACCGGCTCGGCATCAAGCCTCTGTATCTGGCCGAAACGTCGAACGGACTGCGCTTTGCATCGACGCTGCCGGCGCTGCTCGCGGCGGGCGGCATCGATACAAGGATCGATCCCGTCGGCCTGCATCATTACATGAGCCTGCATGCGGTCGTGCCGCCGCCCCGCACGATCCTGAAAGGCGTCCAGAAGCTGCCGCCGGCGACGATCATGACGATCACGACTGACGGACAGCGCACGACCGAAACCTATTGGTCCCTGACCATGGGACAACGGTCAAGCGACCGTCGCATGTCGGAAGAAGACTGGATCGACGCCACCCACGAGGCGCTGGCGCGCGCCGTTGAGCGCCGCCGCGTCGCCGACGTTCCTGTCGGCGTGCTGTTATCCGGCGGTCTCGACAGCTCGTTGGTGGTCGGCCTGCTGGCGGAATCGGGCCATGCGGACCTCAAGACCTTTGCCATCGGCTTCGAAAGCGTCGGCGACATCTGCGGCGACGAATTCCAGTATTCCGATCTGGTGGCGCAGCGCTTCGGCACCGATCACCATCAGATCCGGATCGGCGCGGACCGGATGCTGACGGCCCTGCCCGACGCCATCGCCGCCATGGCCGAGCCGATGATGAGCCATGACGCCGTAGGCTTCTATCTGCTGTCGCAGGAAGTGGCGAAGCACGTGAAGGTGGTGCAGAGCGGCCAGGGTGCCGACGAAATCTTCGGTGGCTATCACTGGTACCCGCCGCTGATGCACTCCAACGACGTGTCGTCCGACTACCGCGCGATCTATTTCGACCGCGATCATGCGGAGATGGCCGAGGTGTTGACCGACGACATGCTCGGCGACGATTACAGCCGCGATTATGTCGATGAGCATTTCGCGCGATCCGGTTCGTCGCGGCCGATCGACAAGGTGCTCGACATCGACACCAAGGTGATGCTGGTCGACGATCCGGTGAAGCGGGTCGACAACATGACCATGGCGTGGAGCCTCGAAGCGCGCGTGCCGTTCCTCGATCACGAACTGGTGGAATTGGCCGGCCGCGTGCCCGCGGACCTCAAGGTCCGAGACGGCGGCAAATATGTGCTCAAGGAAGCCGCCCGCCGCACTGTGCCGTCAGAGGTCATCGACCGGCCGAAGGGCTACTTCCCGGTGCCGGCGCTCAAATATCTGCGCGGGCCGTATCGCGACTTCGTGCACGATATTCTCGACACATCGGCGGCACGCGACCGTGGCATCTTCCGCCGCGACTACGTCGACAGGCTGCTGGCCGATCCCGAAGGCCATCTGACGCCGAAGGGGCATTCCAAGCTGTGGCAGGTCGCCGTGCTCGAAGGCTGGCTGCAGGCCCAGAACATTCACTGACAGAGAAACGGGCGGCGGACTATTCCGCCGCCAGTGCCTGCTGCTCCATGAACGGCACCACCTCGGTCGGAGCGTCGGCGCGCGCGATCACCACATGGTTCGGCGGCACCTCGACCCAATCGGCGATGTTGTTGTCCAGCGGCTCGGAGACGACCAGCACACTGGTGGCGGTCGCGCGGTAATAGAGCGTGTTCGCATCGTCGTTCACCGCGAACCGGAACGCATAGAGATCGCGGCCATTGGCCAGCGCGGCCGTGAACCGGAATTTGTCGGCCGCCCCGTTGCGCGAGACCAGTTGCCCGATCGCGGTCATGGCGCGCGCGGTCGCGCCGACGGGGTCTTCGCTCACGCCCTGCCCCAGCATCGCCAGAAAGATGGCCTCTGAATCCGTCGTGCCGGTGCGCGACGGATAGAGCATGTCCGGGATGAGCTCTTCCACGTGCCGGCGCAGCCCGCTCCAGTTGCCGATGAATCCATTGTGCATGAACATCCACGGCCCGCAGGCGAAGGGATGGCAGTTCTGCCGCGTCACCGGCGTGCCGGTCGCGGCGCGCACATGCGCGAAAAACAGATGCGAGCGAATATGCCGGCACAGATACCGCAGGTTCTCGTCCGACCACGCCGGGCGAAGTTCGCGGTAAAGTCCGGGCTCCGGGTGGTCGCCGTACCAGCCGAGGCCGAAGCCGTCGCCGTTCGTGCTCGCGGTGGACTGCAACGCGTGCAGGCTTTGCGAGATGAGCGAGTGCTCCGGTTCGGTGACGTAATGTTCGAGTGCGATCGTATCGCCGCGATAAGCGATCCAGCGGCACATCGGCGCAATCCTTGTTCCAGCCGGGGACGGCCAGGAGGCGGCCATGTCCCGCAAATCGATCCGAAGTCGGCGACAATCATGGTTGTTTTCAGGCAATCGCCCGTCAACAGCGCAAGCCGCCGCGCGACAAAAACCGGGCGGGAAAACCCGCCCGGACCTCCGTCACCTGGAACAACGCATTAATCGGGAACTGGTTTCAGCGCCAGCCGCGGGGATGGCGCCCCCAAGAGCGCCAGCCGTCATTATCCTCGTAGACCACCCGCGGCTCCTGCCAGCGCGGCCGCGGCCGACGGGTGGAGAGACTCATATCGTCGTCCTGCCAGGCGTTTTGATAGGAGCGCGTGGCATAGGACCGGCTGGCGGCGCGGCCATAACGCTGTACCGGGGCCCGCTGGCGCGCCATCAGGCTGTCGCCCGAGACGACGATCGTGGTGTTGCCGGCGCCGGCGCTGCGCACCAGCGAGAACAAGGTCGCGGCATTTTGCGGGTGCAGCCGGACGCAGCCGTGCGAGGCCGGCCCGCCGAGCTTCGAAATCTCGTAGCTGCCGTGGATCGCGTAGCCGCGATGGAAGAAGATCGAATACGGCATCGGCGAGTCGTAATACTTCCGCGAGAACCACATCCGCTCGAGCCGCTGCGGCGCGAAGGTACCGGTCGGGGTGCTGAAGCTCGCACGGCCGGTCGACACGGCCCAGTGATACTGCGGCACGCCGTTGACGATCACCGTCATCCGCTGTTGCGTCTTGTCGACCTGGATGAGAACGCGCGCCTGCGCGTCCCACGCCGCGCCCACCATCGCGAGCAGCAGCGCCAATCCTGCGAATGCATATCGCACGGCCCAACCCCCTCAAATTCAAGTCGAATGCGATGGTGGCATGCAAGCTTAACGCTCGCAATCCGGCACAAAATTTGATTCAACTTTTAGCATTCACGGTGGAATTGCTATAGTCCCGCTTCGTGCACCACAGTGCTTTCCGCTGCCCTGCCGTCCTGCAATCCCGGAGAGATCATGAGCACCGAGATCAACGCCGAAGCCTTTCTGCGGCGCCTTGCCGAACGCGGCGTTGATTATCTGTTCGCCAATGCCGGGACCGATTTCGCGTCGATCGTCGAAGCCATCGCCCGCAACAACGGCCAGGTGCGCTATCCGCGCGCCATCACGGTGCCGCACGAGAATGTCGCCATGGCCATGGCGCATGGTTACTACCGCACGTGCGGCAAGCCCGCCGCGGTGATGGTGCACGTCAATGTCGGCACCGCCAATGCGATGTGCGGACTGATGAACGCGCAACGCGACAATATCCCGGTGTTCCTCGCCGCCGGCCGCACCCCGCTCACCGAGACCGGCAGCGTCGCGTCGCGCAACCGCTCGATCCACTGGGGCCAGGAAATGTTCGACCAGGGCGCCATGGTGCGCGAACTGGTGAAGTGGGATTACGAACTGCGCAGCCGCCAGCCGGTCGACACCATCGTCGATCGCGCGCTCGACATCGCCATGACCGAGCCGCGTGGGCCGATCTATCTCACGCTCCCCCGCGAAACGCTGGGAGAGCCCGCTGTGGGCGGGCAGCGCCCGGAGCGCGCGCTGGGCGTCCCGCCGGTGGTGGCGTCGGACGCCGTGATCGGCGAAGCGGCGCGCATGATCGCGCAGGCCGAATTCCCGCTGATCATCACCTCGGCATCCGGCCGCTATCCCGGCGCGGTCGAAGCGCTGGCGCGGCTCGCCAGCCGATTTGCGCTGCCGGTGGTGCAGAACGAGACCCGCGATCTCAATCTGCCGACCGATCATCCGATGCATGTCGGCTTCGAGTCGTCCAGGTGGCTCCCGAAGGCCGACGTGATCCTCGTCATCGAATCGGTCGTCCCGTGGATGCCGAAGAACGTGCAGCCGAAACCCGGCGCCAAGATCATCCGGATGTCGAGCGATCCGCTCGCCGTGCGCTATCCGTTCCGCGACATGGATGCCGATCTGCTGATCGGCGGGGATGTCGTCGCGGCGCTGGTGGCGCTGAAAGACGCACTCGCCGAAGAGTGCAAGTCACAAACCGCTGTTATCGAACGCCGGCGTCAGGACGCCGAAAAGGCGCATGCGACGCTCGCGGAGCAGCGCGCCGCGCTGCTTGAAAAGGCGCGCACAGGCTCGCCGATCCATCCGGCCTGGGTCGATCATTGCGTCAACGAACGCAAGGCCAAGGACGCGATCGTCATCAGCGAACTGGGTCTCGCTCCGACCAATCTCGATCTGACCGCGCCCGGCAGCTATATGGGCAACCTGATGTCGGGCGGGCTCGGCTTCGGCCTCGGCGCGGCGCTCGGCGCCAAGCTCGCGGCACCGGAGCGCGAAGTGATCACCTCGGTCGGCGACGGCTCCTACATGTTCGGCAATCCGCTGCCGTTCCACTACGTGGCGCAGGCGGAGAACCTGCCGGTGCTGACCATCATCAACAACAATCAGTCGTGGCACGCGGTGCGCCGTGCGACGCTCGACATCTATCCGGATGGTCATGCGGCGAAGGCGAATATCATGCCGCTGACGGAGCTCAAGCCCTCCCCCGCCTTCGAGAAAACGATCGAGGCGTGCGGCGGCTACGGCGAAGCGGTGAGCGACCCCCAAAAGCTGCCGGCGGCGCTCGACCGCGCCTTCGACAAGGTGCGCAGCGGCACGCCGGCGTTGCTTAACGTGATTTCGCGGACGCGCTGATCGCGTTCCGCCTCATCCTGAGGAGGCCGCGCAGCGGCCGTCTCGAAAGATGCGGTGGCCACAGTCCCACTCGCCTCATGGTTCGAGACGCCCCGCCTTCGCGCTATGCGCTACGGCGCGGCTCCTCACCATAAGGCTTTCCCTCACACCAAAAACAGGATCGGCGTTTCGACGATCGCCTTGAACTGCTGCAGCAGCTTGGCGCCGACCGCGCCGTCCAGCACGCGATGATCGCACGACAGCGTCACCGTCATCTGCGTGGTGAAACGAACGCTGCCATCCTCGGCCTCGACCGGCGCGCGACGGGACGCACCGACCGCGAGAATGGTCGCATGCGGCGGATTGATCACCGCGGCGAACTCGCGCACGCCATACATGCCGAGATTTGAGATCGCGCTCGATCCGCCCTGATAGTCATTCGGAGCGAGCTTGCGCGCCCGCGCGCGCTCGGCGAAATCGCGCATCTCGGCGGAGACGGTGCTCACGGTTTTCCCCTGCACGTCACGCAGAACCGGCGTGATGACGCCTTCATCGAGCGCCACGGCGACGCCGATATCGGCACGGCTGAACCGCAGGATGCGATCCTGCGCCCACACCGCGTTGGCCTGCGCCACGCGCATGAGCGCCACCGCCCACGCCTTGATGATGAAGTCGTTGAGCGACAGCTTCGCCTCATCGCCGAGCGCCGCATTGACCTCCTGCCGCACGGCCGTGAGCCGCGCGATGTCGAGATCGGTGGTGAGATAAAAATGCGGGACCTGCTGTTTCGATTCGACCAGGCGGCGCGCGATGATCGCCCGCATCCCCTCGACCGGCACCTCCTCGTGCGGCACGTCGGCATAAAGCGCCGCGACCTGCGCCGCGCTCGGGCCGGACGACACCATCGCACCGCCAACAGACGGCGCCGCCTGTTCGACGTCGCGCGCGACGATGCGCCCATGCGGACCGGAGCCGCTGATGCGTGTCAGGTCGATGCCGCGTTCGCCGGCGAGACGCCGCGCCAGCGGTGTGATCGAGACGCCGCCGATCTGCGCTGGCCCAAAATTCCGCTCCGGCGTCATCACCGCGTTGAACGGATCGCGCTGCGCGAACGGAACGGTGGCGCGCTGTGACGAGGCGCGCGGCGACTGATAGGACCGCGCGGCTGGAGCCGGAGCAGGCTTGACCGGAGCCGCGACGGGCGCCGGAGTAGCAGGCTGCGCCGCTTTCGTCGGTGCCGCAGCGGGTGCCGGTGCCGCGGCGTCGCCCGCGCCGCCGATCACGGCCACCACCGCGCCGACCTTCGCGACCTCGCCGACCTGCACATTGATCGCCGACAATTTTCCGGCGACCGTCGACGGCACCTCCATCGAGGTCTTGTCGGTTTCGATCTCGAACAGGTTATCGCCAGGCTTCACGTCGTCGCCGGCCGACTTGAACCATTTGGTGATCTTGCCCTCGGCGACCGTCTCGCCGAGTTGCGGCATCAGAACGTCCACGTTCGTCATCCTCTTCCTGTCATCACCGGGCCGGCGCAGCGCGCGAAGTCCCGGTGATCCCGATCATTACGCCCTGCATTGCCCCCTACGCGGGGTGGCCGGGACAAGCCCGGCCATGACAACAGCGGGAAATCACCACGTCATCGAGACATATTGCGTCTCGAGAAACTCCTTCATGCCTTCCGCCGCGCCTTCACGGCCGAGGCCCGATTGCTTGGTGCCGCCGAACGGCGCCGCCGGGTCCGAGACGAGACCGCGGTTGAGACCGATCATGCCGAAATCGAGTTTCTCCGACACACGCAGGCCGCGGCTCATATCCCTGGTGTAGAGATACGCGACGAGGCCATACTCGGTGTCGTTGGCGCGCTTGATCACTTCCTCTTCGGTCTTGAAGGTCTGGATCGACGCGACCGGGCCGAAGATTTCCTCGTTCAGCATCATGGCATTGTCCGGCACGTTGCTGAGCACCGTCGCCGGATAGAAGTAGCCGATGCCGTCCGGCTTCTTGCCGCCGGTGAGCACCTTGGCGCCCTTCGACACCGCGTCCTCGACCAGTTCGATCACTTTGTCGCGGCCTTCCGCATTGACCAGCGGGCCGACCGCCACGCCATCGTCGAGGCCGTTGCCCATCTTCAGGCCGGCCATCTTCGCGGTGAGCTTCTTGGCGAATTCGTGGTGCACCTTTTCATGCACATAGAAACGGTTCGCCGCCGTGCAGGCCTCGCCCATATTGCGCATCTTGGCGATCATCGCGCCTTCGATCGCGGCATCGATGTCGGCATCATCGAGCACGATGAACGGCGCATTGCCGCCCAACTCCATCGCCGGCTTGACGATGTTGTCGGCCGCTTCATGCAGCAGCTTGCGGCCGACCTCGGTCGAGCCGGTGAACGACACGACGCGCACGCGCATGTCGTGCAGCATGGCGGACACGACCTTGCCGGACGAGCGCGACGGGATGACGTTCACGACGCCCGGCGGCACGCCCGCTTCCTGCAGGATCGGCATCAGCGCGAGCATGGTCAGCGGCGTGTCGGAGGCGGGCTTGAGCACCACCGGGCAGCCGGCGGCGAGCGCCGGGCCGATCTTGCGCGTGGCCATCGCCGCCGGGAAATTCCACGGCGTCACCAGCACGGCGATGCCGGCCGGCTTGTGCTGCACGAAGATGCGCGCGCCCGAGGCCGGCGCGGTCGACACCTGGCCGAGATTGCGCACGGCTTCCTCGGCGTACCAGCGGAAGAACTCGGCCGCATAGGCGACTTCGCCGCGCGAGTCCGACAGCGCCTTGCCGTTCTCCAGCGTGATCAGCTTGGCGAGCCGCTCGGCGTCGCGCATGGTCAGTTCGTAGGCCTTGCGCAGGATTTCCGCGCGCTCGCGCGGTTTCTTCGCTGCCCACGGCCCGAATGCCGCCTGCGCCGCGTCGAGCGCCGCCTTGGCGTCGTCCACCGTGGCGCTCGCCACCGAGGCGATCGTCTTCTCGGTCGCCGGGTCGATCACATCGAACCGCTGACCGTCGGAAGACTTCTTCCATTCGCCGCCGATCCACAGATCGGTCGGCACGTTCGCGAGCAGGTTGTCGTACATGATATTTGTCCTTCACTCTCGCTTGTCATGGCCGGGCTCGTCCCGGCCATCCCGATAAGGAAGGCACCGCGCCCTCCTGAACGGGGTCGCCGGGACAAGCCCGGCGACGACAGCCATCAGCTATTCAGCGACCGCCGCACCGTTTCGACGATGCGATCCGCCGTCGGCAGCACCATGTCTTCCAGATGGTCCGCTGCCGGCAGCGGAATATGCGGCGTGGTGATGCGCACGGGCGGGCCATCGAGATCGTAGAACGCCTCATCGGCGACGATCGAGACGATCTCCGCGCCCCAGCCGCACAGTCGCGGATTTTCCTCGACCGTGAACAGCCGATGCGTCCGGCCGACCGATCCGAGAATGGTCTGGGTGTCGAGCGGCACCAGCGAGCGCACGTCGACGACTTCCGCGTCGATGCCGTGTTCGGCCTTCAGCCGTTCCGCCGCTTCCAGCGCGCGCGGCACCATCAGCGCGAGCGCGATGATGGTGCAGTCGGTGCCGGGCCGCAGAATCTTGGCGGTGCCGAGCGTGTCGACGATCTCGCCGTCCGGCACCTCTCCTTTGATCGGATAGAGCGACTTGTGCTCGAAGAAGATCACCGGATCGGGATCGCGCACGGCAGCGGCCAGGAGGCCGATCACGTCGCGCGGATTGGACGGCGCCACGACCTTGAGGCCGGGGATCATCATGCACCAGTTCTCGACCGACTGGGAGTGCTGCGCGCCGAAGCGCGAGCCGGCGCCGTTGCCGGTGCGAACCACCAGCGGGCACTTGGTCTGCCCGTTGGACATATAGCGGCTCTTCGGAAACTCGTTGGCGATGTAGTCGAAGCACACCGCGATGAAGTCCGAGAACATGATCTCGGCGATCGGCTTGAGGCCGGTCATCGCCGCGCCCATGGCGGCGCCGAGGATCGCCTGTTCCGAGATCGGCGTGTCGCGCACGCGCAACGGGCCGAACTGCTCGTAGAGACCGACGGTCGCCTTGAAACAGCCGCCGGCCTTGGCGACGTCTTCGCCGAGGAACACCACGTCCTTGTCGCGCGCCATTTCCTGGGCAATGCCCCGGGCTACGGCGTCGCGATAGCTGATTTCCGCCATCTCAGTTCCTCCAGGCCCAGCCGCCATCCGCGTAGACATCCGTGAACAGGATGTCCGTCGGCGGCATCGGCGCTGCCTTGCAAGCTTCGGTCGCCTCATCGACTTCGCGGCGCACTTCGGCGTCGATCTCGGCCATGACCTGCTCGCTGACGCCGAACTGCTTCAGACGCTCGCGATAGATCTTGATCGGATCGCGCTCTTTCCAGCGCTCCAGCTCGCCCTCGGGGCGATACTTGGCCGGGTCGGCGCGGGAATGGCCGCTGTGGCGATAGGTCAGGCACTCGATCAGCGACGGTCCCTCCCCGGCGCGCGCCTTGGCGAACGCCTTCTGCGCCTCGCGATAGACGACGTCGGCGTCGTTGCCGTCGATGACGATCTTCGGCAGCCCATAGGCGGACGCGCGATCGCCCGCCGGGGACGGCACCGCGGTGACGTCGCCGATCGGCGTGTATTCCATGTAGAGATTGTTCTCGCAGACAAAGACCACCGGCAGCTTCCAGACCGCCGCGAAGTTCAGCGCCTCGTGGAACGCGCCAATATTGGTGGTGCCGTCACCGAAGAAGCAGACCGACACGTCCTTGTCGCCGCGATACTGCGCGCGCCACGCGGCGCCGCAGGCGATCGGCAGATGCGCGCCGATGATGGCGTAGGAGCCCATCACTCCGTGCTCTTCCGAGGTGAGATGCATCGAGCCACCCTTGCCGCGCATCAGGCCGTTGTCCTTCTGCATCAGCTCGCCCAGCACCTTCTCGACCGAGACGCCGCGTGCCAGCGTGTGGGCGTGCCCGCGATAGGTGCAGAACGACAGGTCGCCCTTCTGCATCGCCTCGGCGAAACCGGCCGCGACCGCCTCCTGACCGAGCGAGAGATGGCTCGTGCCCTTCACCAGGTTCTGCAGGAACAGGTCGAAGGCGCGCTGTTCGGCCTCGCGCAGACGGATCTGCGAGCGATAAAGGGCGAGGCGCTTCTCCTCGCCGATATCGTCATTGGCCGGCGTTCCGGCCGTGGATGGTTTCGCAGCCATGGGTTTCATGGTGTCACTCCGCGGTCCGCGTTACAGCCCGGTGCCGACGTTCTTGTTCTCGCTCTCGAGCTTCATGCCCGACAGTTCCGCCATGGTCTCGGCCATCTTGGCGAAGTCCTGCGCCAGGATGTCCTTGCTGTTCGGCTGCGACAGCGCCTTGCCGATGTGCTGCTGCAGCACTTCGCGCGTCGCCGCCGTCACCGGCATCGGCACGTCCCATTCGCGACCGAGTTCGAGGCCGAGATCGAGGTCCTTGCGCAGCAGTTCCGGCGTGAACGTCGTGGTCCAGTCGAGATTGACCAGCGCCGGCGTCTTGTAGGCGGTGAACATCGAGCCCATCACGCCGTTGTTCATGAACGACAGGAAGGCGTGGCGCGGCACGCCCATCTTGTTGGCGAGCAGCGTGATCTCGATCAGGTTCTCGATCACGACGCCGAGCATGACGTTGTGCGCGATCTTGCAGATGCGGGCGAGATCGCCCTCGCCGACATAGGACACGCCCTTCGGCGCGAACACCTCGATGATCGGCATCACCTGCTTGGCGGCCGCTTCCGGACCCGAGACCACCGCCGACAGCTTGCCGGCCTTGATCACCTGACCGTTGCCGGACACCGGCGAGGCCACGAGCTCGATATTGCGCTCCTTGAGCCGCTTCGAGATGTTGATCGAGTCCTCGACCGAGATGGTCGAGCAGTCGACGAAGATCTTCGGCAGTGCGCCCTTAGCGTTCGTAACGATGCCGTTCTTGCCGAAATAAACCTCTTCGAGGTCGGGACCAGCCGAGACGATCGTGAACAGCACATCGACGCCGGCGAGATCGACCGGATTGTCGACGATCTTGCCGCCGAGCTTGGCGAGCGGCTCGGCCTTGGACTTGGTCCGGTTCCAGATCGACACATCGTGTCCGGCCTTGAGCAGACGCTCCGCCATCTGGAAGCCCATGCGGCCGACGCCGATCCAGCCAAGCTTGAGTTTCTTGTCAGTCATTTTCGGTTGATCCTTGTAGGTCGCGCGCCGGCGACACAGCGCCGGCGCCGTGAAGCAAAGGGTGAAGCTCAGTAACGGTTGGCGATCGGCAGTTCTTCCGCCGGGAACAGCGAGATCACGCGGCAGCCCTTGTCGGTCACCACCACTTCTTCCTCGATGCGCGCCGCCGAATAGCCATCGGTCGCCGGGCAATAGGTTTCGATCGCGAACACCATGCCCTCCTTGATCTCGGTCGGATGATCCATCGAGACCACGCGGGAGATGATCGGCCGCTCGTGCAGCGCGAGGCCGAGGCCGTGCGCGAACTGCAGGCCGAACGCCGACATTTCATCCGGGAAGCCGAACTTGTCCGCGGTCGGGAACGCCTCGCAGATATGCGCGGTCGATGCGCCGGGCTTGATCCGCGCCATGGCGTTGTCGAGCCATTCGCGCGCCTTCTTGTACGCATCGTGCTGCGCCGGCGTCGCCCGGCCGACATTGAACGTGCGGTAGTAGCAGGTGCGATAGCCCATGAACGACTGCAGGATGTCGAAGAACGCCTGGTCGCCGGGACGGATCATGCGGTCGGTGAAGTTGTGCGGATGCGGGTTGCAGCGCTCGCCGGAAATGGCGTTGACCGCTTCCACGTCGTCCGAACCGTGGGTGTAGAGGAACTTGTTGACCTCGGCGACGATGTCGTTCTCGCGCACGCCGGGGCGCAATTCGCGATTGATGAGGTCATAGGCGCCGTCGACCATCGCCGCGGCACGATTGAGCAGCGCGATCTCGTCGATGTTCTTGATCTCGCGCGCTTCCAGCATGGTCTGCTGGCCGTCGACGATGTTGAGGCCGAGCTTCTGCAGCTGGAACATCATCGGCGGCTCGATGATGTCGACGCCGATCGGCATCTTCTCGACGCCGGCTTCCTTCAGGAGGCCATAAAGCTCCTTGGCATGGCGCTCCATCAGGCCGAAGTCCGGATGCACGGTACCGCGCAGGCCGACGAGACCGGCGCGCATGTTGTTCGGCTCGAGCCACGGGCAATAGAGCTTGTGATGCACCGCCGCCGAACCGAAGTCCCACAGGACCGGTTCGCCGCCGCGCGTCAGCAGCGCCCAGCGCGAAAGCTTGTCGCGTTCCCACTCGCCGATTTTGGTCGAGGTGATGTAGCGGATATTGTTGACGTCGAAGGTGATCAGCGCGCCGAGTTCGGAATTCTCCAGCGCCTGACGCACGCGGCCGATACGATATTTGTGGAGCCGCTGGTAATTCACCCGCTCTTCGAAATCGACACCCATGGTGCCGAGCGCGGGCAGATGGCGTCCCCAATTATAGCGCGGGTTGATGTCGTCCGGGTCAACCTTGCGCAGACCGCGTGTGATGTCGTCCATGGGACACTCCTGAATTCGCGCCCTCGCGGGCAGATTGTAAAAACCCGGCCATAACGCTGCCGCCACCGCCCAGAGGGGCAGGCGGCAATCGCGATCAAGCGGCCGAGGCCGTTATCCTGCGAATGCGCGGCGCAGACAACCAGCGGATTGCGGCGAACCGGCAATGCTGCCCTGCGGCAGAATGGCCGGCGACGCCCCGCCCGCTACGCAGCCGACGAGTTCGGCGTCGGCTTCGACTTGGCCCAGTAGTCGGCCTGCGCCTTCGACGTCTTCAACTCGTCCATCGTCTTGAAGCCGGGCGCCATCGAGGCGTCGGTACCGGCGAGAATCTGGTGATGCTCGATATTGAGCGTGCGCAGCCAGCGCTGCTGCCCCATGGTGATCGCGACGAAATAGCCGATCTCGACGATCTCGGGCTCGGAGAAATGCTGGTGCAGGCGCGCCCACAGCTTGTCGTCGGCCGGCAGGTCCCAGGTGATGCATTCCGCGTAGGCGAGTGCCGCCTTCTGCTTGTCGTTGTAGCGCGACGAACTCTCGAAATTGATCAGGTCGGCGTAATCTTCCTCGACCAGACCGGCCTTCGCGGACTTCATCGAGCGCTGGTTGCCGCAGAACTCGCATAGCACCGAGCGCGACACGTAGATGCGGCACAGTTCCTTGATGTTGTGGTCGGCCACGCCCTGGTGGAACACGTCGCGCCAGGTGTTGGCAAAGGACCAGAAGGTCGCCGGGACGTGGGCGCGGATCGCCTGGCTTTCGGGCCGGGGGGTCCCCTCCCGGCGGCAACGGTCGAGTTCGGCCAGCATCGCCTGATCGGTGATGGTGGCGGGGTCGACGTAGCTGATACGCGGAGCCATGGCGTCTCTCCTCTGTTCTGATCCCGGTTCAGATCGGTCCGGCAGGTCGGATCGGACCATTTTCTGCAAACGTTTGTATTTTTAGATAGCCCGCTTAGATTAAGTCTGTCAAGGCAGCCTTCTGGCGTCGTGGACATTTTTCTGCAAACGTTTGTTCAGTTTGGCCTTCGCTCCTGTCTTCTCTACAAACGCGGCCAGAGCCGCACATTGTCATGACCGTCGCCAGCAAACCGCCCGTTACGATGAAGGACGTCGCAACCGCGACGGGCGTCCATTATTCCACCGTTTCCCGGGCGCTCAACCCCGCGACGCGCGATCTGGTCAAACCGCAGATTGCCGCCCGCATCCTGCAGACCGCCCGCGAACTCGGCTATCGCACCAACTCGCTCGCCTCCAGCCTGCGCACCAAGCGGTCGCGCGTGGTCGGCGTAGTGGTGCCTGACATCGCCAGCCTGCTGTTTCCGCCGATCCTCGAGGGGATCGAGCACGCCCTGCTGAAGGAAGGCTACATGACGATCGTCGGCAACTCCGCCAACGATCCGGAGCGTCACCGGCGAGTTCTCACCGGGATGATGGAGCGGCAGGTCGACGGGCTGATCCTCGCATCGGCCACCCTGAACGATCCCATTCCCGACGAATGGTTCGAGAACCGCGCGCCGATCGTTCTGATGAACCGCACCGACGAATCCGGACGTGCGCCCGCCGTCGTCAACGACGACATGCGCGGCATCGGGCTTGCCGTCCGGCACCTCGTCGATCTCGGCCACAAGCGCATCATCCATATCGCCGGCCCGGACTTCCTCTCCACCGGCGCGGTGCGCCAGCGCGCGTTCAAGCTCGCGTGCAGCGAACTCTCCGTGCCGGTCAACCGGCATTCGATCATCGAAGCCACATCGTTCACGCGCGAGGCCGGCAAGATCGCCTGCCTGGAAGCTTTGGCGAAAAATCCCGCGGTGACCGGGCTCGTCGCGGCCAACGATCTGATTGCGCTCGGCTGCTACGACGCCCTCGCGGAGAAGGGCCTGTCCTGCCCGGAGGACATCTCGATCACCGGCTATAATGACTCGCCGTTTGTCGATCTGGTGCGCCCGCCCCTCACTTCGGTGCGGGTCGACCAGCGCGAAATGGGGCTTGAAGCCGCGCGCATCCTGCTCGCCCGCATGGCCGGACATCACGCGGTCGCGGATATCCTGCTGCGCCCCGAATTCGTGGCGAGACGGTCGACCGCCGTCCCGAGAAAATAAGACGGCATCGCGTGCGTGGCCGCAGCCGCCGCCATGAAGCTCGAAGATACACGTCGATCTCGTCACGCCATGGCCGGGCATAGCGCGCGAAGACGCGCGTGAACGCGTTGATGGCTCGCAGAGCGAAGGCGGGCGTCGCCACAAGTCGGCCTTGGCCGACTTGTGCATTGTAGAATCCCGTCTTCGGTAAACCCGAGATGGACGTGGCGGCCACGGTCTCACCACGTCATGCCCGCGCTTGTCGCGGGCATCCACCTCTTTCTTCCGGGCAGCAAAGCAAGTCGTGGATGCCCGCAATGAATGCGGGCATGACAGCAGAGAGACGCGTGCACAATCTCACTCCGCCTCATCCTGAGGAGGCCGCGAAGCGGCCGTCTCGAAGGATGGCGGCCACAGTCCCGCAGTAGTCCATAGTTTGAGACGCCCGGCTCCGGGCTCCCTCGGGTCAAGCCCGAGGGCAAGCTCTCACCATGAGGCTCCGAGGGAGGCGCGCTCCTTCCATCCCGTCATGGCCGGGCTTGACCCGGCCATCCCGCTTAGGCGGCGCATGTGCTCACCTGATCGGGATCACCGGGACAAGCCCGGTGATGACGGGGAGGGAGCGTGGCGTTTCAAAACTATTGACTTTCTTCCTATATGCCTATAATCCTATCCCTGTCCTGTTC
>JAEWJH010000078.1 GCA_023386635.1 Pseudomonadota bacterium
TTGCGGGGGCTAATTTCAAGCTTAAAATATTTCAGGCAAGCCCACCGGGCGGCCACAGCGAGGGCGATTGAGACAATGACCCGGCTCGAGGGACGGCACGCGCTGGTCACCGGCGGCAGCCGCGGCATTGGCCGGGCGATCGCCGCGGCGCTGACCCGCGCCGGCGCGACCGTTACCGTCACCGCGCGCCAGGCTGACGCCCTGAAGGCCACCGTGGCGGCGGGCGACGCCGCGCACTGGTTCGCCGCCGACGCGACCGATCCGCAGGCCGTCGCCGACGGCGCGACCGCGGCCGCCAAGCAGCACGGCCCGATCGACATTCTGGTGGCGAATGCCGGCGGCGCCGAGAGCGTGCCGTTCCGCAAGGCCGACGCCGCGCACTTCCGCCGCATGATCGACCTCAACCTGATGAGCGTGGTGCACGCCATCCACGCGGTGATCGACGGCATGGCCGAGCGCAAGTCTGGCCGCATCGTCGCCGTCGCCTCGACCGCGGGGTTGAAAGGCTATCCGGCGATCTCCGGCTACACGGCGGCCAAGCACGGCGTGATCGGCCTTGTGCGCTCGCTCGCTCTGGAGACGGCGCGGCACGGCATCACCGTCAACGCCATCTGTCCCAGTTACACCGAAACCGAGATGATCCACGAGGACATCGCCCGCGCCGCCGAGAAATCCGGCAAGCCGGCGGACGACATTCTCAAAGGCATGGTGCGCAGCATTCCGATCGGCCGGCTGATCAAGCCTGCCGAGGTTGCCGCCTCCGTGCTGTTCCTGTGTTCGGCGGACGCCGCCGCCATCACCGGCACCACGCTCGCGGTCGCCGGAGGAGAAGTGTGATGCCGGACCTCGCTGCCTCAGAACCGGCGATGCCGCTCGATGCGGAAACCAAAGTCGCGGAACGCCCCGCCGACCACGAGACCGAACTGCGGCTGTGGCTGCGGCTGCTGACCTGCACCACGCTGATCGAGGGCGAAATCCGCCGCCGGCTGCGCGAGAGCTTCGACGTGACCTTGCCGCGCTTCGATCTGATGGCGCAGCTCGACAAATCGCTGAACGGCATGACACTCGGCGAACTGTCGCAACGGATGATGGTGTCGAACGGCAACGTCACCGGTCTGGTCGAGCGGCTGCAGGCGCAGGGGCTGGTCGAGCGCCGCCCGGCACCCAACGACCGCCGCGCGCAACTGGTCAATCTCACTGCCGAGGGACGCAAAACATTCCGCGCCATGGCGCGCACCCACGAAAACTGGATCGCCGATCTGTTCGCCGGCATGACGCCGGAGGAATCGGAAACGCTGATGCAGATCCTCGGACGCACCAAGGCGTCCGTCCGCAAATCCATCGCCGGAGCGTCCTGATGCCTGTTGCCAATCCCGTCACCTTGCCGCTCGCCGACTACAAGGCGCAGCATGTCCGCTTCGAGGTTTCCGGCAAGGTGGCGACGCTGACGCTTAACCGGCCGGACCGCAAAAATCCGCTGACCTTCGAAAGCTACGCCGAGATCGCCGATATCTTCCGCGCGGCGAACCGCGACAAGCAAGTCAAGGTGTTCGTCATCACCGGCGCCGGCGGCAATTTCTGTTCGGGCGGCGACGTGTTCGAGATCATCAAGCCGCTGGTCGAGGACATGGACACCAGCGGGCTGCTCGACTTCACCCGCATGACCGGCGAGGCAGTGAAGGCGATGCGCGCCGCGCCGCAGCCGATTATCGCCGCCGTCGACGGCATCGCCGCCGGCGCCGGCGCGATCCTCGCGATGGCGTCCGACATCCGCATCGGCACGCCGGCCGCGAAAGTGTTCTTCCTGTTCAACCGCGTCGGGCTTGCCGGCTGCGACATGGGCGCCTGCGCGATCCTGCCGCGCATCATCGGCCAGGGCCGCGCCGCCGAACTGCTTTACACCGGCCGCGGGCTCGGCGCCGAGGAAGGCGAGCGCGTCGGCTTCTTCAATCGGCTGGTCGAGTCGGACAAGCTCGCGCAGGTCGCCGCCGACTTCGCCGCCGATCTCGCCAGCGGGCCCACGTTCGCCAATTCCATGACCAAGCGCATGCTGGAGATGGAATGGGCGATGTCGGTCGAGCAGTCGATCGAGGCGGAAGCGGTCGCGCAGGCGCTGTGCATGGAGACCGAAGACTTCGCCCGCGCCTATCGCGCCTTCGCGGCCAAGCAGAAGCCGGTGTTCGAGGGAAATTGACGGATGAGCCTCCTTTCCGAAACGCTCACCTGGCCGTTCTTCACTGACGCGCATCGCGACTTCGCGGCGCGACTGTCGCGCTGGGCGGAAGCGACCCTGCCCGGCCTGCCGCATGACGACGTCGACGAAGCCTGCCGCGCGCGCGTCGCCGCGCTCGGCCGCGCCGGTTTCCTCGACGCGGTGGTGCCGAAAGCCTATGGCGGGCGCAGCGAGACGCTCGACGTGCGCACGCTGTGCCTCGCCCGCGAGATCCTCGGCTTTCATGACGGGCTCGCCGATTTTGCCTTCGCCATGCAGGGCCTCGGCACCGGATCGATCACCGTGTTCGGCTCCGACGAGATGAAGCAGCGCTATCTCCCCGCCGTGCGCGAGGGCAGGAAGATCGCCGCCTTCGCACTGTCCGAGCCGGAAGCCGGCTCCGACGTCGCGGCGATGGCGACCACTGCGACGCCGGACGGCAACGCGCATGTACGCATCAACGGCCGCAAGACCTGGATCTCCAATGGCGGCATCGCCGATTTCTATGTGCTGTTCGCGCGCTCGGGCGAGGCCCCGGGCGCCAAGGGTCTCTCCGCCTATGTGGTCGATGCCGACACGCCCGGTCTGACGATCGCCGAACGCATCGACGTGATCGCGCCGCATCCGCTGGCGACGCTCGACTTCGACAATGTGCGCATCCCGGCCGCCAACCGTCTCGGCAAGGGCGGCGAAGGCTTCAAGGTCGCGATGGCCACCCTCGACATCTTCCGCTCGACCGTCGGCGCCGCTGCGCTCGGCTTCGCGCGCCGCGCGCTCACCGACATGCTCACGCGCGCCAACAACCGCAAACTGTTCGGCGCGCCGCTCGGCGACCTGCAGATGACCCAAGCCGCGATCGCCGACAGCGAGACCGAGGTCGATGCCTCCGCGCTGCTGGTTTATCGCGCCGCCTGGACGAAAGATAACGGCGCGCCGCGCGTCACCCGCGAGGCGGCCATCGCCAAGATGTTCGCGACCGAAGCAGCGCAGCGCGTGATCGACCGCGCCGTGCAGCTTTACGGTGGCCTCGGCGTCACCAAGGGCGTCAAGGTCGAAGAGCTTTATCGCGAGATCCGCGCGCTGCGTATCTACGAGGGCGCGACCGAGGTGCAAAAGATCGTCATCGGGCGCGAGGCCCTCAAACGCCAGCCGGCGTCCACGGCGCGGTAACCAGCAGCAAGGGGGATGCGGTCATGATTCCATCGGCTCATCAGGACACCTTCACGCGGGACAATCTGCCGCCGCCGTCACAGTGGCCCCAATTCCTGTTCGACCTGCCGGAACTGCATTACCCCGACCGGATGAACTGCGTCACCGAACTGCTCGACCGCTGGATCGCCAACGGCCGCGGCAACCACGCCTGCGTGATCTCGCCGACCGAATCGCTCTCCTACGCGCAATTCGCCGAGCGCGTGAACCGCATCGCCAATGTGCTGACCCGCGACCTCGGCCTCGTGCCAGGCAACCGCGTCATGCTGCGCGCGCCGAACAACCCGATGATGGCGGCCTGCTATCTCGCGGTGATGAAGGCCGGCGGCGTCGTGATCGGCACCATGCCGCTGTTGCGCGCCAAGGAGTTATCCTACGTCGTCACCAAGGCCAGGGTCACGATCGCGCTGTGCGACCACAAGCTCGCCGACGAGATGGAGAAGACCCGCGCCGTCACCACCGATCTCAGGCATGTGGTCTACTGGGGCGGCGCCGGCGCCGACGCGCTCGAAAAGCTGATGGCGAAGCCTGGCTATGAACAATTCACGGCCTGCGACACCGCCAACGACGACGTCTGCCTGATCGGCTTCACCTCCGGCACCACCGGCGAGCCGAAGGGCACGATGCATTTCCACCGCGACATCGTCGCCACCTGCGACAGCTACGGCCGCCATGTGCTGCGCGCGCAGGACACAGACCGCTTCATCGGCTCGCCGCCGCTCGCCTTCACCTTCGGTCTTGGCGGGCTCGTGCTGTTTCCGCTGCGCGCCGGCGCGGCGACGATCCTGGTCGAGCGTGCCTCGCCCGACGATCTGCTCAAGGCGATCAGCGAGCACAAGGCCACCGTCTGCTTCACCGCGCCGACCGCCTATCGCGCCATGCTCGGCAAGCTCGCCGACTACGACATCTCCTCGCTGCGCAAATGCGTGTCGGCCGGCGAGACGCTGCCGCGCGCGACATTCGATGCCTGGCTCGAGGCCACCGGCATCAAGATCATGGACGGCATCGGCGCCACGGAGATGCTGCACATCTTCATCGGCTCGCCGGAAGACGAAATCCGTCCCGGCGCCACCGGCCGCGCCGTCCCCGGCTACGAGGCCATGGTAATCGACGATGCCGGCAAGGAAATGCCGGCCGGCATTCCCGGCCGTCTCGCCGTGCGCGGCCCGACCGGCTGCCGCTATCTCGCCGACGCGCGCCAGACCGTCTACGTGCAGAGCGGCTGGAACGTCACCGGCGACACTTACGTGATGGATAAGGACCGCTACTTCTTCTATCAGGCGCGGTCCGACGACATGATCATCTCCGCCGGATACAACATCGCCGGGCCGGAAGTGGAATCGGCGCTGATGACGCATCCGGCCGTCGCCGAATGCGGTGTGGTCGGCCAGCCCTGCCCGGAGCGCGGCCAGATCGTCAAAGCCTATATCGTGCTGCGGCCCGGCCACACGCCGGACGCCGACACCGCCCGCCTGCTGCAGGATCACGTCAAGGCGACCGTCGCGCCGTACAAATATCCGCGCGCCATCGAATTCGTCACCGAACTGCCGAAGACCCAGACCGGCAAGCTGCAGCGGTTCGAGCTGCGCAAGCGCGCCGCGACCGAAGTAGCGCATTGATCATGATGCGGATTGAACGACGCTCTCTCCTCCGTTCATTCCCGCGAAAGCGGGGACGAATGGGGCTAGATGCCGGTTCGATCTCAGAAATCCCGCTTTTGATCTGACACCAGGAGACGTTTCGTGGCCGAGAAAAAAACCGTGCATGACGTGTTGAACCCGGCCGGCTGGCCGAAGCCGAAAGGCTACGCCAACGGCATGCGCGCGCGCGGCACCTTTGTGTTCACCGGCGGCATCGTCGGCTGGGACGCCAACGAGAAATTCCCCAAGGGTTTCGTCGCGCAGACGAAGCAGGCACTGGAGAACATCGTCGCGGTGCTCAAGGAAGGTGGCGCCGGTCCCGAGCATCTGGTGCGCATGACCTGGTATGTCTGCGACATCAACGAATATCTCGACGCGCGCAAGGAGCTTGGCCCGGTCTATCTCGCCACGCTCGGCTACAGCTTCCCCACCATGGCGCTGGTCGCGGTGACGCGGCTGGTCGAGCCCGACGCGCGGCTGGAGATCGAAGCCACGGCCGTTGTGCCGTAGGAAGCTCTACTCTCTCCGTCGTCATGCCCGCGCTTGTCGCGGGCATCCCGATAACAGAAGTACTATGCCAGCCTAAGCGGGATGCCCGGACCAAGCCCGGCATGACGGGTGAAATAGCGCGCCTTGCTAACCCAACACGTGCGGCAGCCACGTGGCGACGGCCGGCACGCCGAGGATCAGCCCGAGCAGCAGAACGCTCATGATGATGTAAGGCACGACGCCCATGAAGATGTGCGCCCACGTCACCTGCGGCGGGGCGACGCCCTTCATGGTCATCAGCAAAAGGCCGTGCGGCGGCAGCAGCAGGCCGAGCTGCATGCAGATGAGATAGAGAACGCCGAACCAGATTAGATCGATCTGCAGCCGGTCGACGATCGGCATGAACACCGGCAGCGTGATCAGCATCATCGACACCTGATCGACGAACACGCCGAGGAAGATCAGGATCAGCAGCATACCGAGCAGGATCTGGAACGGCGTGAGGCCCTGGCTGAAGATCGCCGAGACGATGCCGCTGGTGGCGCCGGAGAAACTGAGGATCTGCGAGAACGTTGTCGCGCCGAGGATGATGAACAGGATCATCGCCGAGATCACCACCGTGCCGCGCAGCGACTTCATCAGCGCGCCCCAGGTGAGCGCGCGATAGGCGATCGCCAGCGCCATGGTGGCGATGGCGCCGAGCGCCGCCGATTCGGTCGGCGTGGCCAGGCCGCCCGACATGGCGCCGACCACGACGACGAAGATCGAGACGAGCGGCAGCACGTATTTGAACAGCAGTTCGTATTTCTTCCAGCCGTGCTCTTCCTCGATCGGCGTCGGCGGCGCCAGCGCCGGATTAAGCTTGGCGCGCAGCACGATGTAACCGACGAAGGCGACGCTGAGGATCAGGCCCGGCACGACGCCGCCGATCAGCAGCTTGGAGATCGAGATGCCGGACAGGCTGCCCAGCAGCACGGTGAGCGCCGACGGCGGGATCAGCATATCGACCGCGCCGATCGCCATGATCGGTCCGACCGCCATTTTCGGATTGTAGCCGCGCGACAGCATCACCGGCAGCATCAACGAGCCGAGCATCGCCGTGGTCGCGATGGTCGATCCGGAGATCGCCGAGAACACCGTGCCGGCGACCACGGCCACCACCGCGAGCCGGCCCGGCACCTGCCGCACCAGCCGCTCGATGCCGTCGATCACCTTGATGGCGAGACCTGTGTGGAACAGCACCTCGCCCATCAGCACGAACAGTGGGATCGGCGTCAGCGAGAAGTTGAGCACCGAAGCGGCGCTGTTGCGCACCATCTGGTTGAGGCCGGCATCGCCGCCGAGAAACACGATGGCGCCGACGATGTTGATGGCGACGAACGAGAACGCCACAGGCAGGCCGATGAACAGCAGCACGGTGGAGCCGCCGAGCAGCAGCATCGATGCCATTTGCCACGACATGCGCGCCGCTCCCCTAAGAGGCCGAAACCGCTTCGTCGCGGACCTTGCGCCCGGAATGCGCGAGCCGGTGCATGCGGAACAGGAATTCGATCGACAGCAGCAAGAACACCACCGGCATCGGCAGCAGGATCCACCATTCCGGCATGACCAGCGTCTTGATCGACAGCGCGCCGCTGGAGAAACTTCCGGCCACCACGCGGGTGCCGTACCAGACGAAATACAGGCAGCAGACGAAGCCGATCAGGTCGGCGACCCATTCCAGCGCCCAGCCGAGCTTTTCCGGCAGCACCCGCAGGATGATGTCGACGCGGATATGCTGGCCGTGGCGCAGCAAGGCGGGCGCAGCCAGCAGCGTCACCAGATAGAGCAGGTCCTCGGAGAGTTCGTTGCTCGGCGGGATGCCGCCGGCGCCGATATTACGCAAAAGAACATCGCCGCCTATCAAGAGCGTCATCGCCAGCAGAAGCAGGCAGGCGATGTACAGCATCGCCTCCAGCAGCCGGCCGTACCACAGCGACAGGGTCGTCATGACGAACGCCTCACGACCCTGACGCGGTGATGGAGATCACGTGGTTATCTGGCGGATGGTTCACTTCGGCTTGGAGAAGAACTGCCGCAGCTTCGGGCCATGCTCCGGGCTCTGGCGGATGATGCCGGCCCAACCGGCCTCATACGCCTTGTCGAGGAACTGCTTGGCGTTCTCGCCCTCGAACTTGATGGTCTGGATGCCCGCCTCCGCCTGCCGCTTGGTGTCCTTGGCGTTCTCCTCGGCGAAAATCTTGGGGCCTTCCTCCTCGGCCTGCGCGCCGGCCTTGAGCAGGATCGCGCGCTGCGCGTCGTTGAGTTTGTCCCAGGTGGTCTTGTTGACCAGGATCGACACTTCCGAGGTGTAGAAGCCCGGATCGACGCGATACTTGGTCTTCTCCTGCCAGCCGAGATCGAAGATGCCGGTGATCGGCCAACCGTAGCCGTCGACCACGCCACGCTCGAGCGCGGTGTAGACTTCGCCCGGCGCGGTCTGCACCACGGTGGCGCCGAGCGCCTGGAAGAAGTCGCGATAGACCGGCGTGATGCGCAGCTTGAGGCCGGTGAGGTCCGGCTTGGTGATCGGCTTGTTGAGATAAAGCTGGAACGGGTTCATGTCCGCATGGCGGGCCAGGAAGATCGCGTTCATCTTCTCGGCATAGAGCTTGGCCATGTAGTCATAGCCGCCGTTCTTGCGCAGTTCCGACATGGGAAGCTGGGTCAGCTTCCAGGCGTCGGCCTCCGGCATGACGTTGGTGTAGAAAGCGCCAGTGTTGTTGGCGATATCGACCACGCCGCTTTTCAGCGCGTTGCCCACCTCGAACGGCGGCATCGCCTTCGGCCCACCGATATAGTTGATCTGCAGGACGCCCTTGCCGGCGGCGTTGACCCGCTCGATGAAGGTTTCGAACCCACGCGCATAAGTGGTCTTTTCCGCGAAGGCCGAGACCGCCTTCAGCGTGACTTCCTGCGCGGCCACGGTCTGCGGCAACGCTGCGGCAAGCGCCGCGAGCAAGATCCAACGTTTCATGGTCATTCTCCCCCGGTCGCGCCGGCACAGCACAGATGCAATTATTTTAATGTTAAAGCTTTTGCGACCGCAAGTGCGATGAACTTTGCCGATGAAACCGGGCGATGAACCGCGGCACGGCACGGCCCACCGGCGGTCTGGTCAAGCCCGCCCACGCACTGGTACCGGCGGAACCGTGCGGCGGTATGCGATCCCATCATGGATGAAATCGCACACCAGAATGTTGATTGAAACGATTCCAGTTTCGTTTCAGCCTTTCGCCAGCCGGGTGATGCCCGGCTGGAACAATTCCGGGCGACGGCCCGGGCAGGGAGTGCAATCGATGATCCGGCTCAACATCAACGGCAAGGATTACGAGGTCGACGTCGAGAACGATACGCCCCTTCTCTGGGCGATCCGCGAGAACGCCGGGCTCACCGGCACGAAATACGGCTGCGGCATCGCCCAGTGCGGCGCCTGCACCGTGCACGTAGACGGCGAAGCGGTGCGCTCCTGCGGCATGCAGGCGAGCGACGCGGTCGGCAAGTATATCACCACCGTCGAGGGGCTCGCGGTCAACGGCACGATGCACCGGGTGCAGAAAGCCTGGATCGAGCACGACGTGCCGCAATGCGGCTATTGCCAGAGCGGCATGATCATGGCCGTCGCGGCGCTGCTGAAGGACAAGCCGAAGCCGACCGACGCGGAAATCGACGAGGCGATCACCAATATCTGCCGCTGCGGCACATTCCAGCAGGTGCGCGCCGCGATCCACGCCGCCGCCGACTCGGCCGCGTGAGGGAGGGACAGATGAATTTCATTCCCAAACTGGACCGCCGTTCGTTCGTTGTCGGCTCCGCTGCCGCGGGTAGCGGTCTCGCGCTCGGCCTCGCGCTGCCGTTCGGCGAGGCGCTGGCGCAAACCGCGTCGCCGGAAGTCAACGCCTGGGTCGTCATCAAGCCGGACGAGACGGTAGTGATCCGCATCGCCCGCTCCGAGATGGGTCAGGGCACCCTCACCGGCCTCGCCCAGCTCGTGGCCGAAGAACTGGAATGCGACTGGTCGAAGGTGAAGACCGAATATCCGACACCGGGCCAGAGCGTGGCGCGCAAGCGCGTGTGGGGCGATTTCTCCACCGGCGGCAGCCGCGGCATCCGCGAGTCTCATGAATATGTGCGCAAGGGCGGCGCCGCCGCGCGCATGATGCTGGTGCAGGCCGCGGCCGACCAGTGGAAGGTGCCGGCCTCCGAATGCACGGTGAGCAAGGGCGTCATCTCGCATGGCGCCAGCAGCCGCAGCACCACCTACGGCAAGGTCGCCGACGCTGCCGCCAAGGTGACGCCGCCGACCGACATCAAGCTCAAGGACCCGAAGGACTGGACCATCGCCGGCAAGCCGCTGAAGCGGCTCGACACGGTGGAAAAGACCAACGGGCAGATGATCTACGGCATCGACGTCAAGCTGCCGAACATGCTGATCGCCGCGGTCAAGGACTGTCCGGTGTTCGGCGGCAAGCTCAAGAGCTATGACGAGGCCAAGATCGCCGGCATGAAAGGCGTCAGGAAGGTGCTGCGCGTCAACGACAGCACCGTCGCCGTGGTTGCCGACACCTACTGGCACGCCAAGACCGCGCTCGACGCGCTGCCGATCGTCTGGGACGAGGGCGAGAACGTGAAGGTGTCGAGCGAGACCATCGCCGCATGGCTCAAGGAAGGCCTCGCCGACGATCAGCCGGCCTTCGTCGGCAACCAGGACGGGGACATCAAGGACGCCATCGCCAAGGCGGCGCGCAAGGTCGAGGCGGTCTACGCCTATCCGTACCAGAACCACGCGCCGATGGAGCCGATGAACGCCACAGCGCTGTTTACCGGCGATCGCTGCGAGGTGTGGACCGGCACGCAGAATGGCGAAGCCGCGTTCGCCGCCGTGCTCGCCGAATCCGGCCTGCCGCCGGACAAGTGCGACGTGCACAAGGTGATGCTCGGCGGCGGCTTCGGCCGGCGCGGTATGACCGACTATGTGCGCCAAGCCGTCGCCATCGCCAAGCAGATGCCCGGCACGCCGATCAAAATGATGTGGTCGCGCGAAGAGGATATGCTGCACGGCAAATTCCATCCGATCACGCAATGCCGGATGGTCGGCAGCTTCGACGACAAGAACAACCTGACCGGCTTCCGCATGCGGCTGTCCGGGCAGTCGATCCTCGCCTCGGTGCTGCCGGCGCGCATGGAGAACGGCAAGGATCCGGTCGCGTTCCAGGGTCTCAATCCGCGCGGCGAAGCGGCGTTCGGCTATTCCGTGCCGAACCTGCTGATCGACCATTCCATGCGCAATCCGCCGGTGCCGCCGGGCTTCTGGCGCGGCGTCAACGTCAACCACAACGCCATTTATGTCGAATGCTTCATGGACGAGCTGGCGAAGTCGGCGGGCATGGACGCGCTGGAATTCCGCCGAAAGCTGATGGCGGACAAGCCCAAGCATCTCGGCGTGCTCAACGCGGTGGCCGAGAAGATCGGCTGGTCGACGCCGGCGCCGCAGGGCGTCTATCGCGGCCTGTGCCATCACATGGGCTTCGGCAGCTACGTCGCCGGCGCGGTGGAAATCTCCGTGCTCGACGACGGCAAGAAGATCAAGATCCATCGCATCGTCGCCGCCACCGATCCGGGCTACGCCGTCAATCCGGCGCAGATCGAGCGGCAGGTGGCGGGCTCCTTCGTCTACGGCCTCTCGGCGCTGTTCTTCGGCGAATGCACCGTGAAGGGTGGCCGCATGGAGCAGGAGAACTTCGACACCTACGACTCCATGCGCATCGCGCAGATGCCGAAGGTGGAAGCGATCCTGATGCCGACGGGCCACACCCCGTGGGGTGGCGTCGGCGAACCGACCATCTGCGTGGCGGCGCCGGCGGTGCTCAACGCCTACTTCAACGCGACGGGCAAGCGCATCCGCACGTTCCCGCTGAAGAACCACGGCATCAGCTTCGCCTGATGTCGCGCTCCTCTGGTCATTCCGGGTTCGCGCTTCGGCGCGCCCCGGAATGACAGCAAGGCTTATGATCTTGGCCCGTCGCAAGGCCGCCGCTTTTTCTTGATGCTGTCATGCTTTCGGCCATCTTCCGGCTGACCAGGTTCTCTCTTACAAGGACACAATGGCTCGTTCGCGCACGCTGCTCATTCTCTCTTTTGTTCTCGCAGCGGCCGGCGGTGCTTCCGCCGCTGACGCGCCACGCGGCGCGAGTTCCTGCGTCGGGTGCCATGCCGCGCGCCCCGGCATCACCGACGCGCTGCCGTCGCTGAAGGGCCGCAAGGCGAATGAGATTGCCGACGCGATGCTGGCCTTCAAGGAAGGCGGCAAGCCGGCAACGGTGATGAACCGCATCGCAAAGGGGTTCTCCGACGCGGAGATCACCGCGATCGCCAACTGGTTCGCGGAGCAACAGCCATGACGTCCGTGCGCCTCTCCCGCCGCTCCGTCCTTGCCGGTGCCCTGGCCTCGGGCGCGATCGCGTCGACCGTGGGTGCGCCGGCGATCGCCCAGAACGCGCCGCGTGTCGTGGTCATCGGCGGCGGCTTTGCCGGCGCCGGCTTCGCCCGCGCGCTGAAGCACATCGTCAACAACGTCAACGTGACGCTGGTGGAGACGCACCGCACTTTCACGGCCTGCCCGTTCAGCAACCATGTGATCGCCGGATTGCGCGAACTCAGCGCGCAGCAATTCACCTACGAGAAGGTCGCGGCCGACGGCGTGACCCTGGCGTTCGAACCGGCGATCGCGGTCGATGCCGGCTCGCGCACGGTGACGCTGCGCAACGGCACGCCGCTGATGTACGACCGGCTGGTGATCGCGCCCGGCATCAGCTTCGACTGGGGTGCGCTCCCCGGCTACGACGAGGCGGCGGCCAAGATCATGCCGCATGCCTGGCACGCCGGCGAACAGACCGAACTGCTGCGCCGCCAGCTCGAAGCGATGGAGGATGGCGGCACGGTGCTGATGTCCGTCCCGGACAATCCGATGCGCTGCCCGCCCGGCGCCTACGAACGCGCCAGCCTGATCGCCTGGTATCTCAAGGCCAAGAAGCCGCGCTCGAAGATCATTGTGCTCGACGCCAAGGATCAGTTCTCGATGCAGCGGCTGTTCCAGAATGCCTGGAAGACGCTTTATCCCGGGCAGATCGAATGGATCGGCCTGTCCAACGGCGGCAAGATCAACACGGTCGATGCCAAGACCCGCTCGCTGGTCGGCGATTTCGATACCTATAAAGGCACTGTCATCAATGTGATCCCGCCGCAGAAGGCCGGCACCATCGCCCAGGTGGCCGGCGTCACCGACCGCACCGGCTGGTGCCCGGTCGATCCGATCACTTTTGAATCCAAAATCGCACCGAACGTGCATGTGCTCGGCGACGCGACACTCGTCGGCACCATGCCGAAATCCGCCTTCGGCGCTTTCGCGCAGGCGCAGATTTGCGCGGCCGCCATCGCCAAACTGTTCGCCAATGCGACGCCGGACCGGCCGAAGCTGATCAACACCTGCTACAGCATGGCTGCGCCGGACTACGGCATTTCGGTCGCCGGCGTGTATCAGCCGGTGGGCAACGATTATCTCGAAGTGGAAGGCGCCGGCGGCAACAGCCCGATCGACGCGCCGCACGCGACCCGCGCGCTGGAGGCAAAGTATGCCCACGGCCTGTTCAACACGCTCGCCGGCGAGACGTTCGGCTGAACGGATCGCGGTGGCGCTCGCTGTGCTGGCGAGCGCGGCAGCGCCGGCACGCGCGGACGGTCTTGTCGCCTATCGCATCGTCGATGACGCGATCCCCGCCTCACTCACTGGCCGGCCCGGCGATGCGGCGCGCGGCCGGGCCATCGTCGCCAACCGGCAGGTCGGCTTGTGCGTGCTGTGTCACAGCGGCCCGTTTCCGGAGTTGCGCTTCCACAGCGACCTCGCGCCCGACCTCACCGGCGTCGGCAGCCGGATGAACGAAGGACAGTTGCGGCTGCGCGTGGTCGACGCCAGTCACGCCAATCCGCAAACCATCATGCCGTCCTATTATCGCGTCGACGGGCTGACCCGCGTGACGCCGGCGCTGCGCGGCAAGCCGCTGCTCGATGCCGGGCAGATCGAAGACGTGGTGGCGTATCTGTTGACGTTGAAGGATTAGTACGATGAGCATCACAGACGCTCCCCGCTTCCCCCTCTCACGCCGCGCCGTGCTGGCCGGTGGCGTGCTGACCGCGACCGCGCTGGCAATACGGCCTGCGCGCGCGACGCCGGAAACCATGCGCGCGGCGATCCGTCAGATCGTCGGCGAGGCGGAAATCAAGAAAGGCCGTGTGCATCTCGAAATCCCGCCGCTGGTGGAGAACGGCAATACGGTGTCGTGCAGCGTCTCGGTCGAGAGCCCGATGACGGACACCGATCACGTCAAGACGATCCACATCGTCAACGAGAAGAACCCGCAACCGAACGTGATCAGCGTCACGCTCGGCCCGCGCGCCGGCCGCGCGCGATTCTCCACGCGCATCCGGCTCGCCGACACGCAGAAGGTGATCGCCATCGCGCAACTGTCCGACGACAGCTTCTGGTCCGACAGCGCCGATGTGGTGATCACGCTCGGCGCGTGCCTGGAGGAATGACCATGACAGAGACCGCGCAGACGCCCGCCCGCGTTCTGGTCAACGCACCGAAGACGGCGAAACGCGGCGACCTGATCGAGATCAAGACATTGGTCTCGCACATCATGGAGACCGGATTTCGCCACGATACGTCGGGCAATCTGGTGCCGCGCAATATCATCACCCGGTTCGAATGCCGCTATGACGGCGCCGTCATCTTCGCTGCGGACTTCTCGCCGGCGATCGCGGCCAATCCATTCCTGACTTTCTTCGCGGTGGCGACGGTGTCGGGGCCTATCGAGTTCTCGTGGACCGGAGACAACGGCTTTACCGCCACGCATCAGGCGATGCTGACGGTCGCATGATGCGGGGTTTCTGGATTCTCGGTGCGATGCTGGCGCTCGCCATGCCGGCCGTCGCCGGCGAGATCGCGCCGCAGGACCGCAAGTCCGGCTACACCGGCATGAGCGCGGAGAACCGCGCGATGCAGGACGACGACACCATCAACCCGGCGACGCTGTGGGTGCTCGACGGCGAAGCACTGTGGAACGCCAAGGCCGGCGCCGTAAACAAGTCCTGCGCCGACTGCCATGGCGACGCCGCCGCCAGCATGAAGGGCGTGAGCGCGCGCTATCCGGCTTTTGACGATGCCAGCGGTACGCCGGTCGATATCGAGCAACGCATCAATCTGTGCCGCACGCGGCAGCAGAACGCGACGCCGCTGCCGCCGGAAAGCCGCGACCTCGTCGCGCTCTCCGCCTTCATCGGCCGGCAATCGCGCGGCCAGCCGATCACCGCGCCGGACGATCCGCGCCTCACGCCGTTCCTCGCACAAGGCAGGGCGCTCTACGAACAGCGGCAGGGGCAGATCAATCTCTCCTGCGCGCAATGCCACGACGACAACTGGGGCCGCAATCTCGCCGGCAACATCGTGCCGCAGGGCCAACCCAACGGTTATCCGCTGTATCGCCTCGAATGGCAGAGCGTCGGCAGCCTGCAACGGCGGCTGCGCAACTGCCTCACTGGCATCCGCGCCGAGCCCTATCCTTACAACGCGCCGGAATATGTCGCGCTCGAACTCTATCTCCGCCAGCGCGCGGCGGGGATGATTGTCGAGACCCCGGCCGTGCGGCCGTGAGATGGAGGTACACTACCTCTCGACCCTCTCCCCTGTGGGAGAGGGTGGATCGCGGGGCGCGTGAGCGACACGCGAGCCGGGTGAGGGTTTTTAGTGCCTAACGTGAGACCGTAACCCCTCACCCGCCTCGCTGTCGCTCGGCACCCTCTCCCACGAGGGAGAGGGTTGGACCGATCATGTGTCCGGGAAGAAGAAACTACGCCGCCACACCCGCCGAGGCCGGCTGACGCGGCGGTGCGTCGAGCGACACGTTCCAGGCGTCGTAGCCGTAGAGCCAGCTCGTATCCGCATCGCCACCCTGCATCCATGTGTTGGCGCTGGAAATCGCCTGAATGAGCGAGGTGCGCGGCTTGCGGTGCGCCTCGTAGCGGCGGAACGCGCCCTCCATGTCCTCGCCGTTCACATCGGCGACGCAGCGCGCCAGGATCGCCGCATCCTCGATCGAGGTGGCGGCCCCCTGCGCCATATACGGCGTCATCGGATGCGCGGAATCGCCGAGCAGCACGACGCGGCCGTCGCTCCAGCGCGGCAGCGGCTCGCGTTCGAGGATCGCCCATTTGTGGCAGTCCGGGCAGGCGTCGAGCGTGGCGCGCACATCGGGATGGAATTCGCTGTAGGCGGCGCGCAGTTCTTTCACGTCGCCCTTGGCGGACCATGATTCCTTCGTCATCCACTCGGCCGATTCCGGCACGCTGGTGACGAAGTAGACCTCGCTCTTCGCCTTCGTCGTGTAATAGATGACGATGTGGCGATCGCGACCCCACCATTTGACGCGCGATGGCCCGAGATCGCGGTCCATCAGCGCCGCCGGAAACACCGCGCGGTAGGCGATGCGGCCGCGGTGGATCGGCGCGTCGGGACCGACTACGATATCACGCACCAGCGAATGCACGCCGTCGGCGCCGATCACCGCATCGGCGGTGATCTTGGTGCCGTCGGCGAAGGATAACGTCACCTGCCCGTTCTTCTGGTCGAGGCCGGCGAGTTGCTTGCCGAGGTGGATGATCTCCGGCGGCAGCGCCGAGGCGAGCGCATCGTGCAGCTCGGCGCGATGCATGCACAGATACGGCGCGCCGTAGAGCGTGTCCGGCATCGGCAGTTCGCGTTTCAGTTCGCCGGTATAGCCGTCGCGGTTGAGATGCGAATAGGGCTGGAACGCCACGGCCCGCAGACGGTCCTCGACGCCGATGCCACGCAACACCTTCATCGAATTCGGCATCATCTGGATGCCGGCGCCGATTCGACCGAACCGCTGCGTCTGCTCGTAGACCTGCGCGTCGAAGCCGGCGCGGCGCAGCGTGGCCGCGACGGCGAGCCCGCCCATGCCGGCGCCGACGATAGCAATGGAAGGTTTTCTGGCCATGACGTGTTCCTGATCGCGACGGCCTCAGACTAGCAGCGCCACCACGTCATCGGCATCCGCAAAATTCGCAGGTCTGTCCGCACAGCGCGAGGAAATTTTCGCCATCCGAATTTTGCGCTGCAAGATCGGGTTTTCTGGACTTTCCGCGCAACAGTGGCCACGCTGCGGTCCGCCGTATTCAGCATACCGGGGTCGATCGCCATGCGCCGTTGTTTCGCTGCTCTCCTTTTCGCCGCCGCGCTCTTCGCTCTGACATTGCCCACCGCCCACGCCGAGCGTGTGACGGTGACGCATTGGGGCGTGCTGATGTATGGCGCGCCTTATGCCGTCGCCATCGACAAGGGTTTCTACAAGGAGCAAGGCCTGACCATCGACGGTGTGCTGACCTCGCAAGGCGGCGGTACCACCATGCGGAACGTCATGGCGTCCGAACTGCCCTATGGCGAGGTCGCCCTGTCGGCGGCGATGGCCGCCATCAAGCAGGGCATCAATCTGAAGATCATCCACACCGGCGTGCGCACCGCCGGCGAAATCCTGTGGGTCGCGGCGCCGGATAGCGGCATCAAGTCGGTGAAGGATCTCGACGGCAAGAAGGTCGCGATCACCGCGCCGAAGTCGGTCACCGACATGCTGCTGATCATGGTCGCGGCCAAAAACGGCATCAAGCCGCAGCCTGTCGTCGGCGGCGGCATTGGCGGCGGCCTGACCATGGTCGAGCACAAGGGCGTGGTCGCCGCGCCGGTGATGGACCCGGTGTGGTCAAAGGTGAAGGCCAAGTTCACGCCGGTGTTCATGGTCAAGGACGAATTGCCGCCGATGGTGCAGACCGTCGGCGTCACCACCGCCGAATACGCCGCCGCCAACAAGGACAAGCTGCGCAAGCTCGTGGCGGCACGCCGCAAGGGCGTCGACTTCATCTATGCGCATCCCGACGAGGCCGCAGCCATCGTCGCCAAGCATTACAATCTCGACCCGGCCATTACGCTGTCGTCGATCAAGAGCCTGATCGACCTGAAATACTGGAGCGCCGGCGATTTCGAATACGAAGGCATGGACAATATGGCGAAGGGGCTGCAGATCATCGGCGAGCTGGACGGCAAGGCCGACTGGAGCAAGATCGTGGACGAGAGTTTCCTGAAGTGACCGAGAACGCACCGCTATCGCTGGCGCAACGCCTGAAGCAGCCCGGCCTGATTTCCGCGCCGGGCGTATTCGACATGGTCTCGGCGAAGATCGCCGACAGCATGGGCTTCGATGCGCTGTACATGACCGGCTTCGGCGTCGTCGCCTCCCACCTTGGCCTGCCCGATGCGGGGCTTGCGACCTATTCCGACATGATCGGCCGCGTGCGGCAGATCGCCGGCGGCACGCGCACGCCACTGATCGCCGACGGCGACACCGGCTACGGCGGGCTGCTCAATGTGGATTTCACCGTGCGCGGCTACGAGCAGGCCGGCGCGCAGGCGATCCAGATCGAGGATCAGGAGTTTCCCAAGAAGTGCGGTCATACGCCGGGCCGGCGCGTCGTGCCGGTCGAGGACGCGGTGCGCAAGATCAAGGTCGCCGCCGCCGCGCGCTCGTCAAAGGACTTCCTGATTATCGCCCGCACCGACGCGCGCACGGCCCACGGTCTCGACGAAGCGTTGCGCCGCGCCGAAGCCTTCGTGAAAGCCGGGGCGGACATCCTGTTTGTCGAATCGCCGGAATCGGTCGAGGAGATGCAGAAGATCGGCCGGACGTTCGACGTCCCCCTGCTCGCCAATATGGTGGAGAGCGGCCGCACGCCGGTGCTGACACGGCAGCAGTTGGAAGAGATCGGCTATCGCATCGCCATCTTCCCGGTTTCCGGCCTGCTGGCGATGGGCGCGGCCTTGCGCTCGGTCTATAGCGAAATCCTCGCCAAAGGCTCGACCGTACACTGGCCCGGCGAGATGGACACGCTCGACCGCATGGCGCGGCTGATGGGCTTCGAGCGCGTCTGGGCGTTCGACAAGGAGAACGCGGAGATTTGAAGCTCGTGCCTACGAACTCGCCGCGTCCGGCGCCGGCGCGCGGCCCTTGCCGGAGGCGAGCCATACCCCGACCAGGATCAGCGCAAGTCCGGCGACGTGAAACCAGCCGATCTGCTCGCCGAGCAGCAGCGACGCCAGGATCGCGCTGAACAGCGGGATCAGGTGCATGAACGGGCCGGCGCGATTGCTGCCGATGAGGTCGGTCGCACGGTTCCAGGTCGCGACCGAGAGGAACCCCGGAAACAGCGCCACATACAGCGCCGCGCCGATGGTGGCGGCATCGAACACCGGCCGATAGCCGGACTGATATTCCCACGCCACGAACGGCATGGTGCTCACCGCCGAGACCGAGGCGATGACGAAGGCGAATGACAGCCAGTGCATGTCCGGCCGCAGCCGCAGACAGGCGGCATAGACGCCGAACAGCGCCATGTTGATCACGATCAGCACGTCGCCCTTGTTGAACGCAAGTTGGGTGAGCGCATGCCAGTCGCCATGCGACAGGATCGTCAGCACGCCGACCATCGACACCGCGAGGCCGATCATCTGCCGGCCGACGATGTAATCGCGGAAGATCGCCGCCGCGGCCATCACCATCACCACCGGCGTCAGCGAATTCAGCACCGAGACGTTGAGCGCGGTGGTGAGCTGGAGGCCGACATATTGCAGCAGCGTGAACATCGTGCCGCCGGTGAAGGCCAGGAACAGCAGCGCCTTCCAGTGCGAGCGGATCAACGGCCAGTCGCGGCGGATGATCTCGCGGCAGAAGACCGTCAGCAGCACCGTCGGCAGCAGCCAGCGCATCATCGACAGCCAGTACGGCGGCACATGGCCGGCCACCGCGCGGCCGACAATGTGGTTGCCGGACCAGCTCAGCGTGGCGAATGCCGCCATCAGATAGGCGTTATCGAAGAAAGAGAGAAATCGTTTCACGTCACACGGCGGAGCGGAAGCGCTCTATGCAGGTCGTGATGACGTCGTCCATCGGCCGCGACCACCAGTCGTTGGACAGGAGTTCGACCTCGACATAGCCGTTAAAGCCCTGCGCTTCAACCAGGGCGCGAATGGCCGGAATATCGGCCACCCCGTCTCCCATCATGCCCCGATCCAGCAGCAGATCGCGGGTCGGCACCAGCCAGTCGCAGACATGGAACGCGAGAATGCGGGCGCGCCCGGCCCGCGCGATCTGCCCCGCAAGCTCGAAGTCCCAGTAGACGTGATAGACGTCGACCGCGAGGCCGAGCGCGCCGCTTTTGACCGGATCGAGCCGATCACAGATATCGAGCGCCTGACGCATCGTGTTCACGCAGGCGCGGTCGGCCGCATACATCGGATGCAGCGGCTCCAACGCGAGCGGCATGCCGGCCTGACGGGCGTAATCGAGGAGAACGGCGATCTCCTCCTCGACCATCTTATGCGCCTCGGCGAGATTCTTCGACGGCGCGCTGCCGGGCCGCGAGAACTGCGGCAGGCCGCCGACCACCAGAACCAGGCAGGGTGCGCCGAGCGCCTTGGCTTCATCCACGGCGCGACGATTGTCGTCGCGCGCCTCCTGGCGATGCGCGGCGTCCGCGACGAACATGCCGCCGCGGCAATAGCCGGAGAGGTCGAGACCGGCGTCCTTCACCGCCTTTACCGCGCGGTCGAGCCCGACACCGGCGACCTGATCCCGCCACGGCGACACCGCGCGCACGCCATGGCGCGCGCAGGCGTCGACGATCTCGACGAACGTGCCCTGCTTGCGGACGGTCGCGGTGTTGAGCGACATCAGGCGATGATCGGCCGAAAAGTCGCGCATCAGGCGTCGATGCCCCGCACGGCGAGCACGGCACGCATCCGCGCCACGGCGAGCGACGGATCGCGCAGCAGACCGGCCTTGTCCGCCAGCCGGAAGATGTCCGCGAGATGCAGCACCGAGCGCGTGCTCTCCTGCCCGCCGACCATGGTGAAGTGATCCTGATGGCCGTTGAGATAGGCCATGAACACCACACCCGTTTTGTAGAAGCGGGTCGGCGCGCGGAAGATCTGCCGCGACAGCGGCACGGTCGGTTCGAGGATCGCATCGAAGCCGGCGCGGTCGCCGGCCGCGAGCTTCGTCAGCGCGGCCGACGCCGCCGGCGCGATCACGTCGAAGATGCCGAGCAGCGCGTCGGAATAGCCCTGCGCGTCGCCGGCGATCAACTCCGCATAGTTGAAGTCGTCGCCGGTATACATCCGCACGCCCTTGGCAAGGCGGCGGCGCATTGCGATTTCCTTGTCCTTGTCGAGCAGCGAGATTTTCACGCCGTCGACCTTGGCGGCGTGATCGTTGATGATCGCCACCGCCGTGTCCATGGCCTTGCCGAGATCGGCCGAGCCCCAGTAGCCGGCCAGCGCCGGGTCGAACATGTCGCCCAGCCAATGGATGATGGTCGGCTCGCGCAGTTGCGACAGGATACGGCCATAGACCTTCACATAGTCGTCCGGCCCCTTCGCGACCTTCGCCAGCGCGCGCGACGCCATCAGGATGATGCGCCCGCCCGCGGCCTCAATCGCCTCGACCTGCTCCTCGTAGGCGCGGATCACATCATCAACCGATTTCGCTTCTTCCGGCGCGAGATGGTCGGTGCCGGCGCCGGAAGCGACGACACCCTGCCCCGCGCCGCGCGTTTTACCGGCCGCGACGGTGCGCCGGATCAGCTCCAGCGAATGCTTCCAGTCGACGCCCATGCCGCGCTGCGCGGTGTCCATCGCCTCGGCGATGCCAAGGCCGAGATCCCAGAGATGCTCGCGGAACGCCAGCGTGCGATCCCAGTCGATGGCAATGCCGAGCGATGGATCGATATCCGCCAGCGGATCGGCGACCATATGCGCCGCCGCATAAGCGACGCGGTTGAACTTCCCCGACTGGCGCGCCGGAAAATCCTTGGGCGTCGACAGCGTGAAGCTCTCCAGGCTCCGGTCGGCGCGCGGCAGGCGCAGCGACAGGCTTTGCGTCGGCGTAACGTGGCGGTTCATGACGACCTCCGGTTTCAGGCCTTGAGCGCGGGAATGTCGATCCAGCGGCGCTCCTTCCAGCTTTGCAGCGCACATTCGACGAGTTGCACGCCTTTGGCGCCCTCGATCAGCGTGTGCTTGTAGGGCGCGTTCTCCAGCACGTGGCGGATGAACATCTCCCACTGGATCTTGAAGCCGTTGTCGGACGGCTGATTGTCCGGCACCGTCTGCCATTCCGCGAAGAAATCCTCGGTGCGGCGCTCGTCCGGATTCCACACCGGGCGCGGCGTGCCCTGGCGCGGCTGGATGAAGCAGTCGGTAAGTGTCGCCACCGCCGAGCCATGGGTACCGTCGACCTGGAAGGTGACGAGATCGTCGCGATAGACGCGCGTGCACCATGACGAGTTGATATGGGCGATCACGCCGCCCTCGAGCTGGAACGTGGCATAGGCGGCGTCGTCCGCCGTCGCCTTGTACTTTTTGCCGTTCTCGTCCCAACGCTCCGGAATGTGCGTCGCACCGAGGCAGGTGACGGCCTGCACCTCGCCGAACAGATTGTCGAGCACGTAGCGCCAGTGGCAGATCATATCGAGGATGATGCCGCCGCCGTCCTCGTCACGGTAATTCCACGAGGGGCGTTGCGCCGGCTGCCAGTCGCCCTCGAATACCCAGTAGCCGAACTCGCCCCGCACCGAGAGCATGCGGCCGAAGAAGCCCGAATCGCGCAGCATCTTGAGCTTGAGCAGGCCGGGCAGGAACAGCTTGTCCTGCACCACGCCGTTCTTGACGCCCTTCTGCTGCGCCAGCTTGACGACCTTCATCGCCTCATCGAGGCCGGTGGCGATGGGCTTCTCGCAATAGATGTGCTTGCCCTTGTTGATGGCCTTTTCCAGCAGCGTCGGGCGCATCTGCGTCGTCGCCGCGTCGAAGAACACCTCGTCGTCCTTGTTGTCGAGCGCCTTGTCGAGATCGGTCGCCCAGCGGGTAACGCCATATTGCTTCGCCAGCGCCTCGACCTTCTCGGCGTTGCGGCCGATCAGGATCGGGTCCGGCATGACGCGCGTGCCGTCGGACAGGACCGTGCCGCCGGCGTTGCGGATGGCGACGATGGAGCGGATCAGATGCTGGTTCATGCCCATGCGTCCGGTGACGCCGTTCATGATGATGCCGAGGCGGCGGGTACTCACGTCGTGAACTCCTGCGTTTTGATAGCGGTGACTGAGGTTTGTGCGATCTGGTCCGGCGGCACGCCGCAGGCGAAGCCGGGCACCGCGAGCGAGCCGATCGCCAGCAGGCCGTTGTCGACGGCGAGCCGGATCGAGCCGTTGCGTTCGCGATAAAGATCGGGATGCGCGGCGAGGAAGGCTTCGCCCTCGGCGCGCGGCGCGCCGTCGAAGCCCTTCCCGTAATGATGGCCGTTGCGCTCCACATGGGTGCAGCCGAGGAACGCGACCAGCGCGGTGTCCTGCTGCACGGCGAGCCCGGCCTGCGTGGTCAGGTCCTCGGCCGAGATGAAACAGCCGCTCTGCGCGCGGGCGCGCGCGGTGTTCACGATCGACTTGTAGACGCCCTTGCAGGATTTCGAGGAGATGCCGCGATAGCCGAGCGCGAGGGCGCGCGGGAACGCGTCGTAACCGTCGTCGGCTTCATCGATGATGACACTGACGCGCCGGCCGACTTCGCCAAGCGGCGTCTTCCATGTCAGTTCGCGCGGCAGCGGCTGCTCGATATAGAGCATGCGCTGCTGGAATTCGCCGAGGCGCGGCGTGGCCTGTAGCCCCTCGACCAGCGTCAGGAGCTGCGCCGGATCGGCATATTGCTCGTTGGCGTCGAGCGTCGCACGATAATCGACGCCGAGCGGCCCGAGCACGGCCGCGAGTTCCTCCAGCCGCGCGATATCGCGCTCCGGATCGCCACGCAGCTTGATCTTGAAATAACGGCAGCCCTGGTCGCGCACCACCTCGTCCAGCGTCTCGGCCGGATCGACCATGCCCACGGTATACCGCACGGCGATGTGCTCCGGCCGCTGACCGCCCGCGAGCACCTTGCGGATCGCGTCCTGATCGAGATCGGGCGTGAGCCGGGCGTCAAGGCCCATGACGTTGCGGGCAAGGCCTTCGAACATGTCCATGCCGAGCGCGCGCAGCAAGGCGTCGATGATCGCCTTGTCGATCTCCGCCGGGCCGAACGCTGCCGCTAGCTGGGTCATGCCGGCATCCGCCGCGGCGCGCCGCTGCCGCGGATAAGCCGAGGCATGCAGCGCGAAGGCCGACATCGGCTTCTTCTGGTCGAGATAGATGTCGCGGGCCAGTGTCAGCGACGCGCGCAGTTGATTGACGGTGTCGTCGATGCCGAGGGCCGGGTCCTTGTCGAACCACTTGGGCACCATCAGCTCCGCCGCGGCGCCCTCGATCCGTTCGCCGTCGATCTCGATGTCCACATGGATGAACGCCTGCGCCGTGCCGGTAACCGTCACGTCGCCGAACCGGAACGGATGCGCGAAGGGCACATCCCGCTCGGTCAGGCGGATATCCTTGACGGTCAGAGTCGGTGTCATGGCTTGCAGACGTTGCTTATGGATGCCGGTCGCGGCGGTCGCACCGCCCCGAACCGTATCCTGCTAGTCGATATGCGCGTCGGAGAAATGCGCGCGGATCTTCTGGGTCATCTCGACGAAACGCGGGTCCGCCAGCACATCGAGCGTGCGCGGACGCGTCAACGGAATCTCATAGACAGCGGCGATGGTGCCGGGGCGCGCGCTCATCACCATCACCCGGTCGGCGAGAAACACCGCCTCCGGGATCGAGTGGGTGATCAGCAGCACGGTCTTGCCGGTCTCGCGCTGGATGCGCTGCAGCTCGACATTCATCTTCTCGCGGGTCATGGCGTCGAGCGCGCCGAACGGCTCGTCCATCAGCACGATCTTCGGATCGTGCACCAGCGCGCGGCAGATCGACACGCGCTGCTGCATGCCGCCCGACAACTGCCAGGGATATTTGCGCTCGAAACCGTCGAGCCCGGTCATCTTCAACAGGTCGAGCGCGCGCTGCCGGTACTTCTCGCGCGGCAAGCCCTTCACCTCGACCGGCATCATCACGTTGGAGAGCACGTTGCGCCACGGCAGCAACAACGCGGTCTGGAACACGATGCCGACGTCGCGGTGTGGCTTGGTGACGGCCTTGCCTTCGACCACCACCTCGCCGTCACTCGGTTGCAACAGGCCGGCGAGCATTTTCAGCAACGTGGTCTTGCCGCAGCCGGACGGGCCGACGATCACCACGAATTCGCCTTCGGTGACCGTAAAATCGATCGGCTTGAGCGACGGCACATCGCCGTCGCGCGTCCGGTAAGTCTTGGAGACGCCCCGCATCTCGATCACGGGGCGTCCCTGGTCTGCGGCTATTTCCACGAGCTTCAATGTCCGCGCGGCCATCGTCACCTCTCAGCTACCGCTGCCCGCGGGCAGATACTGGTTGGTGTAATAGGTCTTGTAGCCGGCCTTGGCCTTGGCATCGAGACCGCCGTATTCGACCATCACGTCAACCGTGTCCTTCATGTTGGCGTCGGAGACGTTGAACGGACGATTCTTCTTGCCGGCCGGATCCTTGTAGAGCGGGATCGTCAGCTCGAACCCTTGCGTCAGCGTGTCGATCTTGCCGCCCTTCGGATTGGCATTGAGGATCGCCTGCGCCGCTTCCTTCGGATGCTTCGAGGCTTCCTCGAGCGACTTGGTCGCCGCCGCCATGAAGCGTTTGGTCAGATCGGCGTTGTCCTTGAGCCAGTCCTTGTTGACGATGATGCCCGACGACACCAGGTTGACGCCGTAATCGGCGAACTTGATCGGGAACACGTCCTTGCCGGTCGCGTCCTTGATCTTCATCGACTGATCCATGACGTAGCCGAGCAGCAGATCGGCCTGGCCGTTGATCACGGCGTTCAGCTTGGTCGTCGCGTCGCCCGACACGGTCTTGAAGTCGGATTCCTTGAGGCCGGTCTTCTTCAGGAACAGCGGCCAGATCTGCGACATCGAATCGCCCGGCGTGGTGGCGACGGTCTTGCCCTTGATGTCGGCCGGCTTCCTGATGTTCTTGTCGGCGAAGCCCATGGCCGACATCGGGTTGGTCTGCAGCGCGACGCCGACCGCCTCAACCGGAGCGCCCTTCACCGCAGCGCGCATCATGGTCGGAACGTCGACATAGCCGTACTGCACGGTCTTGGCGGCAACCACCTGCGTCACTGTCGCCGAGCCGCGACCTTCCTGGATTTCGAGGTCGATGCCCGCATCCTTGAAGTAGCCCTTTTCCTTGCCGTAGTAGAACGGCGCATGCTCACCGTAGACGTACCAGTTGAGCATCAGCGTCACCTTGTCCGCCGCAAAGGCCGGACCGGCGAGCAACACGGCAAACAGAGCCGCCAAAAAGCTTTTCATTGTTTTCTCCTCCCGTTTCTAACTTTGTCGAACATCAGGCCGCAATGACGAGATCGTGGCGCTGACTGGCGTGCCAGGGGATCATCATCCGCTCGATCAGATCGAGCACCCAGAACAGCACGACGCCGATCAGCGACAAGACCACCAGCGCCGCGAACATCGTCGGCAATTCGAAGTTACCGATCGAGCGCTGCAGCACGAAACCCAGACCATCGTTGGAGCCGACGAATTCGCCGACCACCGCACCGACCACGGCGAGCGTGATCGACACTTTCAACCCGGCGAAAATCGCCGGCATCGCGTGCGGAAACGCGACCATGCGGAAAATCTGCAGACGCCTGGCTTCCATCGCGCGGGCGAGATCGAGCATGTCTGGCTCGACCGACTTGAAGCCCTGCACCGCCGAGACGACGACCGGGAAGAAGCCGAGCATGAATGCGGACAAAACCTTCGGCAGCATGCCGAAGCCGAACCAGACCACGAACAGCGGCGCGATCGCGATCTTCGGAATCGACTGCGAGAACACCAGCAGCGGATAGACATAGCTTTCGATGGTGCGCGAACCGGCGATCAGCACCGCGGCGGCAATGCCGAACACCGCGGACAGCAGAAAGCCCTCGACGGTCGCCACCGTGGTCGGGATCGCCTGCCGCAGCAGGGTCGGCCAGTCGTTCCACAGCGTGATCAGCACGTCTTCCGGCTTCGGGATCTGATAGGGCGGAATGCGGAACACGCGAATGGTCACGTCCCACAGCACGACCAGAAACACCAGGAAGAGTACCGGACGCAGCCAAGCCGCGTTCAGCAGCGTGCCGAAACGCGACAAAGCGGACGGTCGTGCGGATCGGCTCACAGCCATAGATGCTTCCTCCAAGCGGCATGCGATCTCGCGACGATGATCGAAGACGTGCTTGCCCTTTCCGGCACGCGCCGCGATCCCGTCGTCATCAGCGCCGGCATTGGAGCCGTCGCCCGTCGCATTCCGCCGTCTGCGCAGCGTTTTAACTCACTGGTTAAATTCTAAGAGTTTTGCCACCCCGGGGTCAAGCGCGCCGTCGCGCGGCTCGAGCGCGGCGCGGAACAGTTCCTTGATGTGATCCAGCCGGGCCGATTTTGCTGCGGAATCAAGCATATCCGCCCCGAAAATCACGGTCAGCGTGTGGCTGTTGGAAACATAGAACCAGCAGAGGCTGGCGATCGAAATGTAGAGTTGAACCGGATCGATGCCCTTGCGCAGCGTGCCGTCGGCCTCGCCGCGCCGCAGGATCGCGCGGATCATTCCGACGAACGGCGAGTGCAGATCCTTGATCCGGCGCGAGCGGCGCAGGAACGCGCCGCGGTGCAGGTTCTCGGTGGACAGCAGCGCCAGAAACTCCGGGTGATCGAGATAATACAGCCATGTGAATTCGAGGAGCCGCACCAGCGCATCGATCGGCGCCAGCGCCTCCAGATTCAGTTCACGCTCGGCGGCACGGATGCTTTCGTAACTGCCGACCAGCACTTCGAGATAGAGATCGTCCTTGTTGCCGACATGGTAGTACAGCATGCGCTTGTTGGCGCCGGCGACCCGCGCGATGCGGTCGATGCGCGCGCCGCTCAAGCCGTAATTGGCAAATTCCGCGGTCGCAGCTTCCAGAATGCGCTTGCGCATGCCTTCGGGATCGCGCTGCCAGCCGACCCGCTTCGCCGAAGCCCGGCCGCGTCGCGGCGCCGCTTTGCGCACGGGGGCTTTCGGCTTCTTATTTGTTTTGTCGGCGCTCATGTCCGAAATCTCGTCGTTGCGGGCGGGCGGCACTTTAGCCCACCCCAGTGCGACGAGATAGCGCGCGTTCAAACCTGCAGATAGCGCTGGCGGATACTGTCGTCGGCGATGAGCGCGGTCGAGGTGCCGGACCACACCACATAGCCCTTCTCGATCACCACGTGACGGTCGGCGAGCTTGAGCAGCGCGTCCAGATGCTTATCGACCAGTAAAATCGACTGCCCTTCCGCCTTGAGTTGCGCGAGACAGTTCCAGATTTCGTTGCGGATCAGCGGCGCCAGACCTTCGGTCGCTTCATCGAGGATCAGGAGCTTTGGATTGGTCATCAGCGCGCGCCCGACCGCGAGCATCTGCTGCTCGCCGCCGGACAATTGTCCACCGAGACTGGTGCGCCGCTCGGCGAGCTTCGGGAACAACGCATAGACCGCCTCGCGGGTCCAGCGCGCGGGTTTCCCCCGCGCCGCCGCAGTGGCGATGAGATTTTCCTCGACCGTCAGCGTCGGGAAAATCTGCCGTCCTTCCGGCACCAGGCCGATGCCGGCCTGCGCCACGCGATACGGCGGCAGACCAGTGAGCACGACGCCGTCGAACACCGCGCGACCGCCGCGCGCCGGCAACAGGCCCATCAGCGTGCTGATCGTCGTCGTCTTGCCCATGCCGTTGCGGCCGAGCATCGTCACAATCTCGCCGTCGCCGACAGTGAAGGAGATGTCGAACAGAACCTGCGCGGGGCCGTAGCCTGCTTGCAATGTCTCGATGGTCAGCATGGCCTATCGTTCCTCACGCCATCTCGTCGCCGAGATAGGCCGCCACGACCTGCGGGTTGCCGCGCACCTCATCGGGGGTGCCGCAAGCCAGCACGCGGCCATAGATCAGCACGGAAATGCGGTCCGCCAGCGCGAACACCGCGTTCATGTCGTGCTCGACCAGCACCATCGGAAAGCGGCCCTTGAGCCGCTGCATCAGCGCGATCAGCCGCTCGGATTCATCGCGGCCGGTGCCGGCCATCGGCTCGTCGAGGAGCAGCAGCTTCGGCTGCATCGCCAGCGCGATGGCAAGCTCCAGCGCCCGCTTCTCGCCATGCGAGAGATAGCCGGCGAGCACCTTGGCGCGTGGCGCAAGCCCGACTTCGTCGAGCGCGGCAAGTGCCTGCTCGTTGAGCGCGGCTTCGCCGGCGACATTGCCGGTGAAACGGAAGCTCGACCCATGGCGCGCCTGCGCCGCCAGCGCCACATTCTCCAGCACCGAGAAGCCCGGCAGGATCGAATTGATCTGGAACGAGCGGGCAAGGCCGCGCGAGGCGCGTTCATAGACCGGCAGCGTGGTGACGTCCTCACCGGCGAAAAGGATGCGGCCCGCATCGGGCGCCAGCAGGCCGGAGATTTGGTTGATCAGCGTGGTCTTGCCGGCGCCATTCGGACCGATCACCGCGTGCAGTTCGCCCGGCATCACGGTTAGATCGACGTTGTCGGTGACGCGCAAGCCGCCGAAATTCTTGCACAGCCCTTCGAGCCGCAGCGCCGGCGTCATGGCCTGATCACTCATAGCCTGATCATTCATGGCGCCCGCTCCTCTTCAGCATCTCGCGAAGCTGCGCGATGAGGCCGCCGAGGCCACGCGGGAAAAACAGGATCAGCAGAACGAGCAGCGGGCCGAAAATCACCTTCCAGTGCTCGGTGAGGTTGGACAGCCATTCCTCACCGACGAGGAACACCACCGTGCCGAGGATCGCGCCATGGAGCGATCCCATGCCGCCCATCACCAGCATGATGATGAGTTCGCCCGAGCGCTGCCACGACATGTAAGCCGGACTGACGAACTCGGTCGCGTTGGCCAGCAGGAAGCCGGACAGGCCGCCAAGCATGCCGGCGATTACATAGGCCATCAGTTGATAGCGGAAGACGGGATAGCCGAGCGTCTCCATCCGCACCGCATTGTCCTTGGTACCGCGCAGCACGCGGCCAAACCGTGACGCGACGATGGCGCGGCACAGCACGAACACGCCGATCAGCGCTGCCAGCACGGCGTAATAGAAAACCAAGTCGCTGCGAAACACATCGAAACCCAAGACAGTGCTGCGCGACGACAGCGTCAGCCCGTCGTCTCCACCATAAGGTGCGAGCGAGCTGGCGGTGAAATAAACCATCTGGCTGAACGCCAGCGTGATCATGATGAAATAGACGCCGCGTGTGCGCAGAATCACAAGACCGGTCAACCACGCGAACAGCGCGGAGACGGCGAGCGCCGCCGGCAACGCAATCAGCGTATCGCCGATGCCGTGCGAGGCGAGGATGCCGGCGGCGTAAGCGCCGAGCCCGATGAAGGCGGCATGACCGAACGAGATCATCGCGCCGTAGCCGACCAGGAGATCGAGCGCGATCGTGGCGATGGCGATGATCATTACCCGCGTCGTGATACTGAGCACATAGCTCTCGGTGCCGAGACCGGCAAAAGGCACCACGGCAAAGCCGAGGAAGATCACCGCCGGGATGACGAAGCCGGCAAACGAACGCCAGTCCGCGACCTCGGCCAGTGTCAACGCCGCGTTGCTGGCGGACGCGCCGTCACGGCGTCCCTTGGCCGGGAACAGGCCGGCCGGACGGGCGTAAAGCACCACCGCCATCAGCAGATAGATCAGCATCGAGGCGAGCGCCGGTCCCACCGTGCGCGCCGACGACGGCCCGATGAACAGGCGCAGGATATCGACCGCGAACGAGCGGCCGAGCGTATCGACCAGGCCGATCAGCAAGGCCGCGACGAAAGCGCCGCGGATCGAACCGATGCCGCCGATCACGATCACCACGAAGGCGAGGATCAGCACGGTGTCGCCCATGCCGGGCTCGACCGACAGGATCGGCGCGATCATGATGCCGGCGAAACCGGCGAGCATTGCGCCGAAGCCGAACACCACCATGAACAGCCGGCGGATATTGACGCCGAGCGCCGACACCATCGCCGCGTTGGTGGCGCCCGCGCGCACCAGCATGCCGGTGCGGGTGTAGGTGACGAGGACGTAGAGCAGTCCCGCGACCGCAAGCCCCGTGGCGATGATCACCACGCGCCACATCGGATAAAGCTGACCGGTCGGCAGCGCCAGCATGCCGGACAGCGCCTCCGGCATCGGCAGAGTCAGCGGCGCCGCACCCCACAACAGTTTCACACCGCTGTTGAGGAACAGAATGATGCCGAAGGTCGCGATCACATGATCGAGGTGGTTGCGGTGATAAAGATGCCGGAAGATCGCGAATTCCAGCACCAGCCCGAACGCGAGCGCGACGACGAGCGCGAGCAGCAGCGCGGCGATGAAGCTGCCGGTCATGGCGTAGAACATGACGGCGAGATAGGCGCCGAGCATGTACTGCACGCCGTGCGCGAGGTTGATGAAATCCATCACCCCGAACACCAGCGTCAGGCCCGCTGCGATCAGAAACAGCAGGACGCCGAGCTGCAGCCCGTTGAGAAGCTGAACGACGAAAAGAGAGAGCGACATGGCGCGCTTTACCTCTCCCCGCGCGCGGAGAGAGGTCGGCCGCGCGCAACGCGGTCGGATGAAGGGGCAACGACAATCTTATGCACGTTGCCCCCCGTCACCCGGCGCGATGACGCTCGCCACCCTCTCCCCGTAACGGGGCGAGGGAAAATCACTTCATCTTGCAGTCCTTGACGTGCGGATCGGCGTAATTCTCGAACACCTTCTGCACGATCTCGGTCTGGAATTTGCCGTCGGCGCGCTTCGCCACCTTCACCTGGTAGAAGTCCTGGATCGGGTAATGATTGGTGTTGAACTTGAACGGTCCGCGCGGCGATTTGAAGTCCGCCTTCATCAGCGCGGCGCGCAGGGCGTCCTTGTTCTTGGTGTCGCCTTTGGTCTGCTTCAGCGCGCTGTCGATCAGGAGCGCGGCGTCATAGCCCTGCATGGCATAGCTGCCGGGCACCGCACCGTATTCCTTCTCGTAGGCCGCGACGAACGCCTTGTTCTGCGGATTATCGAGATTGGGCGCCCAGTTCGCGCCGCCGAAGAAGCCGAGCGCGGCATCCTGCTGCGCCGGCAGCGTCGACTCGTCGACAGTGAAGGCGGAGAGGAACGCCATCTTGTCGGCAAGACCGGCCTGACGGAACTGCTTGACGAAGTTCACGCCCATGCCACCCGGCAGAAACACGAATACGGCATCCGGCTTGGCGGCGGCGATCTTCGACAGTTCGGCCGAATAGTCGAGCTGCCCGAGCGGCACATAAACCTCATCGACCACCTCGCCCTTGAAGTAGCGCTTGAAGCCGGCCAGCGAATCCTTACCCGCGGGATAGTTCGGCGCCATGATGAACGCCTTCTTCATCCCCTTGTCCTGCGCGTATTTGCCCATCACCTCGTGGTTCTGGTCGTTCTGATACGAGGTGACGAAGAAATTGGCGTTGCAGTCCTTGCCGGCGAAATTCGAGGTGCCGGCATTCGGCGAGATGAGGATGGTGCCGCTCTCGGTCACCGGCTTCATCATCGCGACGAGAATGTTGGAGAAGATCGGGCCCACGACGAAATCGACCTTGTCGCGATCGACCAGCGCCTTCGCCTTGGTCACGGCGACGTCGGGCTTCAACTCGTCGTCCTGCACGATCACTTCCGTGTCGCGGCCGCCGAGCTTGCCACCGAGCTGCTTCACGCCGAGCTGGAAGCCGTTGCGCGCCTGCTGGCCGAGCACGGCCGGCGGGCCGGACAGCGTGACCAGCACGCCGATCTTCAGTTTCTCCTGTGCCACTGCGCCGGATGTCGCCAGGGCGATGCCGCCCAATGCGACTGCCGTCGCGACACATACCGTCGAAAACCCCTTCATGATCCCCTCCACTGGTCTTTATCGTGCTCTGCCGCCTGAGCCCATCCGAAGAACGGGCTTTGTCAAACGGCTGCCGTGGCGTTATTTTAGGTTTAAAGTAAAGGTGCTGTGAAGCCCCTTTATCGGGGTCGAAGCCGCGTGTCGTTTACGTTGACGTGAAAAAACGCGGCCAACAGCGCCGCATGGCGGCGCCTTGGCGCGGCATTCGTGATTGAATGACGGCATGAACGAGGGGAGTGCGAGCACGATGCAGCCAATGACCGCAGGCATCACCAAGGCCAATACCGGCCTCGACGGGATCGTCTGGAATATTCTCGGCCAGACCTATGTGCCGAAGCAGTTGAGCGAGGCGTCGTTCGCCTGGCACGCGACCTTCCCGCCGGGCACCTTCGTGCCGCCGCACATCCACCCGACGCAGGATGAGTTCATCTATATGCTGGAAGGTCGGATGGACGCGACGATCGACGGCAAGGATTTCGTCGCCACCGCCGGCGACGTCATCAAGCTGCCGATGGGTCTTCCGCACGGCCTGTTCAACAAGTCGGATCAGGTCATCAAGTGCTTTTTCTGGGTGACGCCGACCCGCAAGCTCTATGACCTGTTCTGGGCCATTCACTCCATGAAGGAGCAGAACCCGCCCGACGTGGTCGCGCTGTCGGCGAAGTACGAGATCATGTTCCTGCCGCCGCCGGAATAAGCGGGCGGGGACACCAGCACGAATCTCTCAACCGTCATGCCCGGACTTGGCCCGAGCATCTACGTCTTTGGAATTAGCCGCAAGGAAAGACGTGGATGCTCGGGCCAAGCCCGCGCATGACGCCGGATCGGGTCTTCGCGATCTCTCTCAAATCGTCTGATTGTACTTGCCGACTTCCGGATGCGTGCGCAGCACGCCGTCGATCGCCTTGAACATGTCGCGCATGCGCTGCTCCGACACCGGGCTTTCGACCACCACCACCAGCTCCGGCTTGTTGGACGAGGCGCGCACCAGACCCCAGCTTCCGTCCTCGACCGTGACGCGCACGCCGTTGACCGTGACGATATCGCGGATCGCCTGGCCGGCAACCTTGTCGCCCTTCGCCTTCGCCGCCTCGAAATGCTTCGTCACCTGCTCGACGATGCCATATTTCTTTTCGTCGTCGCAGTGCGGCGACATGGTCGGCGAGCCCCAGGTCTTCGGCAGCGCGTCCTTGAGATCGGCCATGCTCTTTCCCGGATTGCGGTCGAGCATGTCGCAGATCGCCAGCGCCGAGACGAGACCATCGTCATAGCCGCGGCCGAACGGCGCGCGGAAAAAGAAGTGGCCCGACTTCTCGAAGCCGACCAGCGCACCCAGTTCATTGGTGCGCCGCTTCATATAGGAGTGGCCGGTCTTCCAGTATTCGACCTTGGCCCCATTCTTTTGCAGCACAGGATCGGTCACAAAAAGGCCGGTCGATTTGACGTCGACGACGAACTGCGCGCCCGGATGCAGCGCCGAGATATCCCGCGCCAGCATCACGCCGATCTTGTCGGCGAAAATTTCCTCGCCATGGTTGTCGACCACGCCGCAGCGGTCGCCGTCGCCGTCGAAGCCCAAGCCCACATCCGCCTTGCTGGCGAGCACGGCGTCGCGCATCGCGTGCAGCATTTCCATGTCTTCGGGGTTGGGATTGTAGCGCGGGAAGGTGTGATCGAGCTCGGTGTCGAGCGGCACCACCTCGCAGCCGATCCCCTCCAGCACCTTTGGCGCGAAAGCACCGGCCGTGCCGTTGCCGCAGGCGCAGACCACCTTGATGCGGCGCTTGAGCTTCGGCCGGTTGGTCAGATCGGCGATGTAGCGGTCCGGGAAGTTCTCGTGGAATTGATACGACCCGCCGCCCTTCAGATCGAAGCGGGCGTTGAGCACAATGTCCTTCAGCCGCGTCATCTCGTCGGGACCGAAGGTGAGCGGCCGGTTGGCGCCCATCTTCACGCCGGTCCAGCCGTTGTCATTGTGGGACGCGGTGACCATGGCGACGCACGGCACGTCGAGATCGAACTGCGCGAAATAGGCCATCGGCGTCATCGCCAGGCCGATGTCATGCACCTTGCAGCCAGCCGCCAGCAGGCCGGAAATCAGCGCCATCTTCACCGAGGCGGAATAGCCGCGGAAGTCATGCCCGGTGACGATCTCCGGCTTGACGCCGAGCTCGCGGATCAACGTGCCGAGCCCCATGCCGAGCGCCTGCACGCCCATCAGGTTGATTTCTTTTTCCAGCAGCCAGCGCGCGTCGTATTCGCGGAAGCCGGTCGGCTTCACCAGCGGGGTCGACTCGTAGGCATAGGTGTTGGGCGACAGCGCGTGCCGCGGCTTCGGAAACATCAATGACCTCTGGAAATGCTCGAATGGATCAACAGGATATAGCTTAGAGCATGATCCCGAACAGTGGGAACCGGTTTTCGGACGCGATCATGCTCTCTACGAAGAAGCGACGGACTGATCCGGCACCGGGGGACCAAGCCCTGTTCCGGATGCCCGGAAAAGCAGCCGGGATTATGGCAAAGCGGGATGCGTGAAAACGCTATCGGCCGTGTTACTGGGACAGAACGAGCTTGCCGCCCGCGACCTCGAACCGCTTGAGCTTCGACAGATAGCTCATGCCCAGGAGATTGGTCGACAAGGCCTCGTCTGGCAACACGATCGCCGCCACGTCGCGGGCCTTGATCGAACCGATCTCGACGCTGTCGAGCTGCACGCGCGCGCCATTGATGATGCCGTTCGCCGTGGAGATGCGCGCCGTGTAATCGCCCCTGGCCGGACGATGGCCGATCCGGGCGGCATCGCTTTCGCGCAGCGCCACGACCGAGGCGCCGGTGTCGACCACGAAGCGGATGCCGGCGCGTCCGTCGACCCGACCATCGGCATAGAAGTGACCGCCCTCGCCGCGCGGCAGAACCAGCTCGCCGTAATAGGCGGCGGCCGGCTTCTGCTGCGACGAGACATTGGCCATCGCCGCCTTCGGGTCCGTGAACCTGTCCGAGAACTTGCCGGCCAGGACACCTGACAGCACAAGCACGACGGTGGCGAACAGCACGATCTGGCGCATAGGCGTGATCCTTGGCGGGATCCGTGATCCGGGTTTGCCCGATCAACCATAGCGAGGGCAAATGCGCGATTAATGACTGAGCCGGTTCGGGCGGGATGGTCACCGGCGGGTTAAGCAATTCATTAAATCGCTGCCCACCGAAAGACGCAGGATTGTGAAGGCCTCTCTGCATCATGCCCCGGCTTGACCCGGGCATCCCGTTTACGCGGCCCCTTGAGCTACCTGATCGAGATGGCCGGGACTTCGCCTGGCCATGACGAAAGAAACAAATCACGTTCCGCGCGGCTTGGCACGGCGGGTCGCCGGCGCCGTGGTCGGATCGTCCGGCCAGGGATGGCGGGGATAACGGCCGCGCATCTCGGTTTTCACGTCGGCGTAGCTGCCGCGCCAGAAGCCCGGCAGGTCGCGCGTCATCTGCACCGGCCGATGCGCCGGCGACAGCAACTCCACCAGGAGCGGTATGCGGCCCCCGGCGATGCTCGGATGGCGCGTCAGACCGAACAGCTCCTGCACGCGAATCGACAGCTTCGGCCCCTCGGCGGTCTCGTAATCGATCGGCACGCTCGATCCCGACGGCGCGTCGAAATGGGTTGGCGCTTCGGCGTCGAGCCGGCGACGCAGTTGCCACGGCAAAAGCGCCATCACCGCGTTCGACAGCTCATCGCCACCGATTTGTCCGAGCGAAGTCTTGTCCATCAGCAGCGGTTCAAGCCATTCGGCGCTGGTGATGGCCAAACCTTCGTTGGACAGATCGGGCCAGTCGCCGCCTTCCGCCTGAAGGAGAAACATCACGCGGTGCCGCCATTGCAGCAGCGCCTTGCTCCACGGCAACGTATCGAGACCGACGGCGATCAAGCCATCGGCAAACACCCGCGCGGTGTCGGCGGACGGCGTCACCGGCATCTGCCTGTCGGTCAAGGCGAGCGCGCCGAGGCGGCGGCCGGAGCGCGCGCGCAGCGCCATTGCGCTTGCGTCAAATGTCACATCATTGCGGCTGACGATCTGACCGGCGAAATCCGTTTCGATCTCCGCCGCCGTGATGGCGGCGGCCAAGCGGATGCGCGACTGCGCCGCCGTGCCGGTGAGATCGGCGGCGACGACGAACGGTTCGCGCGCCAGCGGCGACGCGGGATCGATGATGCCGCCGCGACCATTGGCGAGCAGGAATGTACCATTCCCGCCGCCGCGGTTCTTCGCCACGCGATCGGGATAAGCGAGCGCCAGCAGCGCGCCGGTGGACAATGCGTCGTCTCCCTCTCCCCTGTGGGGAGAGTGTCGGGGTGAGGGGCTCTCGTGCCGCACTCTGTTCTGAGCCCCCTCACCCGCCCGGGCTTCGCCCGGTCGGCCTCTCCCCGCTGGGGAGAGGCTAGAGAACCAACGCGCCGCCATTGCCCGCGCATCGCGGGCGCGTGTGGACTTGTCGGAGCGGAAACGATCGAGCCGGTGCGCGAGATCGACGTCGTCGCCGCCGAGCCCACGTTCGGTGAGAATCGCGGCGATATCGGCGGCATCGCGCCCGGCGCCGCGCGCCGCGGCATCAACCACCATGCGCGACAGCCGCGGCGGCAGCGGCAGCCCGCGCAGCCGTTGTCCCTCCCCGGTGATACGGCCATCGGCGTCGAGCGCGCCGAGCGTCATCAACAGCGCGCGCGCTTCGGTCAGCGCAGCCGCCGGCGGCGGATCGAGGAACGGCAACGTCGCCGGATCGGTGACGCCCCATTGCGCGATGTCGAGCAGCAGCGGAGACAGATCTGCGGCGAGGATTTCCGGCCTCGTGAACGCGTCGAGCGATCCGGTCTGCGGCTCGTCCCACAGCCGATAGCAGACGCCGGGCTCCGTGCGGCCTGCGCGGCCGCGTCGCTGGTCGGCGGCAGCGCGCGACACGCGCACCGTCTCGAGCCGTGTCAGCGCCACATCGGGCTCGTAGCGCGGCACGCGCGCCAGCCCGCTGTCGATGACGACGCGAACGCCCTCGATGGTCAGCGAGGTTTCCGCGATCGACGTCGCCAGCACCACCTTGCGCTTGCCGGGCGAGGCCGGATCGATGGCGCGATCCTGATCGCGCGCGTCGAGCGCGCCGTAGAGCGCGACGATATCGACCGCCGGATCGCTGACGCGCTCGCGCAGCAAGGTTTCGGTGCGGCGGATTTCGGCTGCGCCGGGAAGGAACACGAGAACAGAGCCGGTGTCGGCGCGTAGCGCACGCAGCACCGCATCCGCCACCTGCGGCTCGATCCGGGCGCGCGCATCGCGACCGAGATAGCGCGTCTCCACCGGAAACGCGCGGCCTTCGCTTTCGACCACCGGCGCGTCGCCCAGCAGCGCGGCAACCCGCGCACCATCGAGCGTCGCCGACATGGCGACAATGCGCAGATCCTCGCGCAAGCCCTGCTGCGCGTCGCGCGCCAGCGCCAGACCGAGATCCACATCGAGCGAGCGCTCGTGAAATTCGTCGAACAGCACCGCGGCGACGCCATTCAATTCCGGATCGTCGAGAATGAGCCGCGTGAAGATGCCTTCGGTGATCACCTCGATGCGCGTCGCCGCCGAGACTTTCGAGCCGAAGCGGACGCGCAGACCGACGGTGCGGCCGACCTCTTCGCCGAGCGTCGCCGCCATGCGCGCCGCGGCCGCGCGGGCCGCGAGCCGGCGCGGCTCGAGGATCAGGATTTTCCGGTTTGCAATCCACTGCTCATCGAGCAGGGCCAACGGCACGCGGGTGGTCTTGCCGGCGCCGGGCGGCGCCACCAGCACCATCGCATGGTGGTCGCGCAGCGCCGATGCGATGGCGGGCAGAACAGCATCGATGGGGAGGGCGGTCGAAAACTTCATGCTGCTCTGGCGGTGCACTCCTCTCCCGCAAGGGGAGAGGGAAAAAAGCGGCAGCCGTTCGCATCACCCGCGCGGGCGGCCGATACTTTCATAGACGAAACCGTGCTTCGCGACGTCCGCCGCACGATAGATGTTGCGCAGGTCGACCAGCACCGGCTGCACCATGACCGTTTTCAGCCGCGCGAAGTCGAGCGCGCGGAACTGCTCCCATTCGGTGACGATCACGAGCGCGGCAGCACCCTCCGCGCAGTCATAGGCATCGCGGCAATAGACGACGTCGCCGATCTCGCTCCGGGCCTGCTCCATGCCGGCCGGATCGTAGACCCGCACGGTCGCGCCCATATCCTGCAGCGCGCGGATGATCGGGATCGACGGCGCCTCGCGCATGTCGTCGGTGTTCGGCTTGAACGTGAGCCCGAGCACCGCGACGGTCTTGCCGTGCACCTCGCCGCCGAGCGCGTGCTGCACCTTGCGCGCCATCGCCCGCTTGCGCGTGTCGTTGACTGTCTGCACCGCTTCGACGATGCGCATCGGCGTGTCGTGATCCTGCCCGGTCTTGAGCAGCGCGAGCGTGTCCTTCGGAAAACACGAGCCGCCATAGCCCGGACCGGCGTGCAGGAATTTCGAGCCGATGCGGTTGTCGAGACCGATGCCGCGGGCGATGTCCTGCACGTCGGCACCTACTTTTTCGGCGAGATCGGCGATCTCGTTGATGAAGGTGATCTTGGTCGCGAGGAAGGCATTGGCCGCATATTTGATCAGTTCGGCGGTGCGCCGATCGGTGAACATCAGCGGCGCGCGGTTGAGATAAAGCGGCCGGTAGAGCTGCGTCATCACCTCGCGCGCGCGCTCGTCGCTGGTGCCGATCACGATCCGGTCCGGATGCTTGAAGTCGCGGATCGCCGCGCCTTCGCGCAGGAATTCGGGGTTGGAGACGACCGGCGCATCGATGCCGGGTTTGGCTTCCCGCAGGATGCGTTCGACCGCGTCGCCGGTGCCGACCGGCACCGTCGATTTGGTGACAACCACGGTGAACTTGCCGATCGCCGCAGCGATCTCGCGTGCCGCCGCGTGCACGAAGGAGAGATCGGCATGGCCGTCGCCGCGCCGCGACGGCGTGCCGACCGCGATGAACACCGCGTCGGCCTCCGCGACCGACTCCGGCAGCGAGGTCGTGAACGACAGCCGGCCGGCCGACACGTTGATCTTCACAAGTTCGTCGAGGCCCGGCTCGTAGATCGGGATTTCGCCGCGCTTGAGCGCCGCGATCTTGCCCGCATCCTTGTCGACGCAGACGACGTCATGGCCGAAGTCCGCAAAGCAGGCTCCGGAAACGAGGCCGACATAGCCGGTGCCGATCATGGCGACGCGCATGACAGAAAAGACTCAATCCGTTGGCGTTAAGGTTAACCCTTTGCGGCCGGGACGCCGCACCTGGTCTCAATAACAGAGCGATTTCAGGCTGGCGAGCGGTTCTCGCCGCCGGCCGATACCCCTGACTTTCTGCGGTCTCGTCAACGGAGCGGAAACCGCACCCTGCTACAGAACAGCGCAGGGAAGGCATTTATGACCGACATCACATCAGGCTTGAACCAGCGCGGCCGCGTCGACTGGGTCGACTACGCCAAGGGCTTCTGCATCATCTTCGTGGTGATGATGCATTCGACGCTCGGCGTCGAGCTGGCCGACGGCCACGAAGGCTGGATGCATTACGTGGTCGCCTTCGCAAAGCCGTTCCGGATGCCCGACTTCTTCATGATCTCGGGCCTGTTCCTGGCCAACGTGATCGACCGAAACTGGCGCACTTACCTCGACCGCAAGGTCGTTCACTTCGTTTATTTTTATGCGCTGTGGGTGACGATCCAGTTCGCGTTCAAGGCGCCCGGCATCGCCGCCGACGTGGGCGCCGCGAAAACCGTGCTGCTCTATCTGGAAAGCTTCATCGAGCCGTTCGGCACGCTGTGGTTCATCTATCTGCTGCCGATCTTCTTCGTCGCCGCCAAGCTGGCGCGCAACGCCAAAATCCCCGTCGCGGTGATGTGGGGCCTTGCCGCCGCGCTGGAAATCCTTCCGATCGAGACCGGCTGGACGGTGATCGACGAATTCGCCTCGCGCTTCGTCTATTTCTACACCGGCTATATCCTCGCGCCGCACATCTTCGCGGTCGCGCGCGGCGTGCAGGAGCGTCCCCTCAAGGGACTGCTGGTGCTGCTCGCCTGGGGTGTCGCCAACGGTTACATGGTGTTCGCCGGCTATTCCGAGCTACCGTTCGTGTCGCTGGCGCTCGGGCTCCTCGGCGCCGCAGCCGTCATCCGCCTCGCCGCGCTGCTGTCGCTGGTGCCGCGGCTCGATGCGCTGCGTTACTGCGGCGAAAACTCGATCGTCATCTATCTCGCCTTCTTCCTGCCGATGGCGCTCAGCCGCGCCGTCCTGCTGAAAACCGGCGTGATCCACGATGTCGGCACCATCTCGGTGCTGGTGACGATCAGCGGCGTGGTCGGCTCGCTGCTGATGTACTGGGCGCTGCGGCGCACGCCACTGGTGTTCCTCTACGAGCGGCCGCGCCGGTTCTGGCTGGAACCGAAAGCCGCGAAAAAGCCGGCGGAAACCGCCCCGACCCTGCAGCCGGCGGAATGATCCACAAGCGATGCGGGCGACACCGTCGCCCGCATTGATAATGGCCGGCTGGCGGCCCACATTCGGGCCATGCCAGCCAGCAAATCCAGACCGTCCGGCGCCAAAACGGCCGCCAAATCCCCACCCGCGTCCGCAAAAGCCGCGCCCCCCAAGGCCACAGCCAAGGCCGCAGCCAACGCCTCGGCGCCGCCCTCTTTTGCCCGTCCTTTGAAGAAGGGCGACCACCTCTTCCTGGTGGATGGCTCCGGCTACATCTTCCGCGCCTATCACGCGCTGCCGCCGCTGACCCGCAAATCCGACGGGCTGCAGGTCAATGCCGTGCTCGGCTTCTGCAACATGCTGTGGAAACTGCTGTGCGAGATGAAGCCCGAGGACAAGCCGACCCACCTCGCCGTGGTGTTCGACAAATCCGAGGTGACGTTCCGCACCGCCATGTATGCCGACTACAAGGCCAACCGCTCGGCGCCGCCGGACGACCTCATTCCGCAATTCCCGCTGATCCGCGAGGCCGTGCAGGCCTTCGAGATTCCCTGTCTCGAACAGGCTGGCTACGAGGCCGACGACCTGATCGCCACCTATGCCCGAATCGCGTGCGAGGCGCAGGCGACCACCACCATCGTCTCGTCAGACAAGGACCTGATGCAGCTCGTCGGCGACACCGTCGTCATGTACGACACGATGAAGGACAAGCGCATCGGCGTGCCCGAGGTGATCGAGAAATTCGGCGTTCCGCCGGAGAAGGTGATCGAGGTGCAGGCGCTGATCGGCGACTCCACCGACAACGTGCCCGGCGTGCCCGGCATCGGCCCGAAGACCGCCGCACAGCTCATCGGCGAACATGGCGACCTCGAAACCGTGCTGGCGCGCGCCGGCGAGATCAAGCAGGAGAAGCGGCGGCAGTCGCTGATCGAGCACGCCGAGGCGGCGCGGCTGTCGAAGAAGCTCGTCACGCTCGACAAGAATGTCCCGCTCGACGTCGTGGTCGATGAGCTTGCGGTGCATGAGCCGGACTACCGCAATCTGATCGCCTTCCTGAAGGCGATGGAGTTTTCGACGCTGACGCGCCGGGTCGCAGAGAAAGGCGAGATCGACGCCAGCGCCGTCGAGCGCGACCCGAAACTCGCCGCGCACGAGATCGCCATCACCAGCCCGCCGCCGCCCGCCGCGGGCGGGGCCGCGAACGGGAAAGCCGCTTCCGGCGGCATGAGTCCGGGCGGGCTCGTCATCGCGCGCGCCGAGGAATTGCGGAATCAGAAGATCGACCACAGCCGCTATGAAACCGTCGGCACGATGGAGCGGCTCCAGCACTGGATCGCCCGCGCCTACGAGACCGGCCATGTGGCGATCGACACCGAGACCACCAGCCTCGATCCGATGCAGGCGCATCTGTGCGGTTTCTCCATGGCCGTGGCGCCGAACGAGGCGTGCTATGTGCCGATCGGCCATCGCGAAGGCGGCGACGGCAGCGGGCTGTTCGCCGGCAAGCCGTGCGACGGCCAGATTCCGGAAGCCGAGGCGCTCGCCGCGGTGAAGCCGATGCTCGAGGACATGGCCGTGCTCAAGATCGGCCAGAACCTGAAATACGACTGGCTGATTTTTGCCAGACGCGGCATCGACATCAACACCTATGACGACACGATGCTGATGTCCTACGTGCTCGACGCCGGGCGCAACGGCCACGGCATGGACGATCTGGCTTTGCGCCATCTCGGGCATACGACGATCAAATATGACGACGTGACCGGCAAGGTCGCGGGCAAATCGAAATCGCAGATGACGTTCGACTGCGTGTCGATCGACAAGGCGACGCATTACGCCGCCGAGGACGCCGACGTTACCCTGCGGCTGTGGCTCGCGCTCAAGCCGCGCCTCGCGAACGAACAGGTCACGACCGTTTACCAGACGCTGGAGCGCGCGCTGCCGCGCGTGCTGGCGCGCATGGAGCAGCGCGGCATTGCCATCGACAAGCCGCTGCTGGCGAAGCTCTCCAACGAGTTCGCCAAGACGCAGGCCTCGGTCGAGCAGGAGATCAACGCACTCGCGGGCGCGCCGCTCAATCCGGGCAGCCCGAAGCAACTCGGCGACGTGCTGTTCGGCCAGATGCAGTTGCCGGGCGGCACCAGGACCAAGACCGGACAATGGGCAACCGGCGCCAAGGCGCTGGAAGAACTCGCCGAGCAAGGCCACAAGCTGCCGGCAAAGATTCTTGAGTGGCGGCAGGTGTCGAAGCTGCGCTCGACCTATACCGACGCGCTGCCGACCTACCTCAACCCCGAGACCAATCGCGTTCACACCAGCTACGCGCTGGCGGCGACGAGCACCGGGCGCTTGTCATCGTCCGAGCCGAACCTGCAGAACATCCCGATCCGCACCGAGGAAGGCCGCAAGATCCGCCGCGCCTTTGTCGCGACGCCGGGGCACAAGCTCGTTTCCGCCGACTATTCGCAGATCGAGTTGCGGCTGCTGGCCGAAGTCGCCGATGTGCCGACCTTGCGCGCCGCGTTCAGGGACGGCACCGACATCCACGCCATGACTGCGTCGGAGATGTTCGGCGTGCCGGTGAAGGGCATGCCGTCCGACATCCGCCGCCGCGCCAAGGCGATCAATTTCGGCATCATCTACGGCATCTCCGCGTTCGGCCTCGCCAACCAGCTCGGCATCGAGCGCGAAGAAGCGGGCGCCTATATCAAGAAATATTTCGAGCGCTTTCCCGGCATCCGCGACTATATGGAAGAGACCAAGGCATTCTGCCGCGAGAACGGGTATGTGCTCACGCTGTTCGGGCGGAAATGCCATTACCCGGACATCAAGCATTCCAACGCCTCGGTGCGCGCGTTCAACGAACGCGCGGCCATCAATGCGCGGCTGCAGGGCAGCGCCGCCGACATCATCCGCCGCGCCATGATCCGCATGGAGAGCGAGCTCACCGCGGCGAAGCTCAACGCGCAGATGCTGCTGCAAGTGCACGACGAACTGATCTTCGAAGTGCCGGACGGCGAGGTCGAGCACACGCTGCCGATTATCACGCGGGTGATGGAAAAAGCGCCGCTGCCCGCGGTGCAGCTCCAGGTGCCGCTGCAGGTCGAGGCGCGCGCCGCCGACAACTGGGACGAGGCGCATTAGCGCGTCGTCATTCCGCACGCCGCTTGAGCGGCGATCCGGAATCCGGAAACAGAGGATCTTTACGTTGCCGGATTCCGGGTTCGCGAACTGACATTCGCGCCCCGGAATGACAACCTGCTACGGCTCGCTCAACGCCGCGGCGAGGCGCGCACCCATGACCATATCGTCCTCGGCCCCGAACGCGCGATAGCGGATACGCCCGTCCCGGCCGATAATCACCGCGCTCGGCGTGCCTTGGAAGGCATAGGCCTGCATGGTCTGCGGCAGCGGACCGGGATCGCCAGGACGATCCACAGCGATCGGAAAGCTCAGCTTGTATTCGTGAATGAAGGCTTCGAGCGCCACCGGCGTCATCGCCGCGTGATGCTCGAACACCGAGTGCAGGCCGATCACCTGCAAGCCGCTTGCTTGAAACACACGATGCGCCTTCTGCGCCTGCGGCGTGCCATGACTGACACAGCCCGGGCACAGCATCTGGAACGCATGCAGGAACACGACGCGGCCGCGCAATGCCGCCAGCGTCAATGGCTGGTCGGCATTGAACCAGCGGTCAACGATCAGCTCAGGGGCTTCCACATCCTCTGTCACACCTTGCACTATAGCGGCGGTTTGCCCTGCGGGTGAATTCGCCATTGGGCGATTGCGCGACCAGCGGTCGCAACTTGACTCGCACCGTGTCTGCGTCGGAATTTGCGCCCAGATGTCGAGGGAACACACGATGCGAATCCGTCTGGCGCTGGCCATCCTCACCGGCGGCCTGTTGCTGCCGCAACCGGCCTTCGCGGCTGAGGGACTGAACGGCGCCGGGATGTCGATCCTCTGGGCGCTGCCGTTCGCCGGGATGCTGCTGTCGATCGCCACCGGTCCGCTGCTCTATCCGCATCTGTGGGAACACCACTACGGCAAGTTCGCCGCGTTCTGGGCCGCGTGCACGATCATTCCGCTCTATCTGTTCGCCGGGGCCGGGCCGGCAACAGACGCCCTGCTGCATGCCCTGTTGCACGAATACATGCCGTTCATCCTGCTGCTGCTCGCCCTGTTCACCATCGCCGGCGGGATCTGGCTCGAAGGCAATCTGCGCGGCACGCCGGCGACCAACACGATCCTGCTCGGCATCGGCACTGTGCTGGCGAGCGTTATCGGCACCACCGGCGCCTCGATGGTGCTGATCCGCCCGGTGCTGCGGGCCAACGACGACCGCATTCACAACGTCCACGTCATCGTCTTCTTCATCTTCCTTGTCTCGAATATCGGCGGTGTGCTGACCCCGCTCGGCGACCCGCCGCTGTTTGTCGGCTTCCTGAAAGGTGTCGATTTCTTCTGGACGCCGCAGCATCTGTTCCCGGAGATGCTGGTCTGCGTCGGAATTCTGCTGGTCATGTTCTTTCTGATGGACTGGTATCTGCACCACCGCGAAGAACGGGAAGAGCATCCGTTCGACTTCACGCCGGATTCGCCGCTGTCGCTGCACGGCAAGGTCAACCTGCTGCTGATCGCGCTGGTGATCGCCGCGATCCTGATGAGCGCCTACTGGAAGCCGGGCGTCGCCTTGACCCTCTATACGGTCGAGCTGCCGCTACAGGATCTGGTGCGCGATGCCGTCTTCGTGATAGCCACGCTGCTGTCGCTGTGGCTCACGCCGAAGATCTGCCGCGAGGGTAACGGCTTCGAATGGGGACCGATCGTCGAGGTCGCCAAGCTGTTCGTCGCGATCTTCATCTGCATCGTGCCAGTGATCGCCATCCTGCATGCGGGTCTCGACGGCGCACTGGCGCCGCTCGTCGCGCTGGTCGGCAAGGGCGAGAACGCCAACAACATCGCCTATTTCTGGGTGACCGGCGCGCTGTCGTCGTTCCTCGACAATGCACCGACCTATCTGGTGTTCTTCGAGCTTGCCGGCGGCAACCCGCAGGTCCTGATGACGACCTTCGCGTCGACCCTGGCCGCGATCTCCGCCGGCGCCGTGTTCATGGGCGCCAACACCTATATCGGCAACGCGCCGAACTTCATGGTCTACGCCATCGCCCGGCGCGGCGGTGTCGCGATGCCATCGTTCTTCGGCTACATGGCTTGGTCCGGCCTGATCCTGGTGCCGCTGTTTATCCTGATCACGGTCCTGTTTTTCCGCTGATCGGCCAGAAATCGCTCTCAACACGCGATTATTGACCGGTCCTTTACGCATTTTCGCCAAATTGCGCCCGTGCTGCCTCCGGCCGGGCGGTACCTGGCATGCAACCTTTGCATCGGGCGAACGTTGACGGACCGGAAGTTTTACGAGGTCCGCGATGCGCCGTCCGTCCCGATCAGCTTGCGCGTTTATCACCGCCGTGGCGATCGGCAGCGCCGCCCTTACGGGCGCGATGACCAGCCCCGCCTCCGCGCAGGGCTTGTTCGAAGCGCTGTTCGGCGGCATCAGCCGCGCGATGCGTGGCGAAGCGCGACCGGTCTCCGCACCGCAGGCCTACGCCCCCGAGCGCGGCTATGACCGCGATCCCGTCACCCGATTCTTTGATGACCTGACCGGCCAGGGTCGCGGCCAGCGCGTCGCAGCCGCGCCAAGCGGCCCATCCCGCGGTTTCTGTGTCCGGACCTGCGACGGATCGTACTTCCCGGTGCAGAGTCGCCCCGGCATGAGCGCGGCCGAAGCCTGTTCGTCGTTCTGCCCCGCGAGCGAGACCAAGGTGTTCTCCGGCAGCAACATCGATTACGCGGTGGCGCGCGACGGCCAGCGCTATAGCGATCTGAAGAATGCGTTTGTCTATCGCGAGAAACTCGTGGACAGCTGCACCTGCAACGGCAAGCGCACCGGCGGCCTCGCCGCGATCCCGACGCAAACCGACCCGACCCTGCGGCCCGGCGACATCGTCGCCACCGCCGAAGGCTTCAAGGCATTCACGCCGAACCGTCACGCGCAGGCGGAGTTCACGCCGGTCGATCTCGCCAAGGTGAACAAATCCGTGCGCGAACAGCTCGCCAGCACGCGGATCGCCCCCAACCGCTATGAGGCCGAGGTCGAGGACGGCGACACCACCGCCAGCATTGGTGACGATGCCGGTCAGCAGGCCGGGCTACGCTCAAAGATCGAGCCGGCGCGCGACCTCGTCTCCCAGCGCTAGCGACGACGTCAGTCCCGGCGATTCAATTCCGAACAGCTGGACGAGACCCGGGAGCCCGTGCTCGGGCGGGCCTTCAATCAGGAAATCCGCCTGTCCCTCGCCCGGCCCGCGCAGCTTCGGGCGGATGCCGGCATAATCCGGCGTCAGTGAACCATCCGGCAGTTTCGGCCAGTAGGTGCGCACGCGCGCGTAGAACGAATCCGCGCGGCGCGGGTCGACGTCGTAATTTTCGCTCTCGATCCACTCCACATCCGGCCCGAATCGCATCCGCCCGGCGAGATCGAGCGTGACATGCACGCCGAGGCCACCGTCGATCGGCATCGGATAGATCAGCCGCTGGAACGCCGGCCGTCCGGCATAGGAGAAATAGTTGCCCTTGCCGTAGACGAGACGCGGCACGCGCTCCTTCGGGTAATCGTCGATGCCGCGCGCCAGCGCCTGCGCGCCAAGGCCGGCGGCATTGATCACCGCATCGAAGGCAAATGTGCCGGCCTCGGCGCCACCGAACCGCACCTGCCACTGGCCGTCCTTGCGCGCCATCCCGAGCACCGGCGTATTCAGCGCAATGGCGCCGCCGCGATCCTCGATGTCGCCGCGCAGCGCGAGCATGTAGCCGTGGCTGTCGATGATGCCGGTTTCCGGCGACAGCAGCGCGGCGGTGCAGAACAGCTCCGGCTCCATCGCCATCGCGGCCTTCGCATCGATGAATGTCAGACCTTCGACACCATTGATGCCGCCCTGCTTGTAGATGGTCTCGATCTTCGCCAGTTCGGCGTCGTTGGTGGCGACGATCAGCTTGCCGCATTTGCGATGCGGCACGCCATGCGACACCAGAAACTCGTACAGCATCCGCCGCCCGCGCACACACAGCACCGCGCGCAGCGTATCCGTCGGGTAATACATGCCGGCATGGATCACCTCGCTGTTGCGCGCGGAGGTGACGGTGCCGATCGCGTTCGCCGCCTCGGCGACGATCACCTCATGGCCGCGCAGGGCCGCGGCCCGCGCCACCGCCAGCCCAACGGCCCCTGCTCCCGCCACCAAGACCTGCATCGCGATTCCCAATTCCGCCTGATCCGTCTGTCTTCTTAACCATCGCCGGCCGGGCTTGAAAAGCACGGCGTTCGTTCCATCCGCGTTCTTAAGGTTTCCAAACGATCGCGGTTGAACGCCCCCGACACGGCAGGCAGGGTCTTCGGACAGGTTCATCAGGTGAATGCCGAGGCAGACGTTTATGCGATTAACCACGCCCACCCTCGCAGCCCTTGCGGCTTTGACGCTTGCGGCAATCCCGTCAGGTCCGGCTGCGGCCAATCCCGCTCCGGGCGCGGTCAAGGTGCATGACGGCTGTCGCAACAACGCCAGCTTCGAACGCTGGGTGCAGGACTTCCGCAAGGACGCGATCGCGCAGGGCATCAGCCCCGCCGTGGTGGATGCAGCCGTTCCCTACATGGAGTTCGCGCCGGAGATCATCCAGCGCGACCGCAATCAGCAGGTGTTTCAGCAGAGCTTCCTGCAGTTCTCCGACCGCATGATCGCCGGTCACCGCATGAAGAACGCGCAGATCATGATGCAGCGCCATGCGGCGATCCTCGCCAAGGTGGAAAAGCAGTACGGCATTCCCGCGCCGGTGCTGGTGGCATTCTGGGGCCTCGAAAGCGACTTCGGCACCAACACCGGCAAGCACAACATCCTGCGGGCGATCGCAACGCTCGCCTATGACTGCCGCCGCACCGAATATTTCCGCGAGCAGCTCGTCGACGCGTTGCGCATCCTGCAGCGCGGCGATCTCACCGTGGCCGAGATGAACGGCGGCGACTGGGCCGGCGAGCTCGGCGCCATGCAGTTCACCGCTTCCGATTATTATCGCAGCGCCGTCGACTATGACGGCGACGGCCGCCGCGATCTGGTCAAGAGCGTGCCGGACACACTCGCCTCCGCCGCGAATTTCCTGTCGAGCTTCGGCTGGAAGCGCGGCGAGCCGTGGCTGCAGGAAGTGCGCGTCCCGGCCGACATGCCGTGGGACCAGTCGGATCTGAAGATCGTGCACCCGCGCTCACAATGGGCCAAATGGGGCGTGACTGCCGCCCACGGCGCGCTGCCGGCCGATGCGATGGAAGCCTCGCTGGTGCTGCCGATGGGCCGCAACGGCCCGGCGTTCCTCGCCTACAACAACTTCAAATCATTCCTCGGCTGGAATTCGGCGCTGGTCTATTCCACCACCGTCGCCTATTTCGCCACGCGCATCGCCGGCGCGCCGCCGGTGCATCGCGGGAATGCGCCGGTGACTGTGCTCAACACCCAGCAGATGCTCGAACTGCAGTTGCTGCTGTCGCGCAACGGCTTCGATGTCGGCAAGCCGGACGGCAAGCTCGGCATGATGACCCGCGCCGCCGTGCGCCAGGCCCAGCTGAAATTCGGCCTGCCTGCGGACTCCTATCCGTCGCTTGAGCTGATGGAAAAGATGAAGGGCTCGACGCTCGGCGCGGTGCGTTAGCAGAATCACAATACCCGCTGTCGTCATTCCGGGAAGGCCCGCAGGGCCGGACCCGGAATCCGGTGCCGGCGGAAGTCTTTCCTATGTCTGGATTCCGGATTCGTCGCGCCTGCGCCCTTCGGGGCCATGCGCGGACGTCCGGAAATGACAGGCAGAATGGTCGATTACGCGCCGATCTGCATGCCGCGGGCGCGGACGGCGTCCTGCACCTGCGGGTCGGCGAGCGCGTCGAGCAAGGCCCGCACCGCCGGACGCTCGCGCCGCGCATCCGGCACGATAAAATCGTAGTGCTCCGGCGTGACCGGCAGGAACCCGAGCCCGTACAGCGTTGCCACCGGCGCGATGGCAAGGCCCCAGTCGGCGCGATGCTGCGCGATCGCCGCCGCCACCGCATTATGTGACTTCGGCTGGTTGGCATAGCCCGGCGGCCGCACGCCCTTCAGCATGCCGTCGATCAGCACACGCGTGCCGGAGCCGGCGTTGCGGTTGACCATCAGGCATGCCGGATCGGCGAGCGCCGCGGCAATCGCCGGTTCCGCCGTGCGACCCTCGAACCGCGCATCACCCGGACGATAGACAACGCCCTGCATGCGCCGCCAGCCCTGCACCAGCGCGTAGCCGGGCGCGACCAGATGCGTGTTGTATTGCCCGGTCTTCGGATCGACCAGGTGCACCGGCGCGATATCGCATTCGCCACGGCGCACGGCGGCGACGCCGCCCTGACTGCCGATGGCGAGCACACGCGCGGTGAAGCCGCGATCGGCCAGCGCGCCGATCAGCGCATCGAGCGCGACGTCGTGACTGCCCATGATGACGAGATCGGGCGCCCGCGCGGCGCCGCCGATCAATGTCACCGGCTCGACCGTATTCGGCTCCACCGCCTGCGCCAGCGCATCGACGGCGATGAATCCATCGGCCTGCGAGAAGCTCGTGACCGAGCCGGAGCCTTTGCCGGTCGGGAACGCCACCGGGCCGGCGTCGCTGTCGGCGAGCGCCACCAGCACGAATTCCTGCCGTCCGAGTTCGGACGACACCCGCACCGGCACGCGCGCCTCGACGGTGCGTGCCGCTTCCGGCGGCAGACCCGCATAAGCGCGGATCACCGGCGCGACAAAGGTGTGGAAGGTGAAGATCGCCGACGTCGGAAAACCGGGAAGCACGATCACCGGCTTGTCGCCGATCACCGCGAGACAGAGCGGCTTGCCCGGCTTGAGCGCGACACCGTGCACGAGAATGCCGGGCGGGCCGAGCGTCGAGACGATGCGATGCGACAGGTCGCCCGCGCCCTTCGACGTGCCGCCGGAAAGAACCACCATGTCGCAATCCGCGAGCGCGGCGCGCACGGCAGCGCCTAGCGCAGCCTCGTCGTCGGGAAACGCGCCGAACAGAACCGGCTCGCCGCCGGCCTCGGCGACGGCGGCCGCGATGATCGCGCCGTTGCTGTCATAGACGCCGGCGGGCCGCAGCGGCTCGCCCGGCGGCACAAGTTCGTCGCCGGTGGAGAGCACGGCGACGCGCGGGCGACGCACCACGTCGAGCCTGTCGAGGCCGCAGGCGGCGACGATGCCGATCTCGCGGGAGCCGATGCGCGCACCCTTGCGCAGCAGCGTTTCGCCCCGCGCGATGTCGGAGCCGGCATAGGCGATGAACTGCCCCGGCGCGGCGGAACGATACAGCGCAATCGCCGGACGATCTTCGTCAAGCAGATCGGTATGCTCGACCATCACCACCGCGTCGGCACCGCGCGGGATGACGCCGCCGGTCGCGATCGTCGTCGCGGTGCCGGGCGCGACCGGAACCACGGGACGATGACCGCAGGCGATGATCTCCGCATTGAGCAGGAAGCGCACCGACGCTGTTTCGCTCGCCGTCGTCGTGTCGGCGGCGCGCAACGCAAAGCCGTCGACGGCCGAGCGGTCGAACGGCGGCGCATCCACCGGCGCGGTGAGATCATGCGCCAGCACGCGCTGCAGGGCCTCGGCCAGCGACACGCTTTCCGCCGCGAGCGGCGACAGATCAAGATGGCGGAGGAAGCGCTCGCGCGCGATCTCCGGCGACACGACGTCGAGGAATTGCTCCTGACGCGCGGCCTGGCGCACGGCGTCGATCAACATCATGGTCGGCTTGAGATTGTCGTTCATCGCCAATCCGCCACCGTCACCGTTGCGCCGGGCGGAAATCCCTCACTGTCCGGCGGCACCAGTACGACGCCATCGGCCCGCGTCAAGGCCGACAGCGGCCAGAACCGTGTGGCAAGCGGCGCGGCGCCCTCGGCGGAGATCGCAACCGGCACGACATCGCAGACGCCGATGGTGGAAACGATTTTCTGCGTGAGCGGGACAGCGCGCGTGCGGGGATTTTCAGTGAGGCCGGTCAGACGCGCGAGCAGCGGCCGGCCGAGCGTCAGCCACACCGCCAGCGCCGCATCGAACCGCCCCGGCAGCATCAGCACCGGCCGCGCACCGACAAATCCTGCGGCCGCTGTTTCGCCGGGCGACACGGCGATGCCGTGCGCGATCACGTTGCCGGCGCGGACAAGTGACAGGATCGCGTCATCGTCGCGGCCCTCGCCGGTTTTGCCGATGGTGAGGAGCGCATCGGCATCGGCGGCGAGCGCGGCGTCCACCGTCGCGGTTGTGATGGAGGCCGGCCCGCCGGCCGCCGCAACATGATCGGCGATGGTGTCCGCGATCGCCCGCATCATGGCGTCATCGCGCAGCAGGACGATGGCGATTCGCGGCGAGCGCACGTTCACCGTGCTCACACCGGCGAGCTGCAGCGCGATGCCGTCGCCGTGACGCAGACGCCGTCCGGCCTCGATCAGGACAGCGCCCTCGGCACAATCGGCACCGGCCACGCGCACGCCGTCGCCCGGCGCCAGCGGTGACAGGACTTCGGCGACACCATCGCTCGTCGCCACCGTGGCCGGCGGCGCGACCGCATCGGTGCCCGGCGGCAAGGGCGCGCCGGCATCGACCCATGCGGGCGGCTGCGACAACACCGCCGGCGCATACCCGCCGGCATCGCGCGTATCGTCCGCGCGCACGGCATAGCCATCGACCAGCGCGCGCGCCGCGTCAGGACGCAAGCGGCCGGTGACGGCCTCGACCAGCACCCGTCCGGCCGCCTCCCGCACCGACATCGCACGCGGCACCACCGGCGGCACCGCGGCAAAGGCCGCCGCCACGTCGGCAAGCGGCGTCAGCCGGCCGATGCGCTGGCGCGCCGGAACCGCTGGGGCGGCGGCGTTCTGCTGTGGTATCCCGCTCATGGCCGCGACCTTGACGTGGGCCGCAACGAAATGTCCAGTCTCGGCATGACCACAAAATCCGTAAGCCTGCGCGGCCTCAAATGCCCGCTTCCCGCACTGAAAACCCGCAAGCTGCTGGCCGGTCTCGCCGCCGGCGACACTTTGACCATCGAATGCACCGATCCGCTGTCTGCAATCGACATACCCAATCTGCTGCGGGAAACTGGCGACACGCTGGACAGCAGCGCCAGGGACGGCGACGTGCTCACCTTCACCATCCGTAAACGCTGACGGCCGCACGCCGGGAGAGACAGTTCCGTGACCGAGACGTCATCCGTTCCGCTGACCGATCAGGTGCCGCACGACGCGCCGGGCACACGCGAGATCGGGTTCGCGGTACCGGCGCGCTATAACGCCAGCGCGATTTTGTTCGACAATCTCGCTGCGGGGCGCGGCGCGCGGCCGGCATTGCTCGGCCCCGGCGGGCCGAAGACCTATGCTGATCTCTGCGCCGACGCGGCGCGCTACGGCCACGCGCTGCGCGCGCTTGGCCTGACACCCGGGGAGCGGGTGCTCCTCTTCCTCGACGACGGGCCGGCCTATCCGGCCATCCTGTTCGGCGCGATGCGCGCCGGGTTCGTGCCGCTGCTGATCAACACGCTGACACCGCCCGACCTGCTGCAATTCTATCTGCAGGATTCCGGCGCGCGCGTCGCGGTGACGGAACGAGCCTTCATCGACAAGTTCACCGCCAACGCCTGCACCGATACGACGCTCGAAACTTTGATCGTCGTCGACGGCGAAGCCTCCGCCGCCGTGCCGGTGCGCAACGCCTTGGCACTCATCGCCGGCCAGCCGACAGATTTACCCGCCGCGGATACCGGCCGCGACGACATGGCGTTCTGGATGTATTCGTCCGGCTCGACAGGACGGCCGAAAGGTATCGTGCATCTGCATCACGACATGCTCTACACGGTGAAGAGTTATTCCGATTCGATCCTCAAGCTCACCGAGAACGACATCTGCTTCTCGGTGCCGAAGATTTTCTTCGCCTACGGCGTCGGCAATTCGATCACGTTTCCCTATGCCGCCGGCGCGGCAAGTGTGCTGCTGCCCGGCCAGCCGAAACCGGCAGCGATCTTCGACGCCATCGCACACTACCGTCCGACCGTGTTCTTCGGCCTGCCGACGCTCTACACCGCGCTGACCAAGGCTCCGGAGGCGGCCAAGGCCGATCTCTCGTCGTTGCGGTTGTCGATCTCGGCGGCGGAGGTGCTGTCCGCCGACGTGTTCAACGGCTGGAAGGCGCTCTCGGGCCTTGAGATCGTCGAAGGGCTCGGC
>JAEWJH010000083.1 GCA_023386635.1 Pseudomonadota bacterium
AGTCCAGCTGCGTCACCCGCAGCCGGAGCGCATTGCCGACCACGCTCACCGACGACAGCGCCATCGCAGCCGCCGCGATGATCGGCGACAGCAACAGGCCGAAGGTCGGATAGAGGATGCCGGCCGCGATCGGAATGCCGCCCGCGTTATAGATAAAGGCAAAGAACAGGTTCTGCCGGATATTGCGCATCGTCGCCTGCGACAGTTTCCGTGCGCGCACGATGCCGCCGAGATCGCCCTTCAGCAGGGTGACGCCGGCGCTTTCCATCGCCACGTCGGTGCCGGTGCCCATGGCGTTACCGACTTCGGCCGCCGCCAGCGCCGGCGCGGCGTTGACGCCATCGCCCGCCATGGCGACGACCCGCCCCGCCTTCTGCAATTTGGTGACGACCGCGCTCTTCTGGTCCGGCAGCACTTCTGCCTCCACCTCGGCAATGCCGAGCTTGCGTGCAACGGCCTGCGCGGTGGTTCTGTTGTCGCCGGTCAGCATGATGACCTTGACGCCCTCGGCGGCGAGCGCCTTCAGGGCGTGCGGCGTGGAAGCTTTCACCGGGTCGGCAATGGCAAACAGGCCGGCGAGCTTGCCATCGATGGCAAGGTTGATGACGGTCGCGCCATCGCCGCGCAGCCGCTCGCTCTCGGCGTCGAGGGCACCCGCGTCGATGCCGATCGAAGCGAGATATCTGGCATTGCCCAGCGCAACGCTCTTGCCGTCCACCTTGCCGATCGCGCCCTTGCCGGTCGGCGAATCGAATTCTTCCACCTTGCTCAGGCCGATCGCGCGCTCCTTCGCGGCACGCACGATCGCATCCGCCAGCGGGTGCTCGCTGGCCTGCTCGACGCTGGCGGCAAGGCGCAGGATGTCGCTTTCCTCAAATCCGTCGGCGGGAACGATGCCGACCACTTTCGGCTTGCCTTCGGTCAGCGTGCCGGTCTTGTCCACCACCAGCGTGTCGATCCTCTCCATGCGCTCCAGCGCTTCGGCGTTCTTGATCAGGACGCCGGCCTGCGCGCCGCGGCCGACGCCGACCATGATCGACATCGGTGTGGCGAGGCCGAGCGCGCACGGGCAGGCGATGATCAGCACGCTGACGGCGGCGAGCAGGGCATAGGAGAAGCTTGGCTCCGGCCCGAACAGATACCACGCGGCGAACGCGATCACGGCGACGCCGACGACCAGCGGTACGAACCAGCCGGACACCTTGTCGGCCAGGCGCTGGATCGGCGCGCGGCTGCGCTGCGCCTGCGCGACAAGGGCTACGATCTGCGACAGCAGCGTATCGCGGCCGACCTTGTCAGCGCGCATCACGAACGTGCCGCTGGTGTTGAGGGTGCCGGCGATCACCTTCGCGCCACGCTCCTTCGTCACCGGCATGGATTCGCCGGTGACCATGGATTCGTCGATGGAGGAACGGCCGTCGATCAGTTCGCCGTCGACCGGCACCTTCTCGCCGGGCCGCACCCGCAGTTGATCACCGATGGTCACTGCGTCGAGCGCAACGTCGGTTTCCGCGCCGTTGTCATCGAGTCGGCGCGCTGTCTTCGGCGCGAGATCGAGCAAGGCCTTGAGCGCGCCGGACGTTGCGTCGCGGGCGCGCAGTTCGAGGATCTGTCCGATCAGAACCAGCGTGGTGATGACGGCGGCGGATTCGAAATAGACCGCGACCGCGCCGTGCTCGCCGTGTCCCGCATGCGGGAAAATGGTCGGGAAGAGCGTCGCCACCACGCTGTAGGCATAGGCGACACCGGTGCCCATGGCGATCAGCGTGAACATGTTGAGGTTGCGGGTGACCAGCGACTGCGCGCCGCGCACGAAGAACGGCCAGCCGGCCCACAGCACCACCGGCGTCGCCAGCACGAACTGCACCCAGTTGGACGTCACCGGCTCGAGCAATTGCAGGCCGAGATGCGCGCCCATCTCCAGGACAAAAACCGGCACGGTGAGCGCCAGTGCGATCCAGAAGCGGCGCGTCATGTCGACCAGTTCCGGATTGGGGCCGCTGTCGAGCGTCACCACGTCGGGTTCGAGCGCCATGCCGCAGATCGGGCAGGTGCCGGGTCCGACCTGACGGATTTCCGGATGCATCGGGCAGGTGAAGATCGTGCCCTCCGGCACGTCCTCCTGCGGAGCTTTATCGCCGAGGTATTTTTCCGGGTTCGCCGCGAATTTGGTGCGGCAGCCGGCCGAGCAGAAATAATAGGGATGGCCGTGGTGTGAGTGCTTGTGCGGCGTGGTGTGCGGATCGACGGTCATGCCGCAGACCGGATCGATCGCCTGATGCGCCGTCTCTGCCGAAGCCGCATGCTCCGACGAACAGGACCCCGCGTGCGCGTGATCGTGGCTCGCATGCTCGTGGTGTTGCGGATGGTCGGTCATGGTGGTTCGCCGCTCGGCTTGATCTTGATACCCTAGGGGGGTATATAGCGGTCATGAACACAGATGCCAAGACCTCCTGTTTGAAACGCCTCGGCCGGATCGAGGGCCAGGTGCGCGGTCTCTCCCGCATGGTGGGGGAAGACCGCTACTGTATCGACGTGGTGACGCAGATCGCCGCCGTGCGCGCCGCGCTGCGGCGTGTCGAGGAAGAAGTCTTGCGCGACCATGTCGCGCATTGCGTCGAGCACGCCATCAAGTCCGGCGACAAGGCCGATCAGCGCAAGAAGATCGCCGAACTGATGGACGTGATGGCGCGCGCCGATCGCTGACGGTCAGCCGCGCCGCATCGGACAGGTGGACAGGCCAACCATGGAATAGGCCGGACAGACGCCGACCAGCCCGGTGACGAGGGGCACGACGCCGATCCAGCCCACCCAGTTCCATGCCGTCCCCGGCATGATGTAGCCGAGCGCAAAGGCGATGAGCGCCAGTCCGACGATAATCCGCACGCCGCGATCGATGGAGCCGACATTGGTTGTCATGACGCACCCTCTTGTTGAGTGCTCGCATCCTGCGAGCAGGCGGCATGATGCGATTGGCGAACCGAAGCAGCTTTGACGTGGCGCAATCGCTCAGGCCAGCGCCGCCCGCGCCAGCGCCGCACCTTTGCCCAGCGCGGCGAGCTTCGCCTCGGCGATGTCGCGCCGCATCGGCGCCATGCCGCAATTGGTGCAGCAGACGATCCGCTCTTTCGGCACATATTGCATGACGTCGCGCAGGGTCGTGACGATCTCCTCCGGCGTCTCGACCTGATCGGTGGCGACGTCGATGACGCCGACCAGCACGTCCTTGCCGTCGAGCAGCGACAGGAGCCGCGTCGGCACCCGTGAATTGCGGCATTCGACCGAGACCTGGTTGATGCGGCTCTTCGCCAGCGCCGGAAAGATCCGCTCGTATTGCCGCCATTCGTCGCCGAGCGAGTTCTTCCAGTCAATATTGGCCTTGATGCCGTAGCCGTAGCAGATGTGCACGGCGGTGGTGCAGGAAAGCCCGTCGATGGCGCGCTCCAGCGCCTCGATCCCCCACGTCGTCACCTCATCCATGAACACGTTGAAGGCCGGTTCGTCGAACTGGATCACGTCGACGCCGTCGGCTTCGAGCGCGCGGGCTTCCTGGTTGAGCGCGTCTGCGAACGCCATCGCCATCTTGATGCGGTCGCCGTAGTGAGCGTCGGCGATCGTGTCGGCGATGGTCATGGGGCCGGGCAGGGTGAACTTGAGCTTGCGCGTGGTATGCGCGCGGGCGTGCTTCGCCTCGGCTTCGTGCACGCGGCCCTTCAGGGTGAGCGCGCCGCGCACGGTAGGCACCATCGCCTTGTAGCGATTGTTGCGGATGCCCATCTCGACCTTGTTGGCGAAGTCGATGCCGTCGACGCGCTCGAGGAAACCGTGGACGAAATGCTGCCGCGCCTGCTCGCCGTCGCTGACGATGTCGATGCCGGCGTCTTCCTGCAGCTTCACCGCGAGCACGGTCGCGTCGAGCTTGGCCGCGGCGAGATCAGGGCCGCTCTGGCGCCATTGCGGCCACAGCTTGTCCGGCTCCGCGAGCCACGACGGTTTGGGAAGACTTCCGGCCACCGTCGTCGCGAACATGAGCCTTACTCCATGGTGAGATCGGCCGCCGGCAGCGGGATCGGCTTGGCCTGCGGCGGTTGCCAACGATACAGCCAATCGTAATGGGCGAGGAGTCGCTCGCCACCCATCATTTTCAGGGCGAGGTTGCGCAGCGCTCCCTCGGGACCGGAGCGGCCGTAGACGCGGCCCTGCTTGCGCGCGGCTTTCTGCGCGCGCTGTACGCGCTTGCGCCGGGTCTTTTCATAGGCGCGCAGCGCCTTGGCCGGGCGATCGGGTTGTTCCGACAGGCTCGCCGCCAGCACGGCGGCATCCTCAATCGCCATGCCGGCGCCTTGCGCCAGAAACGGCAGCATCGGATGCGAGGCATCGCCGACCAGCGCCACCGGCCCGCGGCCGCGATGCGCGCCGGCGCGGTCGTGCAGCGCCCATTTCGACCACAGGTCGGGAACGGCGAGGAGATTGCGTGCCTGCTCGGACCAGTCCCAGCGCGAAAACCGGCGCAACACCTCGTTGCGGTCGGCGGGCGAGGTCCAGGTGCGCGCCTGCCATTCGTCCTCGGCGATGGCGACGATGTTGATCAGCGCGCCGCCTTTCACCGGATAGTGGACGAGATGCGTGTCGCGGCCGAGCCACAGATGCACCTCCGGCTGCCGCCACAGTGGCAGCACGTCGGCGGCGGGAACCAGCGCGCGCCACGCGGTGCGGTGGCGGAAGGTCGGTGGCCGTTCGCGGCGCATGCGTGCGCGAATGGGCGACCATAGACCGTCAGCGCCGATCAGCACGCTGCAATGCCGCTCGGTGATCTGGCCGTGGCGGCGCGCCTGCACCGTCACGCCGTTGGCGTGTTCCGCGTAATCCTCGACGCGGGTGCCGAGCGACAGGGTGATGTCACTGTGCGCCTTCGCGGCATCGAGCAACGCGGCCTGCAGGTCGGCGCGATGCAAAACCCAGAACGGTGCGCCGTAACGTTTCACGGCGGCGGAGCCGAGCGGCATGCGCACGATCTCGCGGCCGTTGCCGGCATTCATCACGCGCAGGCATTCCGGCGCGACGACCGTGCCCTTCAGCCGTTCGGCGACGCCGAGCTGCGCGAGCACGCGCACCGCATTGGGCGAGAGCTGGATGCCGGCGCCCGCTTCCTCAAGCTGCTGCGCCTGTTCGAGCACGTCCACATGGATGCCGATCCGCGCCACGGCGAGCGCGGCCGACAGGCCACCGATGCCGGCGCCGGTGATCAGGACTTGCCGCGGCAGCGCCAAAATTCAGGCTCCGGTGGGTGAAGCTTAAAACGCTCTCAGGCGGGGATGTCGACGTGAGGCAGCGCGCATTCCGCCGGCCGCGCAGCGTCGGCGGCGAGCGCCTTGTCGTGACGATACAGCGTCGAGCAATACGGGCAGATGATCTCGTGGTCGTCGCCCATGTCGAGGAACACATGCGGATGGTCGAACGGCGGCCGCGCGCCGACGCACATGAATTCGTGCGCGCCGATCTCGATGACCGGCAGGCCGGGGTCGTTGTGGAAGTGCGGAACGAAGGAATGCGCCATAAATGCCTCGAACAGCCGCTGCGGCAGCGAATGCGCGGCACCATACCGATCCGGTCCGGTTTTTCAAATGTCACGAATCTGTAACTCTGGGCGTGAAAGGCTCGGAACGCCGCGAAATCGCCCGCGTTGGCGGGGAAGGGACGGCTAAAACCGGTCGTTCGCGGGACTTTTGGGTCGTGCGACCCCGATCGGTTCCGCGACCACAGGGCCTCAAGGATGCGTGACCGCTTTGGATTGGCGCCGCCGGACGTTCAGGCCGCCGCCCGCATGCCTCGGCTCGCCGGGCCGCTGCTGATTCTCGCGCTGGCGGTGGCGGCCGCCGGCTATGTGGTGCCGCGCGGGGTCGAGGCGCAGTCGCTGCTCGCCATCGAGGACGATCCGGCGGCGCTGGCCGACCGGGCGCTGGACCTGACGTTCAACGAGACGGTGGCGCGCGACGAGATCGATGCGGCGCTGGCCGCACGCGATCCCGATCTCGCCGCAAGCTATGTCGAACTGGCGGACGACCGCCATGTGGCGCTGCCGGCGGACTTGAAAGCGAAGGTCGCGGCGGCGGTGGAGGAATCGCGTTCGGCGGCGTCGACGGCGCAAGCCTTCGCGCGCGGGCTGATCTCCGGCGAGCCGGACGATGTGGCGAGTTTCGCCGGGACGGCGGCGGGCGATCTCTTCGTGTTCGGCGACATTCGCGACGCGATGCGCGAGGGTACGCGCCTGGTGAAGGGCGAACCGGTCGATGAAGTCGTGCTCGGTCTCGCCGCTGTGGGGCTTGCCGTCACGGCCGGGACCTACGCGACGCTGGGCGCCGGTGCGCCGGCGCGCGTCGGGCTGACGGTGGCGAAGGCCGCGCGCAAGACCGGCCGCTTGAGCGCCGATCTGGCGCAATGGATCGGCCGCTCGCTGCGCGGCGTCGTCGACTGGGGCCGGCTCAAGGGCGCGATCGGCGCGGCCAGCTTTTCCGAGCCAATGGTGGCGGTGCGGGCCGCGCGCGAGGCGGTGAAGCTCGAACGTGCCGGCGGGTTGTTGCAGGCCGCGCGCAGCGCCGGCCGCATCCAGGCCAAGGCCGGCACGCAGGCGGCGCTCGACGGGCTGAAGATCGCGGAGACGCCGCGCGAACTCGGCCGTGTCGCGCGGCTCGCCGAGAAGAAAGGCGGCAAGACCCGCGCGATCCTCAAGACCGCCGGGCGAGGGGCCATCGCGCTGACGGCGGCGCTGGTTGATCTCGGGCTGTGGATACTCGGCGCGGTGCTCTCGCTGTTCGGGCTCGTCGCCTCGACCAAGAGCACCGTGGAGCGCATGACGCTGCGTGGGGTCCGCCGCCGCAAGGCGAGACGCCTTGCCCGTGACCAGCAGCGCTTGGCAGCCCTGACGGCGCGCGGGTAGCCAGCGGGGCCCCGGATCGCTAGAACCCGCGCCCATGAATGAGCCCAAGAGCTTTCAGCACGGCCCTGTAGAGATCGCCTTCCTCGATCACGGCGAGGGCGAGCCGATCGTGCTCGTGCACGGCTTCGCCTCCAACAAAGAGGCGAACTGGATCAATCCGAGCTGGGTGTCGACGCTGACGGCGGCGAACCGTCGCGTGATCGCGCTCGACAATCGCGGCCATGGCCGCTCCAGCAAGCTCTACGAGCCGGACGACTATCATACCGACCGGATGGCGAGCGACGTCGAGGCGCTGCTCGATCATCTCGGCATCGCGCAGGCGGACGTCATGGGCTACTCCATGGGCGCGCGCATCACCGCGTTCCTTGCGCTGCGGTCGCCGCAGCGGGTGCGCAGCGCGATCCTCGGCGGGCTCGGCAGTCATCTGGTCGACAAAGTGGGACTGCCCATGAGCATCGCCGATGCGATGGAAGCGCCGTCGCTCGCCGACGTGAAAGACGTGAACGGCCAGATGTTCCGCCGCTTCGCCGAGCAGACGAAATCCGATCTGCGCGCGCTCGCCGCCTGCATCCGCGGCTCGCGCCAGACATTGTCGCGCGAACAGATCGGCCGGATCGCGATGCCGGTGCTGGTGGCGATCGGCACCAAGGATCATGTCGCCGGCTCGGCGCATGAACTCGCTGCAATGCTGCCGCACGGCGAGGCGCTCGACATTCCCGATCGCGACCACATGCTCGCGGTCGGCGATCGCGTCTACAAGCAAGGCGTGCTGGCGTTCCTCGGAGCGCGCGCATGAATCGTCCGCTCGAGGCGCTGCCGCTCACCTTCATCGGCGCGGATGGCAATCAGCTTGTCGCCGATCAGTACGGCGCCGCCGGCGCGTCGGTGTTGCTGCTGCATGGTGGCGGGCAGACGCGCCATGCGTGGCAGGGAACGGCCGCGCAAATCTCGCGCGCCGGTCATGTGGCTGTCGCCATGGACCAGCGCGGTCACGGCGATTCCGCCTGGGTCGAGAACGGCGCGTACGGGTTCGATGACTTCGCCGCCGATGCAACGGCCGTTGCCGATGAACTCGCGCAACGGCATGGCGAGCGGCCGGTGGCGATCGGCGCATCGCTCGGCGGCATCGCCGTGCTGCTCGCGCAAGGCAATGCCGCGCGTGCGGGCCGCGAGCCGCCGTTCGCGGCGCTCGTGCTCGTGGACATCACGCCACGCGTCGATCCGAACGGATTGAAGAAGATTCACGACTTCATGCGCGCGCATGCGCAGGAAGGCTTCGCCTCCATCGAGGATGCCGCCGATGCGGTCGCGCAATATCTGCCGCACCGGCCGCGCCCGCGCTCGCTCGATGGGTTGAAGAAAAATCTTCGTCCGACGCCGGACGGCCGCTGGCGCTGGCATTGGGACCCGCGCTTTCTCGGCGACCGTCAGCCCGGCTCGATCGGCCGCGACGAACTCGAGGCGCGGATGACGGACGCGGCCGGCACGCTCACCTGTCCGGTGCTGCTGGTGCGCGGTTCGGCGTCCGAACTGGTTCAGGAGGAGCATGTGCGCGAATTCGCGGCGCTGGTGCCGCAGGCGCAGTATGCCGACGTCGCCGGCGCGCGGCACATGGTGGCTGGCGACCGCAACGACGCCTTTTCGACGACGATTCTGTCGTTCCTGTCCTCGCTCGATCAATCGAAGTCATAACCCCGATCGCAAAAATCCATCCCCCTGCGGTCTTGTTTTTTGTGATAAATCTCTATGTGTTGACGATGCCCGGGGACAATCCATCGCCCTTGGGTTCCTTCATCGGCGGTGCGCCAGGGCGCGCATCAGGAGATAGCAGATGGCTCAGCCTCAACCGGTCAACAGCATGGCCAAGATCGATCCGGTCTGGACCCGCATGCGCGAGGAAGCGGAAGCGATCGTGCGCAGCGAGCCGGCGATGGCGAGCTTCATCTATTCGACGATCCTCTATCACGACACGCTGGAGCGGGCGGTGGTGCATCGCCTGTCCGAGCGGCTGTCGCATCCCGACGTGTCGGGCGAGTTGATCCGGCAGGCCTATGGCGATGCGGTCGGCGATGATCCCGAGATCGGCGCGGCGATGCGCGCCGACATCGTCGCCACCTTCGATCGCGATCCGGCGACGCATCGCATGATCGAGCCGGTGCTCTACTACAAAGGCTTCCACGCGATCCAGGCGCATCGTCTGGCGCACTGGATGTGGGGCAAGGGTCGGCGCGATTTCGCCTATTACCTGCAGAGCCGCTCATCCGCCGTGTTCCAGTGCGACATTCATCCCAATGCGCGGATCGGGCGCGGCATCTTCCTCGATCACGCGACCGGCCTTGTCGTCGGCGAGACCGCGGTGATCGAAGACGATGTGTCGATCCTGCACGGTGTCACGCTCGGCGGCACCGGCAAGGAACACGAGGACCGGCATCCGAAGATCCGCCGCGGCGTGATGATCGGCGCTGGCGCGAGCGTGCTCGGCAATATCGAGGTCGGTCACTGCGCGCGCATCGCCGCCGGTTCGGTGGTGATCAAGCCGGTGCCGCACAATGTGACGGTCGCCGGCGTTCCGGCCAGGATCGTCGGCGAGGCGGGTTGCGCGGAGCCTTCCCGGACGATGGATCAGATGCTACACGGCGTCGAACCGTAACGATCGCACCGCGGCGCCGCATCCGATCGGCCGTCGCGGGCACGCCACCGAGGGGACCAGCGTGGACGTACAAGAAGTCAGGAAGCTCGACGCCTATTTGAAGAAGCTGTTCGGCAATGCGCGCATGCGCGTGGTGCCGCGGCCGAAGAAGGAAGATTCCGCCGAGGTCTATATCGGCGATGAATTCGTCGGCGTGCTGTTCGTCGACGACGAGGACGACGAGCGCTCCTACAATTTCCAGATGGCGATCCTCGGTTCCGATCTCGAGGATTGAGCGTTGCTTATTTGGGCGTGATCGTTTCGGAAAACCGCTTCACACTTTCCGGATCACGCCCTATTGCGGCGTCGGGGTGATCTTGGCGAACAGCCGGTCGATGCCGGCGAGCAACGCCGGCGTATCATTCAGCCACTCGCGCGGAAACCGTACCGTCACGTCGGCATCGCCAATCCGTCGCTCGGAGAGGCACAGGCCGGCATTGCCGACGCCGCGGCGCGAGCAGCGCGCCATGAAGGTGAGATCGTCATTCACGACCAGGTCTTCGCCCTGATAGGCGGTGCCGTCGCGGAACGCGCGTGCCGTCAGCCCGCCGGGCAACGTCGTCGTCATCTCGGAGAGATAGCGCGGATAAATCGTGCGCACCCGCTCCGACATCGGGAACGAGGTCTCGCCGCTGGCGATGGTGACGAAGATGCGCTCGTTCGGATTGATCGGGTTGTCCGCCGTGCCCTTGAGCGTCGGATCGGGCGGCAGCAGCGACGGCCACAGATAGGCGAGGTCGATGCGGTCGTAGACGCCGGGCGCGCGCTGCACCGGGCGGCGCACCGCGGCCGGTTCCACGTTGAAGTTGCTGCCGGCGATCACCACCGGCAACGCCGGCGCGTTCTGCGCCACTGGCTGGCTCGGCCAGCGTGGCCACAGCACATAGATGACGAACACCACGGCGCTCACGGTCACGCCGAGAAACACGATCATCGGCAGCAGCAGCGGGCTCAGGCGCTTGGCCTTGCGGCGCTGGCTGTGGTGGTGGCCGTGATAGGCGACGTGTGTCATCGGTGCGGCTGCGCTCAGCGGAATCCGCGGGACGCTAGAGCCTGACCATTAACCGGCGCTTAACGCTATTTTTGCGCGCCGGGTTCATCCGGCGCTCGGCGGCTACCGTTTACACTCGTCCTGTGAAGCGTCCGGGGAGGCGACGGGCGGTCAAGGGCCGGCCGCCGCCCCCGGCAGGTTCTCGACTCAATCAGCGCTGAACGGGAACGCCCGAGCCGGGTGCCCACGTCTGGCCGACCAGCTCGTCGCGACTTCCGGCCTCTCGCTTGTGGATGTCCGGAAACGAGTTCGCATTGATCTCGTATGTCGGCTCGCCACCCTGCGGAACTTTTGCGCCGTGGCGCGCAAGCCATCCCTGGAATTGAGCGATCTCTTGCTGCTGCGCGATGATGATGGCTTCGGCGGCCTGCCGCGTCCACGGGTCTTTGGCGTGACGTAACGCAACCCGGGCCATGTCGATGGCGCCCTGATGATGCGGGATCATGTGCGTGTAAAAGTCCACGTCCGGGTCGCCCGTGAACGGCTTGTCCATATCGCGCATCATCTTTGCATGAGCGGCGTGGTATTCGCGCGTCGCGGTCGTGTAGCGTTTCGTGGCAGATGGTTTTTTGTTTTTCGCCGCGCTGACGGCACCATGACCGCTGTGGCCTCCATGTCCACCGTGTTGCGCGTACGCGGGCAAATTCAGGCACATTGCGACGGCGATCGCCGTGACCAGGGTAATCTTCTGCATATCGTTTCTCTCAAGGCTTCGATTGTTGTTGGGTGAATGAACAAGAACCCGGCCGGCCATGGCGGGCGGCAAGGTCTCATTCCGGAATCGATGACGCGCCGCGGCTGATGCGGTGGCGCAAATCTTTAAGAAGCCTTGGGAATTCCGGGCTCTGTCGGTGCAGGCCGGCCGTGAAGCACCCTGCAACGCATCGAGACAATGCTCCGGCACGCGGTGACGGCCGCAATTGCGAGCCGCTGCGGCATCACGCCAGGCATGGTGCAGAAAACGCAGCAGGTTCTGCCGTTACCCTCTTGATGGTCGAGAGGGTGCGGGTGGGCGCATTGCTCGGCGCCGACGTCAACATGACTGTTCCCGCCGTTATCCGCAGCATGGACGATAGAAGCATCCGCAGCATGGACGATGGAAGCGTGGCCGGTTGCAGCATGGCCGGTTGCAGCATGGCGGGGAACCGCCGCTTCATGCCCGGCTTTCGTATGCGCAGTCGCGGTGCCGCCGACAGCGAGGCCTGCCACGATCAGCGCAATGAGCAAGGTGCGGAAAAGCCGTTCCATCTTCTCCTTCTAGCTCCCGGTGGGTCGCCATGCCAAGCCGGGGCATTAACCCTCTCTTAAGCATGTTCTGGCGGCCGGGCCGGGCCTTTGCCAAACACAGGGCATCCAACCTGTGCGGCGTACCGATGTCCCCGGAATCCCTCCAGTCGCTGTTGTCCCTCGCGCTCGGCTTTGCCGTCGCCGGCTGTTTCGCATCCGGTTACCAGTTGCTGACGCAACGTCCTGCGACCTTCGGGCTGCTGCAGCGCGGACCGTCCACCGCCGCCTTCGGCGCGCTGGCGCTCATCTATTTCGCGGCGCCGTTCATCATCATGCGCAATACGCTGCGTGGCCGGCGGATCGAGCGGCGCTCGTTCCAGATGACGTTCCTCGCCACCTTGCTGGCCGGGCTGTGGAGCCTGATGTCCGGCACCGTGGTGGTGATGACGCTGCACGCGGTGGGCGTGCTCGCCGCCTGACGCTTTTCACCGCCGGCCAGTTGAGGCATGAAGAAGCGACCCTGAAGGATCGCATCGCATGCCCATCTATTCGCTCTCCGGACAAGCGCCGGAATTTCCGGAACCCGGCCAATACTGGATCGCCGATACGGCGGTCCTGATCGGCCGCGTGCGGCTCAGGCGCGACGCCAGCATCTGGTTCGGAGCGGTGCTGCGCGGCGACAACGAATGGATCGAGATCGGCGAGCGTTCGCAGGTGCAGGACAACGCCACGCTGCACACCGACCCAGGTTTCCCGATGGTGATCGGCAGCAACTGCGTGATCGGCCACAACGTGATGCTGCATGGCTGCACGGTCGGCGACAATTCGCTGATCGGCATGAGCGCGACCGTGCTCAACGGCGCCAAGATCGGCAACAATTCGCTGGTCGGCGCCGGCGCGGTGGTGACCGAGGGCAAGAGTTTTCCCGACAATTCGCTGATCGTCGGCGCACCGGCACGGGTGATCCGCACTCTCGATGACAAGGCGGTGGCGCTTATTCGCGGCGGCGCGGATATCTATGTGCGCCGCTCCAAGGACTATGCCGCCAATCTGAAACGAATCGACTGAGAGCCGGATCATGCGCGCGATTGTTTCGTCTATTCTCTCTGCTGCGGCGACTGTCGGAATTTTGCTGTGGGCATCCGCGCCGGCCTCAGCTGCGTCCGATCCTTATCGCTGGTGCGCGCAATATGGCCGGGACGGCGGACGCAATTGCGGCTTCATCACGCTGCAGCAATGCCTCGATACGATCAGCGGTGTCGGTGGCGGATGTGAGCGTAACACGTTTTACACAGGATCTGACCGCACCGTGGTCGAGCCGTCTCGTCGCAAAAACAAGCGATCGAAGCGCGCTCGCTGAACATCGGTTCAAACAGGAACCGTTTTCAAAAAAATTCGATAGCGAGTGTCGTTTTGACGGAACGCTCCTGCACCTGATCCGTTCTTAAGCGATCGAGCGGGGTACAGAGGAGCGAACGATGAAGACACGTCTTTTCCTGTCGGTTGCGGCGGCGGCGATCATGGCGCCCGCGGTGTGTTTCGCGCAGGCCTCGACCGCGACGGGTGCGGTGGGCGGCGCGGCTGTTGGTGCCGTCGTCGGCGGTCCGGTTGGTGCTGTCGTCGGTGGAACGGTCGGCGCGGCGGTCGGCGCGGCGAGTGAGCCCCCGGCCGAGGTGCGGACCTATGTGATGGAAGAAAAGGTACCGTCGGTTGCGGTGCAGGAGCGCATCGTGGTTGGCGAGCCGCTGCCGCGGACGGTCACGATCCATCGCATTCCGAAGCATGACGAATATTCCTACGCGGTGGTCAACAACCGCCGCGTGATCGTCGAGCCGTCGACGCGCAAAGTGATCAAGGTCTACGAATAAAATCGTCCCCTTGATCGTCGAAAAGGCCCGCGGTGAAAGCCGCGGGCCTTTTTACGTGGGCAATATTTTAGCCGAGACCAGGAACGCGTGCAGCTAACTGCACGTTAATACCGGGCAAGGGAGGCTGGTCGTGCCTGTATTCCGTTACTTTGTCGTGGTCGGCGCCCTCTTGTTATCAGGGCTTTATATCCTTGCTGACCGGGTTTCGCCCCCACCGCTGCCTTCGTATTTCGGGCAGACCGCAGAAATGCCGAAGCCTTATCATGAATCCCGCGAGTTCGCCGCACGTCGGTCTGCGCCGTTATCTGAAACCACTGCGCTTCGCCCATCGTCGGTTGAAGGAGCGGTAGCGAAAGAGAGCCCGGCGACTGCTAGCAAGCCGGACAAACTCAAGACAACGGCACGTCACATCCCGCGGAAAAATTCTGCCGCGCGCGTGCATCAAGCCGGCCGTGTGCGCACTGTCAGCAGCGACATGATGGTGACGATCCGCTCTGAATAGAAGGAACGGTTTGCACGCTTATGAGTTTTTTAATTGTTGTAAACGTGGGAGATTGAACATGCCGGTACTTTTGCTTTGGGTTGGTATTCCCGTGATTTTGCTCGGCGGCGGCTACGCGCTGGTGCATTTCGTTCACTGATCACGGCAGTCACGTGCCGATGTTACGAGAAGAAAACAGCTCCGTTTTTCGGAGCTGTTTTTTTTGTTCGAGAAGATGTGGCTGGCATGCCGAAAAAGAAGAAGGGCCGCATCCATTCTGGAGGCAGCCCTTCTTCCCGCTCACAGAAACAGGGTGCGGCCGACCCGTGGGGGCAGGTCGGCCGCAGCGAACCCGGTCGGGGGACGGGGAGGGTGGGACGTGACCGGGGCCGCTTAACCGTTGGAGATCAGCGCGCCGAAGCCGAGGCTGTCGCCGGCGTGGTGCGCTGCGGCTCGCCAAGCGCGACCCAGAGGTTCTGATCGGTCTGCGACTGCCGCTTGACGAAGCGGTAGGGCGTGTCCGACCACAACTTGACGTCCGCGCTCTGGTTATCGAGCACGAATTCTCCCTTGTTCGTTTTCACCGTCAGCACCGCGTGGCCGTCGCCACTGGCTTCGCGCACGACCGTGATCAGCAAGGCTTCCCGCGGCCATCCGGCGCGGATCAGCATGCGGCGCTTGAGCAGCACATAGTCCTCGCAATCGCCTTTCCCGTCGTCCGGGAAATTCCAGCGCTCGACCACGCCCCAGTGCTCGATGTCGGTCACCGGTTTCACCTGCTCGTTGACCCAGGTGTTGACCTGAACGAGATCGGTCCAGGCTTTCGGCGAGAGCACCACGTCGCGCGGGGCGCCTGGTTTGGCGGTGCATTCGGATTTGTATTCGACGCAGAATTCGATCCAGCCGATCGGCGCGCGCGCCGCGTCTCCCAACGACGCGAACAACGGCTTCGATCCGGCGGCGCTCGCGGCGGTGGCCCCGAACAGGGCGGCGGTCACCGCGGTGGCTGTTGCGACGCGCAGCAGCGCTGCGCGCATTTTTGTTTGACGTCCCATTGCTGTCCCCTTGCGTCCTCAGCAAGGGCGACAATCGCAGGAGCAATTTGCGGTGCGGCTAAGTTGGGAAGGTGTATTTGAGTAGTATCAAAGTAAAACGTAACGCGAATGCTGCTCAATACTGGCGATAAATTGCCTAAAATGCCAAATGATAAAATTTGAATCGATTTTTATTTTTAACTCGACTTGTGCTGTGCTGGCAGGCTTTCGGGCACGGGTTCGCACGCGCGATTAACCTGCGCGGCGCCTCTTGTCAGGCGCGCGGCGGGCGGGGCGAATGTGGAAAGACAGTGCGGAGGGAGCGTTGCGCCGTTTACTCGGCGGTGACGCTATCTTCGAGGAAGTCGAGATGCTGCAGGCGGCTGAACTCGATCGCCAGGCCATCCTCGATGTGGCGGACCACCCGGCCGGGGACCCGGCCGATGGTGACCGGGGAATTGACCTCCGGCCGCAGGTCGTGCGGCAGCGCGACGGCGCAGCCGGATTCGGAAATGTCGATGATCCGGCACGGCACGACGATGCCGTTCGGCAGGGTCAGCCGGCCGGACTGCTTGCGCGGCACGATACGGCCGTGGCGGCGGTCTTCCGGCAGGTTGAGAATGTCGCGGTTGGCGAGCCAGGTGAGCTGGGCGGCGAGTTTGTCGCGCTTGCGCGGGGTCGCCGACACCGTCATGGCGAAGCCATTGTCGATCATGCGCACGATCAGGCCTTCGAGCCGGCCGAGATGATCGACATAGGCGATGACGCGCTCGCCCGGCGCGCCGATCACCGGCGCGGCCATGGCGATGCCGCCCGGCGACATATTGACGACCTGGCACGGATATTCGCGGCGGTCGGACAGCATATAGCGGCCGAGCAGCGAGACCTTCACACGCTGAAAGCGCCGGCGCTCCTGCGCCAGCGGGGGCGGTCTCAGCCGAACTTGTGCCAACGTCATGATGAACGGTGGACCCGTTTGTAGAACATGTCCGGCGACCCTAGGCAGGCAGCGTTAACGCACCGTTACTTTAAAGGCTCGTTAAGGCACCGAACCCTTGCCGGATGTTTTGCTGTGCACGGTCCTGCTGTTGGGCGTCGGCGGAAAAAGGCGAACGGCGACTGCGGGCGGCGTGAATGCGCCGGATCAGGAAGGTTGGAGATTTCGCGCGATCGGTCCCGCGATCAGCCCATGGCGCGGGGATGGGTGCCCTGGGTACGCGGTTCAAGTGCGGCGGAATCTCTGCGCCGCACCTGATCTTTTTGCAGCGGCCGTTACGCCGCGTCGCGACCGCCGTCATAGACGACGAAGCCGCGCCGTTGCCGGCCGCCGGGTTGCACGGCGGTGAGCGACGGCAGAGCGGGCATCCGTTCGCCCATGTGCCGCAGCGTGCCGAGCCGCATCTCCTGCAGCGGCTCCGCGCCGACCCAGTAAGGCTGCGTCAGCGGCACCAGCACGCCGACCGCGCGAACGCGGGCGTGGCCGCGCCGCGCGAGCGGCAGCAGCAGCAATTCCATCTCGATCTCGTTGCCGGCGCTCGACACCGCGGTGACGCCGGCCACCACGCCGAGGCTTTCGTCGCTGACGATCGCCAGCAGATCCTGCATCGCCGTCTTGCTCTGCGCGTCCCATAGATCGAGGAAGCGCACGTCTTTCAGTTCGCGGGCGAACAGGGCGCAGACCTTGGTGCCGGCGAGGCGGAACCGGCTCTCGCCGGTGAAGTCGTCGGCGAGCACGAAAGTGTCGGCGAGGACGTGGCGGATCGCCGCCGGGTCGATGTCGTCGCGCTCGGGCGCCGCGCGCGTGCCGCGCTGCATATCCCAGTAGCCGAACAGTTCGCGTGTGGATGTGTGTTTCATTGGCCGCCTCCCTGTGCCGTCGCGGGACGGTCGGGGCGCTGCCTGTGTCCGATCGGGACAGAATGACCGGCGGAAGCGCCGCGATAGACCGCGACGCCGTGCACTGAGCAGACGGCGTGCCGTTTGCCGGGGCGGGCCGGTGCCGGGCGAAGGCCGGCGCAATTAATGTTAAGGCCGCAAACGGTTTGGCGGCGCTGTCCGGCCCCGCTACGGTCTCCCCATCCACACGACACTTCGTACCGCGGTGGTCATCGAGCCGCGGCACGCACTTGGTCACAGACATCGGGCGGCATCGAATGCCGGGGAGGCGAAGGCGTGACCTTCGCACAAGCCTGACGAGCGTCTGACAATGCGGGCCAAAGGAGGGCGCAAGCCCTCCTTTTTTCTGGGTCCGCCGCCCCGCGCACCGCTTGCTTAAAGCCGGACGGGCTGTGTAACTGGCCGCCGCATGGCCGATTTACCCCCGCGGCGCGAGCCGATCTTCAATATGCCCGGCAGTCTCACCGCGCTGACCGCGGTGCTGGTCCTGATTCATCTGGTGCGCGTCTATGCGCTGACCGAGCAGCAGGATATCGAAGTGCTGCTGCGCTTTGCCTTTATCCCGGCGCGCTACGATCCGGCGGTGATCGGCAGCGCATCGCTTCCGGGCGGCACCGCCGCCGACATCTGGACCTTCGTCACCTATTCGTTCCTGCATGCCAATGCGACGCATCTCGGCTTCAACATCGTCTGGATGCTGCCGTTCGGCGCGGCGGTGGCGCGGCGTTTCGGCACGGCGCGCTTTCTATTGCTGATGGCGCTGGCGTCGGTGGGTGGCGCGCTGATGCATCTCGTGACCCATCAGGGCGCGGTGGTGCCGATGATCGGCGCGTCGGCGGCGATCTCCGGCGCGATGGCGGCGGCGATCCGCTTCGCGTTCCAGCGCGGCGGGCCGATCAGCTTCTGGCGCTCCGGCGACGAAGAAGCCTATCGCGTGCCGGCGTTGCCGCTCATGGGTGTGTTCAGCGATCCGCGCGTGCTGGCGTTTCTCGCGGTGTGGTTCGGCACCAATCTGCTGTTCGGTCTCGGCAGCCTGACGCTGCTCGGCGAAGACGAGCCGGTGGCCTGGCAGGCGCATATCGGCGGTTTTCTGGTCGGCCTGGTGTTGTTCTCGCTGCTGGACCCGGTTGCGGCACAGCCGCGCCACACGCAGTCCAGCCATGATCCGGACCGTGATCCCAATGACCCCCGCTCCGGCGGCGCTTGACGGAACAGGATCGCAGGCGGATCGTTGGACCTGACCCGGGAGTCGGGTTTGCTCCCCGGGAACAGGGAGGCGACCATGACCATTCGAACCATCCTCGCTGCCAAGAGTAGCGACGTGGCGGTGATCGAACCAGCGGCGACGCTCCAGGCCGCGGCACAGCAGATGTCTGAACGGCACGTCGGCGCGCTCGTCGTGCTCGGCACCGAACGCCGCGTGATCGGCATCCTGTCGGAACGCGACATCGTGCGCACCATCGCCAAGCACGGTGCGGACGCGCTCACGCTGCCGGTGTCGCAGGCGATGACGCGCGAGGTCATGACCTGCACCGAGGAAGAAACCATCGGCGGCGTGATGAGCCGCATGACCGAAGGCCGCTTCCGCCATCTGCCGGTCGTGCAGAACGACGCCATGGTCGGCATCGTCTCGATCGGCGACGTCGTCAAATTCCGCGTTGGCGAGATGGAGAGCGAGTCCGAAGCGCTGCGCGATTACATTCGCACGGCCTGACGGCGCCGCATCCGGGGTCGCGGCCTACTTCGCCGCGATCTCGATCGGCTCCGGTTGCGACAATGCGGCGATCGCGTTGCGGATATCCTCGATCGCCCGTTCCGCCGCTTCCTCGCCGATCCGGATCGCGTCTTCAGCGCGATGGAAATCGAACCAGCCGATCGGCGCGATCCGCGGCGCGATGGTGACGTCCGGCGGTTCGCCGGCAAGCCGCGCACGGGTGATGCGGTCCTGCATCACGTTGAACGCTTCCACCATCACCGTGGGAATGCTCGGACTGCCGCCGAGGAATTGCCGCCGTAGCGCGCGCTTGCCGCCGAACATGCCGCGCAGCCCGCCGCCTTCGGTCTCGAGCGCGTGCGCCTGCTCGTCGAAATCGTCCGAGCCGTGGTTCGAGACCGTGGCGCCGCGCGCGAACATTTCCGAATTGAGATTGACGGCGATGACCAGCCGCGCGCCGAGCGAGCGCGCCGCCGATACCGGCACCGGATTGACCAGCGCGCCGTCGACCAGCCAGCGGCCGCCGATCCGCACCGGCGAGAAGATGCCGGGCAGGGCATAGGATGCGCGCAACGCATCGACCAGACGGCCATGGGTCAGCCAGATCTCATGGCCTGTGCTGATCTCGGTGGCGATCGCGGCGAACCGGGTCTTGAGGTCCTCGATATGCGTGGAGCCGAGCGCGGCTTCGAGCCGCCGCGCCAGTTGCGCCCCGGAGATCAGCCCGGCGCGCGACAGCGACAGATCGAAATAGCCGAGCATGCCGCGGAAGTTGAGACCGCGCGCCCATTCCTCGAAATTCTCGAACTGTCCGGCGGCATAGCAACCGCCGACCACCGCGCCGATCGAGGTGCCGACGATCACATCCGGCTCGATTCCATGGGCGCGCAGCGTCCGCATCACGCCGATATGGGCGAAACCACGGGCGGCGCCGCCGCCGAGCGCAAGACCGATGGAGGGACGTGCGAGCGTCGGCTGTGCCGGGGCCTTCGTGGTTGCCTCGGTCGCGCGGTCGTTCGCTTTGCGTCCAAACAGTCCCTCGAACACCATCATCGGGCCTCGTTAGTCCGGGACAAGAGTTCCATGATCCCGCCAACAACCGGCACGCTCAAGCGTTCCACGCCGATATGGTGAAAAGCGGCCGCTGGCCCTGCCATCCGGACAACCCGGCAAGTGTTAATGCGCAGGCCGGGAGCAGCCATCACACTTTTTCCGGCCGAAACATCTCGAACATCGTATCGACCTTGGCGTAATCGCCGCGATAGCCGCAGCGCGCGATCGGGTGCATCGCGCCCGTATCGAGGATGCCATCGCGCAGGAAGCGGTCGTCGATATAGATGCCGACCACCTGGCCGATCACCATGAAATTGTCGATCGCCTTGCCGTCCATGTCGTGGAGCTGCGTCACGCTGACCAGCTTGCACTCCAGCGCGCACGGCGACTCCGCCACCCGCGGCGGCTTCACCTTCACGGATGGCGCGGGTGTCAGACCGGATTTCTCCATCTCGTTGACGCCGTGCGGATAGTCGCCCGAACTCTGGTTGACTGCTTCGCGCAGATCCCAGGTCGCGAGATTGCAGACGAATTCGCGCGTCGCCTCGATGTTGCTGACCGAATCCTTGCGGCTCTCGCTGGAGAACATGACAAGGCGAGGCCGGCTGGCGATGCCGTTAAAGAACGAATAGGGCGCGAGATTGATCCGGCCCTGCGCATCCAGCGAACTGATCCAGCCGATCGGCCGGGGCACTACGATCGCCTTGAACGGATCGTGGCGCAGTGCGCGTTCCTTGCTGTCTGGATCGTAAAACATCGTGCGCGCTCAGAACCGTGTGACGATATCGGCGAGCGCCGGCCGCGGGCGATCCTCCGGCGGCTTCACCGGCGTACCGATATGCACGAAGCCGGCGATCTTCTCGTGCGGCGCAAGCCCGAGCGCGTCGAGCACGCGGCGGTCATAGGCGTACCATTCGGTCAGCCACGACGCGGCGTAGCCGAGCGCATGCGCGGCGGTGACGAGATTCATCGCCGCGGCGCCGGCCGACATCACCTGCTCCCATTCCGGGATTTTCGCGTGCGGTGCGGCACGGCTGACGACGCCGATGACGAGCGGCGCGCGCGCGAGGCGGTTGCGCTCGAATGCGATCTGGTCGTCGGTCGCATCGGGCCGGTTCTCGCGGAAAATCCTGGCGAGGATGTCGCCGGCCTTTTGCCGGGCATCGCCCTCGAACACGATGAAGCGCCACGGCGCGAGCTTGCCGTGGTCCGGCACGCGCGACGCCACCGTGAGCAGCGTGTCGAGATCCTGTCCGCTCGGTCCGGGCGCGGCCAGTTCGATCGGCTTGACGGAGCGGCGGGTGCGCAAAAGGTGCTGAGCGTCGGTCGGCATCGCGTTGTCGGTCCCTCGTTTTCTGCCGGGTAGCATGGGGCTGATAGGGTGACAAACAGGTAGCGCTGCGGCGCAGGTCTGCCAGACCCGACGACATGAACAGCAGGCAGGGCAGGCTTGAATTTGCCGCGATTAGGCTCGAAAAAGCGGGGTGTTTCCTCCCTTGTCTGGAATCGATCCGATTTGCCCTGCCTGATGCGAGCCATGCGTTGTCATTTTGCGCGGCTGTGCGGCCTTCCGGCCGTACTGTTGTTGCTCCTCGCGGTCCAGCCCGTGTTGGCCCAGCAGTTGCAAAGCCCGCCGTCCTCGTCGCTGCTCTCGGCGCAGCCGTCGAGTGGCGCGGTCGGTTCGCCCGGCGGGACGCTGCTGTCGCCGAATGTGTTTCCGCCGCCGCCCGGTCCGATGTTTCCCGCGGCTCCCTATGGCACGCCGATGGTGCCGGCCGGACAGGGCGCGCTGTCGCTCAGCGCGCGGTTCGGCCCCGACGCGCCGGCGATCACGTCCGGCCTGATCTGGCGGATTTTCGCGGCGACCCCCGATGACAAAGGCAACTTCCGTCTGGTCAAGGAGGAGCGCGCCGCCAATCCTACGGTGGTGCTGCCGATCGGCGCCTATATCGTCCATGTTGGCTTCGGCCTCGCCAGCGCGGTGAAGACCGTGCAACTCGGCGGCGAGACGACACGCCAGGTGTTCGATCTGCCGGCGGGCGGCGTGCGGCTCACCGGCAAGGTCGGCGACACAGCAATCCCCGGCGGGCAAATCAGCTTCGATATTTTCCCCGGCAGCCAGTTCGACATCGGCGATCGCCGCCCGGTGGCGGAGCGGGTGATGACCGGCGACGTAGTGGTCGTACCGGAAGGCACCTACTTCGTGGTGTCGAATTACGGTGACGGCAATTCTACCGTGCGCTCGGATATCCGGGTGCAGGCGAACAAACTGACCGATGTGACCGTCAACCACCGTGCCGCGGTGATCACCTTGAAACTCGTCGGCAATCGCGGCGGCGAGGCGCTGCCGAGCACCTCATGGTCGGTGCTGACGCCGGGCGGCGACGTGATCAAGGAATCCATCGGCGCGTTCCCGCGCGTCGTGCTGGCCGAGGGTGAGTACCGCGCCATCGCCCGGAACGAAGGCCGCGTGTTCGAGCGCGAATTCAAGGTGGTTGCCGGCGTCGATGGCGACATCGAGGTGATCGCGCGGTAGGCGCGGTCTGTCATTCCGGTGCGCGCTGAAAAGCGCGACCCGGAATCCAGATACGCAATCGCTTTTCATCATAACGCTGGATTCCGGATCATCGCTGTCGCGGTGTCCGGAATGACCGTGTCATAACGGGAGCGAACGGAGAGAGTACCGCCGGGAGCCCTAGATTTTTGTCCGCTTCAGATCCGGCGGCACGGCTTCGTCGGCGAGCATCTTCAACGCTTCGTCGAGCGGCAGCACCTGCTGACCTTCCTTGCCGAGCCGGCGGATCGAGACGGTGCGCTCCGCCGCTTCCTTCTTGCCGACGACCAGCAGCGCGGGGACCTTTGCCAGCGAGTGCTCGCGCACCTTGTAGTTGATCTTCTCGTTGCGCAGGTCGATGCCGACGCGCAGGCCCGCTGCGCGCGCCGCCGCCAGCACCTCGTTGGCATAGTCGTCGCCGTCGGAGGTGATGGTCGCGACCATGGCCTGCTGCGGCGCGAGCCACAGCGGCATGTGGCCGGCATAGTGCTCGAGCAGGATGCCGGTGAAGCGTTCCAGCGAGCCGCAGATCGCGCGATGCACCATCACCGGCGTTTTCTTCGCGCCGTCTGCGTCGATGTAGAACGCGCCGAACCGCTCCGGCAGGTTGAAGTCCACCTGCGTGGTGCCGCACTGCCAGTCGCGGCCGATGGCGTCGCGCAAAACGTATTCGAACTTCGGCCCGTAGAATGCGCCTTCGCCCGGATTGATCGCCGTTTTGATCCGGTTGTTGGCCGCCGCGATGCGCTTGAGCACATCGGTCATCACCGCTTCGGCGTGATCCCACGCGGCGTCGGAGCCGACGCGTTTCTCGGGCCGCGTCGACAGCTTCACCGTCAGTTCGCCCTCGAAGCCGAAGTCGGAATAAGTCGAGAGGATCAGATCGTTGATCTTCAGGCACTCGTCGGCGAGCTGGTCCTCGGTGCAGAAGATATGCGCGTCGTCCTGCGTGAATCCGCGCACGCGCATCAGCCCGTGCATGGCGCCGGACGGCTCGTAGCGATGCACGATGCCGAACTCGGCGAGGCGGATCGGCAGTTCGCGATAGCTCTTGAGGCCGTGCTTGAAGATCAGCACATGGCCGGGGCAGTTCATCGGCTTGATCGCGAACCAGCGCTTGTCTTCCGCTTCGTCGCCGGCCGACTGCGCCGCGAACATGTTCTCGCGATACCACTGCCAGTGGCCCGACGTCTCCCACAGCGACTTGTCGAGCATCTGCGGCGCGTTGACCTCGTCGTAATCGATGGCGAGGCGGCGGCGCATATAGGCGATGATGGTCTGGAACAGGGTCCAGCCCTTGGCGTGCCAGAACACGACGCCGGGACCTTCCTCCTGGAAGTGGAAGAGGTCGAGCTCGCGGCCGAGGCGGCGGTGGTCGCGCTTCTCCGCTTCCTCCATCTGCTTGAGGTAGGCGTCGAGTTCTTCCTGTTTGGCGAACGCCGTGCCGTAGATGCGGGTCAGCATCGGGTTCTTGCTGTCGCCGCGCCAATACGCGCCCGCGACCTTCATCAGCTTGAAGGCGTTGCCGACCTTGCCGGTCGAGGTCATATGCGGCCCGCGGCACAGATCGAACCAGTCGCCCTGGTAGTAGATCTTGATCGGCTCGGTGCCGGGAATGGCGTCGACCAGCTCGACCTTGAAGGCTTCGCCCTTGTCGCGGAACACCTGCTTGGTCTTCTCGCGATCCCAGACTTCCTTGGTGAAGGGTTTGTCGCGCGCGATGATCTCGCGCATCTTCTTCTCGATCGCCTCGAAGTCCTCGGGTGTAAACGGCTCGTTGCGGAAGAAGTCGTAATAGAAGCCGTTCTCGATCACCGGACCGATGGTCACCTGGGTGCCGGGCCAGAGCGTCTGCACCGCTTCGGCGAGCACGTGGGCGGCGTCGTGCCGGATCAGCTCCAGCGCGCGCGGGTCGTCGCGGCTGATGAATTCGATTTGCGCATCACGGTCGATCGGGTCGTTGAGATCGGCGACCGTACCGTCGAGCGCCATCGCCACGGTGCGCTTCGCCAGCGAGGGCGAGATGCCCTTGGCGATGTCGAAACCGGTGATGCCGTTTTGAAATTCGCGGCGTGCGCCGTCGGGGAAGGTCAGCGCGACCATTCTTCACTCCTGTTGCTCACTCGCTGCCTACGAATGCAGGTAAGCGTTGTTGTCGGTGGCATCGGAATATCGCAGCGACTCAGTGCGCGCAACCGCCGGGTTCCATCGTCGGTCCGGCGGTGGGCGGGACGGTGTTGGTGCCGCGCCAGCGGCCGTAGCGCCACGGCAGGTACCACCGCGCACGGGCGGGCAGGGCGTCCGGCACGAAGTCGAGCCCATGGGTGCCCCATGGCTGACACCGGAGCAGGCGCGCCAGCGTCATCCAGCCGCCGGCCCACAACCCGAACCGCATGATCGCCGTCTCGCCGTATTCGGAGCAGCTCGGCAGGTGCCGGCAGCGGGGCCCGATCAGCGGCGACAGCACATAGCGATAGCCCTGAATCAGCACGCGGCCGACGAGGCGCGGCACACTCGACAGCGGATGATCGGATCTATCCATGACGTCTCGGAGATAGGAGTTCCGGGAACCCGATGGAACCGGGCATGTCAAAAAAGGGTCAGCAATTGCGTCTTTTTTGCACTACCGACTCGCCGCCATTCGCGCCTATTTTTTCGGGACAATAACGGGGGAATAGCACGTCACCTGGCAACCGCGGCTCATAAGATCGCTGGACGGGTGAAAGGGGAATAGACGGTTCGATGAGACGACTGGCTGCGACGACCGCGGCGCTCGCCGCGATCCTGACTGCGTTGACGCCGACCCTCGGTTTCGCCGCGCGCGACGACCGCTCGGTGCCGATGCGGTTCGAACTGTTCACCGCCGATCAATGTGCTGACGATTGCTCGCGGCTGATCTCCGCTTACGGCTCGATCACCGCCGATACCCCCCGCGATTTCCGCGCTTTCGCCGCCGGCAAGGATTTGACCGGCGCGACGGTGGTGCTCGATTCCGATGGCGGCTCGGTGCTCGGCGCGCTTGCCTTCGGCCGGGAGATCCGCCGGCTCGGTCTCGTCACCACGGTTGGCCACGTCGAGCCGGCCGACGCCGGCAAGGGCCGACCGCTGCGTGTCGATCCGCGTGCCGATTGCGAATCTATGTGCGCCTTCGTGCTGCTCGGCGGCACGCATCGCCATGTGCCGGCCGAAGCGCGGGTGATGGTGCATCAGATCTGGATCGGCGACCGCCGCGACGATCCGACCGCCGGCAGCTATTCGGCGGAGGACCTGGTGCTGGTGCAGCGCGACATCGCGCGGCTCGCGCAATATGTGGTCGACATGGGCGTCGGCGCCGGCATTCTCGATCTCGCGTTGCGCATTCCGCCGTGGGAGCCGATGCGCGAACTCAACCGCGCCGAACTGCAGCGGCTGCAACTGGTCACTGACACCGCGCCGCTCGCGCCGGCGACGACCGCGCCCTCCGGCGGCCGCGTCACGGCGGCGGCTTTGCTGCGCGACGACGGCAGCACTGTCGGCCGTGCCGGATGGACGCTGCTCGAGGAGATGCAGGGCATCGCGCTGACGCGCCGCCATCCGGTGACCGTGGAGGGTGAGGAGATCGGCCTGTTCGATCTCACCTTTGCCTGCGGTTCGTCAGTCGATAACTACATCGTCAGCTATTCGGAAACGCGCGCGCGTCAGAGCGGCGACCCGGCGACCGTCACCGACGTCACGCTCGGCATCGCCAGCCGCACCTTGCCGCTCACGCTGGTGCCGCGCAAAGCCGGGACGGATCGCGAGATCGAAACCTTCGCGAGCGGCATCGTGCCGGGTGAACTGGTGCGCGCGCTCGCCGGCGGCAAGCCGCGCTCGCTGGTGGTGGCCACCAGCATGGCGCGAGATAAGAGCGCGGGCGAGGCGACGTCGATCCGGCTCGGCAATGCCGGGTTCTCGCGGAATTTCCCGAAACTCGCCGCCGCGTGCGAGCGGCTCGCCGGCAAGGCGATGGCTGATGGCGGTCCGCTGTTCTCCCCCAAGCCGCGGCAGAACAGCGGCGCGCTGGCGCATGCCGAAGAGGCGGCGCCGCAGCGGTAGTTGATCGCCTCATGGTGAGGAGCGATCCGATAGGATCTCGTCTCGAACCCATGGGGCGCGAATATGGGGCCGCCTCGCCCTTCGAGACGCGCCTGCGGCGCTCCTCAAAATCTGACTGGAAAAGAAAACCTGATTGAGTGTGATCTTTTGCAACCGGTCATGCCCGGGCTTGACCCGGGCATCCCGCTTAGGCGGGCAGAAGTCCCTACCTTGTCGGGATGGCCGGGACTTCGCCCGGCCATGACGGAGAGAGTGTCGTGTTCGGCAGAAACTTCAAGCGCAAAAAAAAACGCGTCCATTTCCGGTCAGGTTCTCAGGGGGGCCGAGCACGCGATTGCCGTTCAGTCTACTCCGCCGCTTGCGCGCGCTTGCTCTCGATCTGGTCGATGGCGTTGACCACCGCATCGAAGGTCAGGAGCGTCGAGGCATGTCGCGCCTTGTAGTCGCGCACCGGCTCGAGCACGGCGAAATCGGCCCATTTGCCGTCCGGCACCGGGCCGTTCTCCTTGAGCATCTTGCGCACGGTCTCGCGCAGCGCGCGAAGCTCCACGGCCGTGGCGCCGACCACATGCCGCGCCATCAGCGAGGTTGAGGCCTGGCCGAGCGCGCAGGCCTTCACGTCATGGGCGAAGTCGGTGACCGCCGGACCGTCCATCTTGACATCCACGGTGACGGTCGAGCCGCACAGCTTGGAATGCGCCGTGGCGCTGGCGTCCGGGGCCGAGAGGCGGCCGATCCGGGGGATATTGCCCGCGAGGTCGAGAATCCGGGTGTTATAGACGTCATTCAGCATGATTTTGGCGGATTCCGCGCTGTTCGCGAACTTGATCCTGTCCTAGGGCACCCCCTATATAGGGGCGAACCTCGTGGTACGGGAAGGGGTCCCGGCCCCGGCAGCGGCGATCCCGTTCCGGCGAGGCAGGCAGCGTCAGAGATGCCTTTTCCAGGCAACGTGACTTGCGAACCCCGGTGACACTCCCGGCACATCCGCCCGGTGGCGGACGGGTGCCGGTCGAACGGAGAGCACGTCATGGATGCACCGACCCAGAACGCCAACGTCAAGCCATGGCCGAAACAGGGCCTGTCGGATCATGTGCGCGCGGCGCCCGAGCCGTCCGCGCCGCGCCCGTCCCGCGAGGCCGCGCTCGAGGCCGTCCGCACGCTGCTCGCCTTTGCCGGCGACGATCCGGCGCGGGAAGGTTTGCTGGATACGCCCAAGCGCGTGGTCGAGGCTTACGAGGAGATGTTCGCGGGCTATCGCGAATGCCCGCTCGACGTGCTCGACAAGACCTTCGGCGAGATCGGCTCCTACAACGATTTCGTGCTGGTGAAGGACATCACCTTCAACTCGCATTGCGAGCACCACATCATGCCGTTCTACGGCAAGGCGCACATCGCCTATAAGCCGGTGGAGCGCGTGGTCGGCCTGTCGAAGCTCGCGCGTCTGGTGGATGTCTACGCCAAGCGCCTGCAGACGCAGGAGCACATGACCTCGCAGATCGCCACCGCGCTTGAGGAAGTGCTCAAGCCGAAGGGCGTCGCGGTGATGCTCGAAGCCGAGCATATGTGCATGTCGATCCGCGGCGTGACCAAGCCAGGCTCGCTGACGGTGACGACGCAATTCTCCGGCCTGTTCCTGGATAACCCGCAGGAGCAGGTGCGGTTCATGACGATGGTGCGCGGCAAGCTCTGACGCCGCGCTGTCGTCAGTCAGATGATGAGTGTCACGGGACGCCTGCGGGCGTCCCGTTGCGTATGGGGATGAGGAGATTGGCTGTGACCGAAAGCCCGTTCGCGCCGCGCGGCACCGCCGCCGAGATCGAGGAAGGCCGTGCGCTCGCGCCGAAGTTCGACAAGGATGGCCTGATCGCCGCGGTCGTCACCGATGCGGCCTCGGGCGATCTGCTGATGCTCGCGCATATGAACGCACAGGCGCTGCAACTGACCATCGAAACGGCGCAGGCGCATTTCTTCAGCCGCTCGCGCGGCAAGCTCTGGAAGAAGGGCGAGGAGTCCGGCCACGTCCTCGACGTGGTCGAACTGCGCGTCGACTGCGATCAGGACGCGGTGCAGCTCAAGGTGCGCCAGAACGGGCCGGGTGCGTGCCACACCGGCCGGCATTCGTGTTTCTACCGCGCGGTGCCGCTCGGCCGCAGCGGCGGCGCTCTCGAATTCGTCGACGCCGACCGCGTGTTCGATCCGGCGAAGGTGTACGAGAAGAAGTAGAGTGGCTTTTTCTTGATCCGCCTCATCCTCACCATGAGGCTTCGAGAGACACGAACCCACCACGTCATGGCCGGACTTGTTCCGGCCATCTCGATGAGAGCACAGTGCCGGCCTAAGCGGGATGCCCGCGACGTCGGGGCGTTTACGCCCGTCTTGGAAGGGCTATGCCTGGGCATGACGGTGGAAAGAGATGGGCCTCCATTTCTCTGCCCTTGACTTTCTTCCTATGTGTCTATAATCCTATCTCCATCCTGCTCACGAGGGGCGTCATCTAGAGGCGTCTTGATGATGGGCAGTCCGCAGGCCGAGAGGCCTGCGGGGTCATGGGGCGGAGATTCACCCTATGGCGATGCGGCTTTTCGCGCGCGGCGGTTCGCACCCGCCGCTCCCGGACCCCTCCGGTGGACCATACACGGGCACTACGACCCGCGATCGGCCGGGGGCACGTCACCGAGCCGCAGTACGGAGCGCCGCGAGGCGCGCGTGTCTCTCTTCGCACGAGAGATGCGCTCTGTCATCGCCGCGAGGCGGTGATGGAAAACCAAGACGTTGCGCCCCACGGCGCTCCGTCGCCCCTCGCTATTGGAGAGGGGAAGAGGAATACGGGCGCACCCGGCGCCGGCTAAAGAATACGGGCGATGATGCACGCCTATAGGTCATCGACTGTTTGACAATCGCATCGGGACGAAGAGGCAAGCTTTCAATCCACCTCATCCTGAGGAGCCGCGCGGAGCGCGGCGTCTCGAAGCACGAGGTGGCCAGAGCACTGCGCCCGCCCATGGTCGAGACGCGATGCTGGCGCATCGCTCACCATGAGGCTTCGAGAGAGTCGTGCCGCAAGCGACGGCATCACTCCGTCTCGTCCCCAGAAGCCGCGCCGTTACCGCCCAACCCGCGCCAGCAGCGCTTTTGCCTTCACCAGATGCGGCCGGTCGAACATCTTGCCGCCGATGCCGACGACGCCGGCGCCGGGCTCGCGCGCGAACGCATCGATCACCGCCTGCGCTTGCGCCAGCGCTTCTTCGGTCGGCGTGAAGGCGCGGTTGATGGTCTCCACCTGATTGGGATGGATCGCCATCTTGCCGGTGAAGCCGTCGCGGCGCGCCTCGTCGCATTCGCGCGCCAGCCCCTCGGTGTTGCGGAAATCGACATAGACCGTGTCGATCGGCTGCACCTGCGCCGCTGTCGCGCCGGCGAGGCACAGGCTACGGGCGAGGCGATAGGGATCGAGGAAATTGCCGGCATCGTCGCGGTTGCGCTCGGCGCCGAGTTCGGCCGACAGATCCTCCGCGCCCCAGGTGAGGCCGATCAGCCGGGGGCTCGCATCGGCATAGGTCCCGGCGAGAAACAGCGCTTTCGCCGTTTCGGTGGCGATGGCGACGACCTTGATCGCGCCCTCGGTGACGCCATGCACCGCCTCGCGCGCGGTCAGTTTGGCGTCGAGATGGATCACCGACGCGCCGCCTTCCGCCTTCGGAAACATCACCGCATCGGGACGGCCCGCCACGATCGCGTTGAGATCGTCGTCGGCGAAACCGGAGGCGAAGCTGTTGATCCGCACGATCAGCTTCGGCCGCTCGGTCTTGTCACGGTGCGCGGCAAGAAATTCGAGCGCGCCGTCGCGCGCGGCCTCCTTGCGCTCCAGCGAGATCGAATCTTCGAGATCGAGTAGCAGTGCGTCGGCGCCGCTGCCGAGCCCCTTGGCGAGCTTCTGCGGTGAGTCGGCAGGGATGAACAGCAGAGAGCGCATGTCAGCTCCGCTTGTTGATGAAAGCCTGGCGGTGGCATTCGGCGACGAGCTTGCCGTCCTGCTTGTAGGCGCAGTGGTGCAGCTCGACGATGCCGGCGCCGGGGCGTGACTTCGACTCGCGCTTGCCGACGATGGTGGTGGTGGCGCGCACCGTGTCATTCTCGAACAGCGGATTCGGGAATTTCACGTCGGTCATGCCGAGATTGGCGATGGTGGTGCCGACAGAGAGATCGCTCACCGACATGCCGATCATCAGGCCGAGCGTGAACAGCGAATTCATCAGCGGCTGGCCCCAGTCGGTTTCCTTCTCGCAGAACTCGCGATCGATATGCAGGGGTTGCGGATTGAGCGTCATGTTGGAGAACAGCATGTTGTCCATCTGCGTCACCGTGCGGGTGTAGCGGTGCTCGTAGATCCGGCCGACCTCGAAATCCTCGAAATACAGTCCGCCCCGCTTGTGCCGCTCCGGTTCGCCCATTCTCGCCTCCTGCTCACATCCGTTAAGGTTTCGTTTACCATAAATGCCCATGCTCGCCATCGCGGCGGGTCAGGGGACCGGCCGCACAGCGGGCATTCATCGATGGCGGTCGATCCCACCAGTGCGAGTGCGGCAACGCAAGGCTCTGGTGCTCAAGCCACCGGAGCGATCCGGCAGGCTGCGCGCACGACCGGCACGAGCTTCGACTATCTGCTCGCCACCGCGAAGCTCGAATCGAACCTCAATCCCTCGGCCCAGGCCTCGACCTCGTCGGCCAAGGGGCTGTTCCAGTTCATCGAGCAGACGTGGCTCGCCACCATGAAATCGGCCGGGCCGGGGCTCGGCTACAGCGGCTACGCCGACGCGATCAGCTACAACGCCAATTCGGGCCGCTATGACGTCAGCGATCCGGGCATGCGCGACGCGATCATGAAGCTGCGGAGCGATCCGGCGGCGAGCGCGGCCATGGCCGGCGCCTTCACCCGCGGCAACATGGATCAGTTGCAGGGCGCGCTCGGCCGCGCGCCGACCGACGGAGAACTCTACATCGCGCATTTCCTCGGGCCGGACGGCGCGACGCGGCTGATCACCGCGGCGACCAGCCGGCCGAACGCATCCGCCGCCGATCTTTTTCCGGGGGCAGCGAGCGCCAACCGCTCGATCTTCTATGACCGCTCCGGCAATGCGCGCTCCGCCGAGCAGGTCTATGCGGTGCTCGCGAACAAGCTCGATCAGGCGAAGATCGCCGCTGGCGCGTCGGGGCAGGGCAGCGACACGGCTGTGGCGCAGATCGGCCCGACCTTCCTCGACCGGTTGCCGCCGCTGCCAAGAGATCGAGTCGCCAGCGTCGCCGCGCCCGACACCGCCGGCGTGACGCAAGCCTATGCCGAAGCGGCCCAGCGCGAGGCGACAAGGGCGCTGCGCGCGCAGCCGGTGCGCGACGACCGGCCGCTGTTCCAGGCGATGTTCACCGCGCGCGACAACAATCCGATCGCGCCGGTGGTGCAGGCGCTGTGGACCGACACGGCGCCGTCCGCCCCTCCGGCGGCCGCAAGCGCGCCGTCTCAGCCGGCCGGAATCCGGCCGCTGGATCTGTTCCGCGACATGGCCCCCTCGGGCCCCGCCTCCCGCGGCTGATCGTCGTTAATGTTTCAACAGGAATTATACTGAACCGTTTGTTAAGCGGTCGCGCGTAGCATGACCTCTGCGCATCGTTCATGCGTGTGTCGTGTAGCGTTGGTTCAGTATGATTGTCCGTCAGTTCCTGCAGTTCCTGCAGACGGCGTCCCCCGGTCACCGGGCGGATGCGACCTCCGCGCTGGCGCGCGCTTATCTCCATTCCGATCTGTCGGCGGACGATCTCGCCGCCGCCGAAGGCGCGATGGTGATGCTGCTCGACGATCCGTCGCCGCTGGTGCGGCGCGCGCTCGCCGAGGTGTTCGCTTCGAGCCAGAAAGCGCCGCCGATCGTCGTTCATGCGCTCGCCTGCGATCAGCCGGATGTGGCCGAGCCGATCCTCGCGCGCTCGCCGCTGCTGCCGGACGCCGAACTGGTCGATTGCCTCGCCAGCGGTTCGGTCGACACGCAAACCGTCATCGCCCGCCGCCCGCTGTTATCGCGCGCGGTCTCTGCCGCCATCGCCGAAGTGGGATGCGCGGAAGCCTGTCTCGTTATGCTCGAAAATGACGGCGCGGACATCGCTCCGTTCTCGCTCGACCGCATCGTCGAGCGGTTCGGCCATCTCGCGCCGATCCGCGAAGCGCTGCTCGACCGCCCCGATCTCAATGCGTCGCTGCATCAGGCGCTGCTGGCGAAGCTGTCGCAGACGCTCGCGGGTTTCGTCACCGCCCGGCACTGGATCAAGCACGATCATGCGCAGCATGCCGCGCGGGAAGCCTGCGAGAAGGCGACGATCGCGCTCGCTGCTGAAACAGGCGTCGACGAGATCACCGACCTCGTGACGCATCTGCGCGCGAGCGGACAGCTCACCGCCGGGCTCGTTCTGCGTGCGTTGTTATCGGGCCATGTCCTGCTGGTGGAAACGGCGCTCGCGGAATTATCCGGCATGTCGGTCGAGCGGGTGTCGAGCTATGTGCACGACCGCGCGCTCAATGGCTTTGCCGCGCTCTATGCCGCCGCCGGGTTGCCGGACGTCGCCTATCCAGCGTTCCGTGAGGCGGTCATCGCC
>JAEWJH010000093.1 GCA_023386635.1 Pseudomonadota bacterium
CCTGCGGCGACCGCCGCATCGGGCGTCATCAGCCGCGTGCTGACGTCGTCATTGGCAACGATGCGGCGGTTGACGTCGTCCTCGATGACCCGGATGTCTTCCGCCGAGAGCGGCGTCGGCTGCGAGAAATCGAAGCGCAGCCGATCGGGTGCCACCAGCGAGCCCTTCTGCGTCACGTGCGTGCCAAGCCGGCGACGCAGCGCCTCATGCAGCAGATGGGTCGCCGAATGGTTGGCGCGGAGCCCCGCGCGGCGCTCGACGTCGATGCGCAGCTCGACGATGTCGCCGACCTTGATCGTGCCGCGCTTGACGGCACCGATATGCACGAACAGGTCGCCCAGCTTCTTCTGCGTGTCGGCGACCGCGAACTCCGCCTTGCCTGATGTGAACATGATGCCGGCGTCGCCCATCTGGCCGCCGGACTCGCCGTAGAACGGGGTCTGGTTGACGATGACAGAAGCGGTGGTCCCGGTCGGTGCTTCCTGCACCTCCTGACCGTCGACGATGATCGCCGCGATCTTGCCTTCCGCCATGTCGGCGTCGTAGCCGAGGAACTCGGTGGCACCGACGCGTTCGCGCAGGCCGAACCACACCCGCTCCGTCCCCGCCTCGCCCGAACCCGCCCAGCTCCGCCGCGCCTCTTCGCGCGCGCGCTCCATCGCCTTGTTGAAGCCGTCGGTATCGACCTTCAGTCCGCGCGCGCGCAGCACATCCTGCGTGAGGTCGAGCGGGAAGCCGTAGGTGTCGTAAAGCTTGAACGCGATCTCGCCGGACAGCGGCGTGTCCTTGCCAAGCGAACCCGTCGCGTCCTCGAGTAGACGCAGGCCGCGGTCGAGGGTCTGCTTGAAGCGGGTTTCCTCGAGCTTCAACGTCTCGACGATCAGGGGCTGTGCACGCACCAGCTCCGGATACGCGGCCCCCATCATCTCGACCAGCGCCGGCACCAGCCGGAACATCAACGGATCCTTGCAGCCGATCATGTGCGCATGGCGCATCGCACGGCGCATGATCCGCCGCAGCACGTAGCCGCGGCCCTCGTTCGACGGCAGCACGCCGTCGGCGATCAGAAAGGACGAGGCGCGCAGGTGATCGGCGATGACGCGGTGAGAAACGCTGCTCGGGCCATCCGCCGCCACGCCGCTCGCGTCGGCCGACGCGACGATCAGACGACGCAGCAGGTCGGTGTCGTAGTTGTCGTGCTTGCCCTGCAGCACCGCCGTGATGCGCTCCAGCCCCATGCCGGTGTCAATCGACGGCTTGGGCAGGTTGACGCGCTTGTCCGGCGCAACCTGCTCGAACTGCATGAAGACGAGATTCCAGATTTCGATAAAGCGATCGCCATCCTGATCCGGGCTGCCCGGCGGGCCGCCGGGGATGCCCTCGCCGTGGTCGAAGAAAATCTCCGAGCACGGGCCGCACGGGCCGGTGTCGCCCATCTGCCAGAAATTGTCCGAGGTGCCGATGCGGATGATGCGATCGTCGGAGAAGCCGGCGATCTTGCGCCACAGGCCATGAGCCTCGTCGTCGTCGGCATAGACCGTGACCAGCAGCTTGTCCTTCGGCAGGCCGAATTCCCGGGTGATCAGGTTCCAGGCCAGCTCGATCGCGTGCTCCTTGAAATAGTCGCCGAACGAGAAGTTGCCGAGCATCTCGAAGAAGGTGTGATGGCGCGCGGTGTAGCCGACATTGTCGAGGTCGTTGTGCTTGCCGCCGGCGCGCACGCATTTCTGCGCCGTCGCGGCGCGCGAATAGGGGCGCTTCTCCAGCCCGGTGAAGACGTTCTTGAACTGCACCATGCCGGCATTGGTGAACATCAAGGTCGGGTCGTTGTTGGGAACGAGCGACGAGGACGCCACCGGCTGATGGCCGTTGCGGGCGAAGTAGTCGATGAAGGTGGAGCGGATCTCGTTGACGCCGCTTTTGCCGGTCCCGCTCATGGTCGCGCGCACTGCCTGTTCTGGAGGTCTCAAGACTGATCGATAAGAGGTTGGTTCGCTGCCGGCCGGATCGGGGCTAACTGCCCGTCCGGCTTGATATTTTGGCCGGATATTTATCCGTTGACGGCGGGCCTGTCCAGAAAACGGACGGACGGCGGGCTCACCTGCCCGTGCCGCCTGTGGCTGCCCGTGTCCACTGTTGGAATCTGCGGCGGTTCGGCGCGCCGGCGGCCCCTGCGGCGGGCCATCCCGCTTTAGCGGCCCCTGAAACGCTTTTCGCCCCCGTCCTCGGTTGCGGCCGCTTTACGCAGCCGGGTGCCGACGGGGGCGAAATGCAAGCTGGTCAATTCGGCCTGGGGTACGGGCTAGGACACGCTCCAGACGCAACGACCGCCGATACGCACGTTTTACTCTGCCAAGAACACAACACCATCCGCGAAGGCCCACCGGACGCTTATGGCGTTAACGCCTGCGCCGGTCGCGACCACGCTTCACAGCAGCACACACTCACCTCGCCTGAGGCCAGACAACGCAACTCACTCTCACCGTCCACGGCGCGCTCTTTGCCGGTTTCCCCGCCCGCTACCCGCACTCGGTAGCGGACCCCGGTTCACGGCCCCGCAGACACACAACACGCTCACGCAACTCAACTGACGCAACTCAACTGACGCAAACGCCACTCACGCTTCGCCCCTATGAGGGGCGCCCTGGTATCGGGACCGCCGACGCTCAACTGCGGCGGTCACCGTTGCCGGGCGGCTTTATCGGGATCGACCCGCTCCCCTGACGGGGAATGCGATCAATCCTCAGCCGCCTCGTCATTCGTGTCGTCCTCTTCCTTGTCGCCGGTCAGCAATTCCTCGGCGATCAGGCCGGAGTTCTGACGGATCGCCGCCTCGATCTTGGTGGCGATGTCGGCGTTCTCCTTGAGGAAGGTCTTGGCGTTTTCACGGCCCTGGCCGATGCGCTGGCTGTCGTAGGAGAACCAGGCGCCCGACTTCTCGACCACGCCGGCCTTGACGCCGAGGTCGAGGATCTCGCCCATCTTCGACACGCCCTCGCCGTACATGATGTCGAATTCGACGGTCTTGAACGGCGGCGCCAGCTTGTTCTTCACCACCTTGACGCGGGTCTGGTTGCCGACGACTTCGTCGCGATCCTTGATCGCGCCGATGCGACGGATATCGAGGCGCACCGAGGCGTAGAACTTGAGCGCGTTGCCGCCGGTCGTCGTTTCCGGCGAGCCGTACATCACACCGATCTTCATGCGGATCTGGTTGATGAAGATCACCATGGTGTTCGACTTGTTGATCGACGCGGTGAGCTTGCGCAGCGCCTGGCTCATCAGGCGCGCCTGCAGGCCCGGCAGCGCGTCGCCCATCTCGCCTTCGAGTTCGGCGCGCGGCACCAGCGCCGCGACCGAGTCGATCACCAGCACATCGACCGCGCCGGAGCGCACCAGCGTGTCGGCGATTTCCAGCGCCTGCTCGCCGGCGTCCGGCTGCGAGATCAGCAGTTCGTCGACATTGACGCCGAGCTTGCGCGCATAGATCGGGTCGAGCGCGTGCTCCGCGTCGACGAAGGCGCAGATGCCGCCCTTCTTCTGGGCTTCGGCGACGGTGTGCAGCGCGAGCGTGGTCTTGCCGGAGGATTCCGGCCCATAGATTTCGACGATGCGCCCGCGCGGCAGGCCGCCGACGCCGAGCGCGATATCGAGCCCGAGCGACCCGGTGGATACCGTATCGATATCCATCGTCTTGTCGTTCTTGCCGAGCTTCATGATCGAGCCCTTGCCGAAATTGCGCTCGATCTGGGAGAGCGCGGCGGCAAGCGCCTTGGACTTATCCATGGACGAGGATCCTTCGACGACACGCAGTGCTGGCTGACTCATAGGTCGCGCTCCTTATGGCCGGGAATCGAACCCCGGACAAACCGCCCCTGGAGATTTCCCCGCTTGCGACCCTGAGGGAGCCAAGGGCCGCCAGCTCCCGCCGGTTCCGCGCACCGCCCCTGTCAGGGCCGGCCGCCGCTCGGAATCGACGATGAAAAGACCGTACCCTATTTGTTCTCAGTTCGCAATATGTTCTCGGTCGGATTTTGGTGCTGGCCTGTTTTGAGCCCCCATCATCTTCTGGCCTGCGATGCTGATGACCAAAGGTAACGACGAGAACACAGCCGAACTGGCGCGCCTTAAGGGGCAGATGGACGCCATCGAACAAGTCTCGATCCGCAAGAAATGCGGCATCCAATTCCAGCGGCCGGCTCCCCCGCCGAGGGTAGCCTCTACAGCCACCACGCCGAGCTACTGAACAAGGCCAAAAAGAGAAGCCGCCCCGTTCGGCGAGGAGTCCGTCGCGGACTTAGCCCTCTTTTGCCTAACCATCTGTTTTGCCGTCGTTCATCGCGGAACCAATAGGCTCGGTTCCGGTTATTTGACGCCTCATGATGGAGTGATCCCATGCGCCGCATTGCTGTTGCCGTGCTCTCGCTCGCTGCCCTGATGTCCTTCGCCGACTTCGCCCAGGCCCGCGACGGCTGCGGCGCCGGCCGCTTCTACAATGGCTACCGCTGCGTCCCGATGCGCGGCCCCGCTTACGGTCCGGGCCCCGGCTATTACGGACCCGGTCCCGGCTACGGCCCGCCGCCCGGCGCCTATCGCGGCCGCGGCGGCATCTATATCGACCGGAACGGCCAGCCGGCGTGCCGGCAGCGCGGCTTCACCGTCCAGGACGGGGTCTGCAAGCCTTACCGCGGCTTTTGATCCGACCCGGCTCGCCTGCCCCTTGGGCGAGCCGGCACCGGCCACCCGCGATCATGGAAAGAGCGGCTGCCCAGCCGCTCTTTTTTCGTTATCCGCGGGCATTCACAGGCGATGGAACTAATATCCGGTCTGTGAGTTTTTTACTCACAGCCCGGGGGGCTTTGACCATGACAGAAGATGGCAGAGAGCGTGGTGAAAGGCTGCAGATCATGCTCTCGAGTGAAGAGCTGGCAGCCATCGACGATTTCCGTTTTGCCAGCCGCATGCCGACGCGGGCGGCCGCGATCCGCGAATTGCTGAAGATGGGGCTGAGTTTTTCGAGTCGTGATGCGACTCCGGGGATGAAGTCCTCGGATTACGGCGTGCTCGGCCGACGCTACGATCCGGGCGAGCCGCACAGCAACAAGGACGGCGAAGACAGCGGACAAAACTAGTCACTCGCCGTGACGCCGAGGTCGCGCGTCGCGCGATCGATCGTGTGTGTTGTGAGTGGTGCGTGCGTTGTACCGGCGTTTGGGGCGCAGCGGTGCGAGGCGTATGATGCACGCATGTCAACACAATCCGTACAGAGTCTGCGATGGCAATCCACCCATGAGGACGATCCGCATCGTCCGACATGCGCCATCTGCGGCGTCGAAAAATCCCTCATCCGGTTAAGCCGCCATTTTCGCCAGGGCGATCTGCGCGAGGACCGAATTTATCAATGCCTCGTCTGCGGCATGCAGGACGAAATGATCGTCCGGTCCTGACCGTCACCGCGCGATACGCAACACCATTAAACGACACGAAAAAAGAGGCTGCCGGTTGGCAGCCTCTTTTGATGTCGGCCTCTCATGAGCGGACCGGATGGTCTGCGCGACCACGCACCGGCCGCTGATTCCCGATCGCCGCCTCAATAATCGCCGCGGTCGCGATGGCGCCGATTTCGGTATCCGTCGGTGGTGCGTCGCGCGCCGGTGTAGAACGGATTCGGCCGGCAAAAGCCGCCCCGCCCCACCAGCTCACGCCGGCATTGCTCGAAGCTCGTATAGTAGCAGCTTGTGCCGCCGCCACCGCGGCCGCCGAAGTCGGCGCACCAGCGATAGGGGTCGGCCTTGACCTGGGCCTGTGCCGTGCCAGTGCCGAGACCCGGCAGCAGCAGGCCGCCGGACGCTAACGCCGCCGTGACCAGCGCCATGGTCATTCCGCGGCGCATTGTTCGGCGCGGGTGCGGCCGCGACTGCGCCTGATCGGGGGTCGGATAAGCCATCATCATCTCCTCGATTAGTGTCCTGATCGCGATCTGCAAACCCTGCCCCGCGGTTGGCGGCAGAGAGAAGAGCATGGCCGCCCGGTACAACCGGATCGGCTCGCGAGTTCCCACGTCAACGTCCCCGCGTCGCGGTTCGTTCGCATCCCCTGTGCCCGCGTCGGCGAAATATTTTCGCGGTCCCGCGTCATCCGACCGCAGGGTTTCGCCGCCGGCGCCGTTTCATCGCTGTGCCGGAACAACTCGCCACCGATCGTCCGCTCTGCCCCACCTGCCGCCGCGGGGGGCTGCGCCTCATGCGCCAGATTCGCAATCCGCGCACCGGCCGCAGCGCCCGTTATTTCCGCTGCGAGAGTTGCGCGCATATCAAGATCGAGGACGACGACAGCGCGGCGCCGCCGCCGAACGCGCGTTAAAGTCTCCCGCCGATCGAGCGGGAGACTTTCGTTAGAAACGCCTGCGCCTCACGCGGGCGCTTGCCCACGTGGACTCACAGCAAATCGCCGTCAGGCGACCTTGAGCTTCATCTGCTCGATCACCGCACGGCCGGCCACGCCGAACGGGTTGGCCAGCGTCTCGGCGATCTCGAAGTGATTGTAGTTCGGCCCGACGATGAGTTCGGCCGGCTTGCCCGCCGTCTTCAGCGCGGCCGCGAAGTCGCGGCTCTGCCGCTGGAATTCCGGCGTCTCCAGCGAGCCGTGCACCAGCGTCACCGGACACGTCACGCGGTCGAGATGGCGCTGCGTCGACAGCGCGGCCTCGATCTCGTCGGTGAACTTCACGTAGGACGAGCGCGCCGACAGCCGCACCGGCTTCAGGTCATACATGCCGGAAAGCAGCACCGCGCCCTTGATCACGTCGGCCGGCACGCCCATCGCCTTCCAGTCGGTGATCAGCGCGACACCGCCGAGATGGCCGCCGGACGAATGGCCGGAGATGTAGATACGGTTGGCGTCGCCACCGAAATCCTTGGCGTTCTTCGCCACCCACGCAATGGCGCGGCGCACCTGCTCGGCCATCGGCATCAGGTTGCCGTCGGTCTGCGTCACGTTGATGAAATCGAGCACGATGTAATGCGCGCCGGCGCGCGTCAGCGCCTCCGCCGGGAACGCATAGTCCTTGGCGATCTGGCCGCGCCACGCGCCGCCGTGGATGAAGATGTTGATCGGCGCGTTCGCCGCCTTGGTCGGATAGAGATCGAGCGCCTCGGCCGGGGTCGGGCCGTAGCTCAGCCGCTTCGGCGCGCCGATGCGTTTGCGGGTCTCGTCGCTCGCCGTTGCATAGCGCTTGAGCACCAGCGGCAGGTTGGGCGCGTATTTGCCCTGGTCGTAGGCGTCGTCGAGATCCTTCTGGTCCATCTCCATCCAGACCTTGGGGCCCTTCTCGCGCGGCGCGGCGGGTTGCTGCGCCTGCGCGATCGTCGTTCCCCCGGCCACAGCCGCGCCGGCGGCCCCCGCAATCAGAACGCGGCGGTCGAGCGGCTGATCGAAATAGTTCCCCATGGATGGCTTTCCTTACCCTGCGAATGATGTAGTTCCAGTATAGCGCGATTGTTCTGGTGAGGCCGCAAATCCGTTGTGCGATGCACTCGCCGTGGTTTCGGCGTCCGGTGTCTCGTCCATAAGTCGAAGACGCCTGCGCTAGACCCTTTCCGGCCCGCCCCTTAGCTTGGCCGACCAACAATAAAAATAATGGGGCTGGCAAAAGTCCTCACCGAAACGCGCACTTTGGGAGGATGCGGTGCTGGAAAAGCTGGAATTCATGCTGGCGCTGGCGCGAGAGAAGCATTTCCGCCGCGCTGCCGACAGTTGCGGCGTCGCCCAGCCGACGCTGTCGCTCGGCATCCAGTCGCTGGAGGAGATGCTCAACGTCGCGCTGGTGAAGCGCTCGTCGCGGTTTCAGGGCTTCACGCCGGAAGGCGAACGTGTGCTGATCTGGGCGCGCCGCATGGTCGGCGATGCCCATGCGATGCGGCAGGAGATCCAGGGACTGCAGCGGGGCATCGGCGCGCATCTGCGGCTCGCGGCGATGCCCTCGGCGATGTCGGTCGTGGCGGCCCTCACCGCGCCGTTCCAGAAGCGGCATCCGGGCACGCGCTTCACCGTGCTGGCGCGACCGTCCGACATCGTCGTGTCGCTCCTGCACAACCGCGAGGTCGATGCCGGCATCACCTATATCGATCACGACCCGATCGACGATGTCACGCGGGTGCCGCTGTTCCGCGAGAACTATCTGTTGCTCACCTCCCGGGACAACCCGCTCGCCAACGCCAAGACAACCACCTGGAGCGACATCGCCTCGCTGCCGATGTGCCTGCTGACGCGCGACCTGCAGCACCGGCGCATCATCGATTCGGTATTCGAGGGGCTCAACCTCGAAACCGCGCCGCTGGTGGAAACCGATTCGGCGATCGCGCTCGCGTCGCATGTGGCCACCGGCCGCTTCGTCAGCGTCGTGCCGAAGTCGATGCTCAACGCGCTGCAGCTCGGTGACCTGCAAACGCTGCCGATCGATACGCCCACCGTGACGCATACGATCGGACTTGTCGTATCGGATCGTTACGCGCAACCGCCGTCGATCCGTCAGCTGGTCGATGAAGCACGCCGCCTCTGCCCACCGGAATTGCTGGCGGCCTGATCGCATCCACTGATTGCGCCTCACAATCAAAAGATTGCCGACACCTTCTTGATCGTGTCCGCCATGGCCGGTCTCCTGCCGTTTGACGTCTCAACGACGCATTTCTCGAACGGATTCTTGGGGGAGAAAACAGCTCATGGCCTTTCTGTCGTTTCTTGACCGGTCGCATACGGTCGCCAAACCCGGTTTCAGCCGGTGGCTGGTGCCGCCGGCGGCCCTCTGCGTGCATCTGTGCATCGGCCAGGCCTATGCACTGAGCGTGTTCAACCTGCCGATGACCAGGCTCATCGGCATCTCGCAATCGACACCGGAGGACTGGAAACTCACGGAACTGGGCTGGATCTTTTCGCTCGCCATGCTGTTCCTCGGCGCATCGGCGGCCATATTCGGCCGCTGGGTCGAGGAAGGCGGGCCGCGCAAGGCGATGTTCACCGCCGGATGCCTGTGGGCCGGCGGCTTCTTCCTCTCCGCCGTCGGCGTCAAGCTGCATATGCTGTGGCTGATCTATCTCGGCTATGGCGTGTTCGGCGGCTGCGCGCTCGGCATCGGCTACATCTCGCCGGTCTCGACGCTGATCAAATGGTTCCCGGACCGTCCCGGCATGGCGACCGGCATGGCGATCATGGGCTTCGGCGGCGGCGCCTTCATCGCCTCGCCGCTGTCGGTGTGGCTGATGAGCAAGTTCAGCAGCGCCACCCATGTCGGCGTGATGGAAACCTTCGTGGTGCTGGGCGCGGTCTACTTCTGCTTCATGATGGTCGGCGCGACCATCGTGCGCGTGCCGGCACCGGGCTGGAAGCCCACGGGTTATACGCCGCCTGCGGCCTCGACCAAGATGATCAGCCGCAACGACGTCTACGTCTATGATGCGCTGAAGACGCCGCAGTTCTGGCTGATCTGGTGGGTGCTCTGCC
>JAEWJH010000109.1 GCA_023386635.1 Pseudomonadota bacterium
ACCTCATGCTGGGACCAGCAGGGACGATTGCATACGTGATTTGCGGACCTGTCTCGCAGACGCACAAATAGCGGACACCCGCGACCGCCCCAGTACAGGCCCGAACCTCTCGTCGCCAAGCTCGACAGCATCGAGCAAGGCCTTCCGATTATCACATCTACGCCCGAGACCGCTTTGTCAGTCGGGTCTTTGATCGTATCGGTGACTTAGTCGCTCTCAATCTCGGATTGAAATTTCCGTTGTCTTCGCGCCTGTTTGCGCAATATTTGAGCAGACGATGTCAAACGACGATAAGCTACTTGCAACGGATCGCAGGTCTCGACCAGCGTCGACAGACCAGCGATAATTAAGGGATAGTCGTGGACGAGGGTTTCCAGCGCATTCTGCGACCGAGCGACGGCTTGAGAAGTGCTGTTTTTGAGCGATTCGGTCCTTTCATTGCCGACGTCGCCGAGTTGATGCCCTACATCCGCAAGCTTGACAGTCACATCCGTGGACGACTTTTCGAGCGCGTCGCGCGCGTCGTGAAATGCTGCACGCGCCTGATTCGTCAGCGACTCCGCCGCGGTTGCGGCCGATTTGCCGACTTCACTAAGGTTGGCGCGAGCCTGCTCGACCCGGTCACTCAGTCGGGATTGCAATGCGCCGGCGGCCTCACTCAAAACCTCGGTTCCATTCTGGACTGTACGGTCAAGATTCGATTTAACAGGAGCTGTGGTCTGTTGACCACGCTCGCTAGTGAGAAACAGCCCAGCGCCTATGAGCCATAGAGGCATAGGGATTGAGCGCAGCAGCCCCAAGGCAGGATAAGCGATCGCTGCTCCGACGGCGGCTGCTTGTAAGGGATTATCCCGCACCTTGCGACGCACAGCCTGAATTAGGCTTTCGCGCTCCTGCGGCACATAGTTCCGGATTTCCTGCTTAATATGCGCGGGACTGACCATGGTCTTCAATTCGCTGGCGGTCTCGCCCATGCGACCCCGCAATTCATTGACGGTAGACGCCAGTTTCGCGCGGTTTTCCTCCGACGCCTGTCGTAAGTCGCCTACGGATTTATCTGCTGATCGTCCCATGACGCGTGCGGTCTCCTGATGGCGATGTTCCTGTCCAACAAGAACGATCCTGTGCATTAGTTCCTGCCTATAAAAATCGGTTGCACGAGGTTGATTTGGAGGAATCACAGAGGAGACGCCGTCGCCGGAGGTAGACGGACTGAGTGGTGAGCCGACTAGGATGCGCGCGGCAAATAAAAGCTCGCGGGCAAATCGCCGGCCGTTTGTTTGTTCTGTGTCGGCGGCGGGGACGGCAGGTCTTTATGACCTGCGCCGAAGCGAAAGCCAGAATGAAGAGTGTCAAGGCCGGCTGCAGCTGAAGCGTTCGAGGGGATTGACTCGTTCGGGCCACATGAGGGCGTTCTCATGTGGCCCGAGTCCGTTATTGTCCACGCACTTGGCGACGCCCTCTAAAGCTCCGGGCAGGAACTCAGTCGATCTCCTCAATGACCGTGCGATCCGACGGGTCGACGAGATAGAGGCCGCGATCGCTGCTGTAATATCGATAGCTGCGCACCGCCGGCACTTCGCGATAGACCTCGTCCGGGAATTCGGTGATCTCCACGCTTGCGGGCAGCCGCTCGCCGATGGTCACCGTAGTCTTAGTCTCTGATGAGCCAGTGGTAGCGTGTGGGGCGCTACGCGCTGACTTGCGTAGTGTCGCGCGGTCCCTATCAGACAGCTTGAACTTCTCGCTGCGGGTACTTGTCGTCGAGGCATGCGAGGGACCAGAACGCTCGATCACCTTCACGATCTTCTTGGTGCGCGGCTCCACGATGACAATCTCCTCGCGCACGACGAAGAACTCATAGCCACGGTATTCCGGCACGATACTGACAATAGTCGCCGGCAGCGGATGCAGGCGCACGTGGCTGGGCACGGCCGCCCCGATCGATACCGAGAAGTCCACCTTGGTCACCGGCTCTATCTTAGTGGCCGAGATCGCTGCGCTGATTTTGGTTTCCTGCTCCTTGCTGACTGCGGGAGCCGCTGCAGCGGAGCCGTTGTCGACACCGGACTGCGCGGATTTCGCCGCGTCGGGTTTCACATCAGAAGCCGACTTAGCGGCATTGGGCTCGGCCTTGCTCCCCGTCCCCTTTTCCGGCGCCTGGGCGCTATCCCGGTTGACTGGCTTGTCCGAAGTCTTGCTGTCCGCATTTCTCTTTGAATCCTGGGCAGTCGTATCCTTTGCGGCAGTGCCGGACTTGCTATCGGAAGGCTTTATACCTTCCGGTTTGCGTTCCGCCGCCTTGCTTGGGGAATTAGTTCCCGTTGGCTTGTTCTCGTCGGTGGCGGATTTATCCGCACTGGATTTCGATGAATCCTGCACATGTTGATCCGCACCGCTCATGCTGTTGGACTTGGTCGTATCCGGCATTGCGGGTTCGGCATTCTTCTGGACGTCTTTGCTGGAATCGCTAGCCGCCTTCTGTTTATCGATCGGGGCAGACGCTGGCGCCTTGGTGATTTCATCACTTTGCGACCGCGTTTGCGCCTCGGCAGCGCCGAGACTGAGCGCAAGCATGACGGCCGCGGAACATAGCAGTCTGTTTTTGGTGGTCATAACAATCCTCCGACATAATCTGCAGAACACTGATTTATGTGTGTGCAGCCAACGCCAGATATCTGTCGTCAGTTCCGGGTTCGCGGCCGACAGATTTGTGAATAGATGTTTAGAGGCGATTGAGCTCATACCGCCCTGAATCAAGACCGTTCTTCAACGCAGAATTGTTGTATCGGCCACGGAATATGCCGCACTCACGTCGTAGGTGACGACAACCGCTGCCCCGGCAGCAAATACGAGCAACGTCACCCCAAGCATGGCAGCGCCGATCGCTCGCAGTGCTGTGCGGTCAGCTTCGATAATACCGTCGTCTGACATCTTCCTTGGTGCCTATTGTGTTCGAATGAACGAGGCGCTGCGGGAGCCCACGCTGACGAAGGCGGCAGCGCGGCGGAGCGCATCCGCCCCGCCATTCGCCCACCAGACTAGTGTATTGCCTGGACCAGCACGTAGCCGCCGCCGAGTAGAAGAACCGGGATACCAACCCAGAGAAGAAGAACCGGCATAATTGCCTCCTCGGTTATGTATAAGGCAACAACTTCAAAGGTACCGGCGGGTTCCGAGCTAAAGTGGCGCCGGCCCGAGCATCGCTCCTTTAGTCGTTTGGAAAGCTTCAGCGATAGTCGCTGCCTGGCCTTGTCTAATGTTAAGCTCGTCCTGCAATAACCTGATGCCGATCCGGTCGGCCGCCTGGTTCAATCAATACCGCGCTCGTCTCGTTCCCTTGGAACCGAGATTCATTGCGACAAGCGACCTGATTCTCATTCAGTAAAGCCAGCTGCCTGTCGAGCGGTACCTAGGTCCACCCCAAAAACGCGCAAATGCCAGCGATTAATGAGATGCTGCTGGCTGAAGAGAAATCTGCTTTTTAAGGGGATGGCGGAGCGGCGGTGATTCGAACTGCGCAGCGGAAAAGGCGATGCCGCGTTGCAATAGGACAGCGCTCCAATCGGGCCATAAGTACCCTCTCTTTCGACTGGACTTCAGCGCACTACAGAGCGTCAGTGTGGGAGGAAAGGAGCCGACATGAACCAAACCGCGCTTGACCCGTGTTGCTGACACAACTGATGTTGATGCGGGAACGCCTGGATCAAGCAGCCAGTCTCGGCCAAGCAGCGGAAGCGTGCGGGAAGGCCGGTAACATTCAAAAGGCAATAGAAATCGCGCTCGATGTCGAACAGCTGACCTACGAGGTGAATACGCTTCTTAACGCCGCGAGTCTGATGCACAGAATTTGTCGCGAATAATTCGATCACGTTGATCTCCTTGTCTCCCGCCAGCGCTGTCGGCCTCCGCGGGAATGCGGTCGTGGCGGCACAAGCCGTCGTGATTGATTAAGGAGAATAAGATGGCCAAACAAAAAATCGGTAGCCGTTCAAAATCTGGCCTTGCTCAAAAAGCTCAGAAAAATAGTGCTTCTGGAAAATCACAAGCGCCCCTGCTACAAACAAACACCAAGCAGGTCGGCGTCATCAACCTGTTGGGCCGGGCGCAAGGAACAACAATTTCAGCTATTATGAAGTCGACTGGCTGGCAGCAGCATTCGGTACGCGGATTCTTGGCTGGTGTTGTTCGGAAAAACTCGGTCTCGCTCTCGAATCCGAGAAGAAAGAGGGAGCTGACCGCATTTATCGGATCGTGCCGAGCAAGCCGGGCAGCAAGAACAACGACCGCGAAGCCGCCTGACCATGGGGCGGCGACGGAACGCTTCGGCGTCCATCTCTTCGGAATCCCAAAACGTCGAGGCTGTCTTCAGCCTCGACGATCTACGGTGCGAATGGCGGCGGCTGTATCGTCAAGACGCGCCAAAGATCAGTCGGGATCTCCTAACGCTTGGTATCGCTTACCGCCGTCAGGAGCTGCAGCATGGCGCTCTCGGCAAGGCAACAATCCGCAAATTGAAAACAGTGGCGAAAGCACTACGTGAGACCGGCCAAGTCGGCCCCTCGCCTGGGCTTGCTCTAAAGCCGGGCGTGCGCCTCGTTCGCGAATGGAACGGTCGCACTCACACAGTGGCAGTCACCGAGGACGGCTACGACTATGCGGGACGGCATTTCACATCCTTGACCAGCATCGCGCGCACTATCACGGGCACACAGTGGTCCGGCCCCCGGTTCTTCGGTCTCCATAATCGGAGGATAAGCCCCAACCGAAGCAGCGAGCAGAGTGATGGCTCGGTCTGATGCTTTAGCTAAACGGGGTGGAGCACGAGCGCGCTGTGCGATCTATACCCGCAAATCGACCGAAGAAGGCCTGGAGCAAGCCTTCAACTCCCTTGATGCTCAGCGGGAGGCTTGCGCAGCCTTCATAACGTCGCAGAAGCACGAGGGCTGGGCCACGATCCCCGCTCATTACGACGACGGCGGGTATTCTGGCGGCAATATGGAACGCCCTGGCCTGCAGCAGCTGCTAGCAGATATTGAGGCGGGCCGGATCGACGTCATCGTCGTCTACAAAGTCGATCGATTGACGCGGGCTCTCGCCGACTTTGCCAAGCTCGTTGAGATATTCGACCGCTGCGACGTCTCGTTCGTGTCGATCACGCAGCAGTTCAACACTACCACCAGCATGGGACGTTTGACGCTGAATATCCTACTGTCTTTTGCTCAATTCGAACGCGAACTGATCGGTGAGCGGGTGCGGGACAAAATCGCGGCTTCTCGGAAAAAGGGCATCTGGATGGGTGGCACCGTCCCTATTGGTTATGATGCCAGGGACCGTAAGCTCGTCGTCAACCCCGAAGAAGCCAAAACCGTCAACGATATCTTCCGGCGCTATCTTCGGCTGAAGTCAGTCCGAGCACTACAACTGGAGCTCGCTGAGACCGACATCCGCACCAAACAGCGCTATCGACCGGATGGCACGCTTTACGGCCGTCAACGTTTCTCGCAGGGCGCCCTCTATCTCTTGCTTCAGAACCCCACCTATCGCGGAGAAGCCGTCCACAAGGGAAAAGCCTATCCAGGCGAACATGCCGCGATCGTCGAGCCCGACTTATGGGATGCTGTCCAGGCCACGCTCACCAGCAACCGAACCGCCCGGATCAACGGCACCAACACGAAGAGCCCGAGCCTTCTCACCGGCAAAATCTTCGACGAAACAGGGCAACGGCTCACGCCAACGCATACCCTAAAGAAGGGGATACGCTATCGCTACTATGCTTCTGCATCATTGCTCAGCGGCAAATCCATAGACAAAACGAAATGCTTGCGTGTTCCTGCGGGCGATCTGGAAAAGATTGTCATCCAACAACTTCACGGATTTCTGACTGACCGCAAATCGATCATCGATGCATTCGGGAATGATAGGACTTCAGGATATGGCCCGATCATTGAACAAGCGTTGAAGCTTTCCAAAACGATCGATGAGAGAAATCTTGCTCGGATCAAATTCACCGTAAGGGCCCTGATCCATCAAATCACGATTCTACCCGAGCAGATAGCTATCGACCTCGATCTACCTCGTCTGAAGTCCCTCCTCACTTCGTCTGTCATCGATCTCACGACCGATGCAGCGTTGCCGAGCAATACTCCTGAGGACCTTTTGACGCTCACCGCGCCCATACGTCTGCAACGTCTGGGCCATGAGATAAAGTTATTGATCGATGACCCTGTCACGAGCGCGCACGTCGACATAAGCCTGGTACGACTTGTCGCGCGCGCTCATGACATCCAGAACCGTCTCAACTTGGATACAACGCGCACCGTGCATGATATCGCACGCGAAGAAGGTATCGGCGCTCCATACCTTTACATGTTGCTCAGATTGGTCTGGCTCGCGCCGGACATCGTGACAGCCATCGTCAATGGCCGGCAGCCGCTGACGCTCAGTGCGAAGAAACTGATGCGTCTTGCACCGCAGCTACCTGCCGATTGGGCGAAGCAACGGATATTTTTAGGATTTCACTGAGAAAACCCGGAGGCGCTGTCGCATTCTCGTCCCATTTGCGCGACGGCGCTGCCCGTTTTTCAGCCCAGCCTCCAACCCCTGAAAGCCCGCGCAGAGACTGTGGCACCTCTCCTGGCCTGAAACGCGCCGGAGACCGTCGCTAGTAAGCGCCAATTAGGTGGAAGGGCAAAAAAGCCCGGAAAATAGGCCCTTCGGAATAGCTCTTGTCAGAGACTTCCAACCCCGCCGCAGCGGTTCTGTGGCTGGCTGGGGCACCTGGATTCGAACCAGGGAATGGCGGAATCAAAATCCGCTGCCTTACCACTTGGCTATGCCCCATCCCGCCGCAAAACGCCCGGCCCGTATCGCCTGACCTGATCGGTCGATCTGATCGGATGGTCCGGGGCCTCGCGCGGCGCGCGGACCATACCGGCCGACCCTGCCTATCGCAACGCATTGTGTCTGTCACGCACAGGCGTTGACCCCCGACAGGTGCCGCCTAGGATGACCGGGACCGCGAAAATCCGCGCGATCTGCCGCGGTTTTGAGCAGAAATACCGGGAAAGACCGAGGAACCACGATGAGCTATCGCGCACCGGTGTCGGACATCGTCTTCACCCTGCGGCACGCCGCCGGATTCGACCGGGCCGCCGCCGAGGGCGTCTATGGCGATCTCACCGCGGCCGATGTCGCCGCCGTGCTGGAGGAAGCCGGCCGCGTCGCCAATGACGTGATCGCCCCGCTTAACCGCGCCGGCGACACCGCCGGCACGCCGATCAAGGACGGCGTTGTCACCACCGCCCCCGGCTGGAAGGAGGCTTACGCCACCTGGATCGCCGGCGGCTGGAACGGCCTCGCCGGCCCGGCCGACTGGGGCGGTCAGGACCTGCCGCAGGCGGTGAACGCCGCCTGTATTGAAATGTGGAATGCGGCGTCGATGGCGTTCGGCATCGGCCCGGTGCTGACCATGGCGGCGGTCGATGCGCTCGCCGCCTTCGGCAGCGACGACTTGAAACAGCGTTATCTGGAAAAGCTCGTCAGCGGTGCGTGGACCGGGACGATGGAACTCACCGAGCCGCAGGCCGGCTCGGATGTCGGCGCGCTGCGCACCAAGGCCGAGCGCGCCGCCGACGGCACCTATCGCATCACCGGGCAGAAGATCTTCATTACGTATGGCGAGCACGACCTCACCGACAACATCATCCACTTCGTGCTGGCCCGCCTGCCCGATGCGCCGGCCGGCACCAAGGGCATCTCATTATTCCTGGTGCCGAAGTTCCTGCTGACGGCGGACGGCAAGCCGGGCGAGCGCAACGACCTGCGCGCGCACTCTGTCGAGCACAAGATGGGCATCCATGGCTCGCCGACCTGCACCATGGTCTATGGCGATCGCGGCGGCGCCGTCGGCTATCTGATCGGCCGCGAGCACGAAGGCATGCAGGCGATGTTCACGATGATGAACCGCGCCCGCCTCGCCGTCGGCCTGCAAGGCGTCGCCATCGCCGATCGCGCGACGCAGCAGGCGCTGGCTTATGCACATGATCGCAAGCAGGGCCCGCAGACCATCATCCATTATCCCGACGTGAAGCGCATGCTGCTCACCATGCAGGCGCTCACCGCGGCGGCGCGCACCATCTGCTATGCGACCGGCGTCGCGATCGACGGCGCGCATCGCGCGAGCGACGCAGCCGTGCGGCAGACGGCGCAGGCGCGCGCGTCGCTGCTCACCCCGCTCGCCAAGGCGTTCTCCACGGACATCGGCATCGAGGTCGCCTCGCTCGGGGTGCAGGTGCACGGCGGCATGGGCTTCATCGAGGAGACCGGCGCGGCGCAGCATTATCGCGACGCACGCATCGCCGCGATCTATGAAGGCACCAACGGCATCCAGGCGCTCGATCTCGTCACCCGCAAGCTGCCGCTCGAGGGCGGCAAGGTAACGGACGCGCTGATCGCTGAATTGCGGCAGACCGTAACTGAGTTGGCCGCCGTGAACGATCCCGCGCTCGGCGCGTCCGCCGCGCGTCTCGGCGAGGCGCTCGACTGCACCGAGCGCGCGGCACGCTGGCTCCTGGCGCAGGGAAAGAGCGACGCCGCGCTCGCCGGCGCGACGCCGTTTCTGCGGCTGTTCGCCAGCGCCACCGGCGGCTGCCTGCTCGCGCGCAACGCACTCGCGGCAATCCGCGGTGCAGACGATGCCGATCCGGCGCGCTGGATCGGCCTCACCCGTTTCTTCGCGGAAAACATCGCGGTGCAGGCGCCGTCGCTGGAGCGCATCGTCACCGAGAGCGCCGACAGCCTGTCGGCCGCGCCCGCTCTGCTGAATTGATCCACAGGCCCGGAGGCCGGTCATGTCGCTCAAGGGCAAGACGCTGTTCATCACCGGCGCGTCTCGCGGCATCGGCCTCGCCATTGCCTTGCGCGCCGCGCGCGACGGCGCGCGCATCGCCATCGCCGCGAAGACCGACGCGCCGCATCCGAAACTCGAAGGCACGATCCACACCGCCGCCGCCGCGATCGAGGCCGCCGGCGGTGTGGCTCTGCCGCTTGTCGTGGACGTGCGCGACGAGGTCGCCGTCACCGACGCGCTTGCGCGGACCGCGGAGCGCTTCGGCGGCATCGACATCGTCGTCAACAATGCCAGCGCGATTTCCCTGACGCCGGTCGCGCAGACCGACATGCGCCGCTTCGATCTGATGCACCAGATCAATGCGCGCGGCACCTTCATGGTGTCGAAGCTCGCGCTGCCTTATCTGCTGAAAGCGCGGACCCCGCATATCCTGATGCTGTCGCCGCCGCTCGACATGAAGGAAAAGTGGTTCGCGCCGTCGACCGGCTACACCATGGCGAAGTTCGGCATGAGCATGGTGGTGCTCGGCCTCGCCGGCGAGATGCGCGGCAAGATCGCCGTCAACGCGCTGTGGCCACGCACCACGATCGCCACCGCCGCCATCAAGAACCTGCTTGGCGGCAATCAGGTGATGAAGCGGTCGCGCAAGCCCGAGATCATCGCCGATGCCGCCTATGCGGTTTTCCACAAGCCGGTCGGTTTCACCGGGCAGTTCCTGATCGACGACACGTTCCTCGCCGGCGAGGGCGTCACCGACTTCGAGCGCTATCGCGCCGATCCGACCGAGCCGCTGGCGGCGGATTTCTTCGTGCCGGACGACAGCGTGCCGCCGCCGGGCGTGGTGGTGACGCCTGTTTAACCTATGGGTCAGTTACCCATCAGCGAACTCTCTGCGAAAAGAGCGGCTAAATGAGAGACGCTTTTTTCAACCCGGTCATGCCCGGGCATAGCCCGTCGAAGACGGGCGTGCACGCCCTGATGACCCGGGCATCCCGCTTAGGCGGACATAAATACCTGCCTTGTCGGGATGGCCGGGACGATAGGCGTTCGTCAGAACGCCGTTCTTCAAACGACTATGCCCGGCCATGACATAAATGGGCAGACTCCGGTGGCGAGGGAAGCCATGCGGGGTTAAATACGGGCTATGACCACCCTCCTCCTGACCCATCCCTCGTCGCTCAATCACATCACGCCCGCCGGACACCCGGAGCGGCCGGATCGCATCCGCGCGCTGGACGCCGTCTGGGCCACGGACGAATTCAAGCCGCTGACGCATGAACAGGCGCCGATGTGCGACCTGGAAACCGTCGCGCTCTGTCATCCGATGGATTATGTCGAGCTGATCCGCGACAACGCGCCGAAGGAAGGCATGATCGGGCTCGACGGCGACACGGTGATGTCGCCCGGCAGCTTCGAGGCGTCGCTGCGCTGCATCGGCGCCGCCACCCGCGCCATCGACGCGGTGATGGCCAAGGAAGCTGGAAACGCCTTCTGCTCCATGCGGCCGCCGGGCCATCATGCGGAAACGGCGAAGCCTATGGGCTTCTGCATCTTCAACAGCGCCGCGATCGCCGCGCGCTACGCGCAGAAGAAGCACGGCGTCGAGCGCGTCGCGCTGATCGATTTCGACGTGCATCACGGCAACGGTTCGCAGGACATCTTCTGGCGCGATCCGTCCGTGATGTACTGCTCGACGCACCAGATGCCGCTCTATCCCGGCACCGGCGCCAAGACCGAGCGCGGCGAGTTCAATAATATTGTCAACGCGCCGCTGCGGCCGAACGACGGCGGCGAGCAATTCCGCGAGGCGGTCGAGACCGTGATCCTGCCGCGCCTGCGCGAATTCCAGCCGGACTTCGTGCTGATCTCCGCCGGCTTCGACGCGCATCATCGCGATCCGCTCGCCAATCTCAATTTCGACGAGGAAGATTTCGACTGGGTCACGCGCAAGCTGATGGAAGTCGCCGGGCGGCACGCCGGGGGCCGTATCGTCTCGCTGCTGGAAGGCGGCTACGACCTTCAGGGCCTCTCGGGCTCGGCGGCGGCCCATGTGAAGGCGCTGATGGAGGCATAAGGACCACCACTGTCATGCCCGGGCTGACCCGGGCATCCCGCTTAGGTGGGCATCGTGCCTCTCTTATCGGGATGGCCGGGACTGCGCCCGGCCATGACGGAATGAAAACCGCTTTTGCCAGCGAGATTAAAAGTTGGAAAAAGCGATCTGCATTTCCGGCCTCGCATCTCAGGATGACGGATCATCCCCGACTTGACACCCGCGCCCGAACCGGGCGACCTGCCCGCGATCAGAGGACGACACCATGGCCGATTCCGCACCTGACGTGAAAAAATTGCCGTTCGAGCAGGCGATTGCGGAGCTCGAAACCATCGTCAAGAAGCTCGAGGAAGGCAAAGTTCCGCTCGAGGAATCGGTGGCGATCTACGAGCGCGGCGAATTGCTGAAGAAGCGCTGCGAGGAACTGCTGGCGCAGGCGGAAGCGCGCGTCGAGAAGATCACCCTCGGCGCCGGCGGCAAGCCCAGCGGGACCGAGCCGCTCGATGTCGACTGACGGACCGGACGCCGCCGCATCCACTCTGCCGCGCGTCCGCCGCCGCCACGTCATCTATGCGCAGGGCTACGACCCGCGCGGCCTCGCCGAATATTACCGGCTGTTCCGCGGCGAATATCGCAAATTTTGCGCGCTCTATGGCCTGACCGGCAAGGTCGGCAAGATCGTCAACCCCGACGACCGCTTCACCACCCAGTGGACGCTCGACACGCAGGGTGAAGACGCCGACGGCGCGCCATGGCGCGTCGACACGACGTATGAATTCCTGCGCTGGGAAGACATCATCCGCGAGGACTTCGCGCGGCCCGCATGGTGGAAGACGCTGCATGCGCTGGGCTCGCTGGTGCGCTCGCTCAGCAACGGCGTCTATGCGCGCGTTTTCGCGGCGCACTGGCGCTTCGGTTTGTTCACGCTCTACCCGTTCGTCATCCTGCTGACGAACATGCTCGCCGCCGCGCTGATCGGCGGCATCGCCGGCGGCCTGGTGTCGCTCGTCGCGCCGTCGATTGTCGCGTGGCTGGTCGGTCTCGCCGTCTTCGCCGTTGCCTTCGTTGTGATCGTGCGCAAGACCGAGCCGCTGTCCTACATGCTCTACATGTTCGACGACATCGTCTCGACGCATCAGTTCGCCTATGGCCAGCGGCCGGACTGGGACGAACGGTTCGAGACGTTCGCCGGCTATCTGATCGAGGACGTCCGCGCTTCCGACGCCGACGAATTCGTCGTTGTCGGGCATTCCTCCGGCTCGTTCATTGCCGTCGAGGTGATCGCCCGCGCTTTCGCGCGCGATCCGGGCTTCGCCCGCGGCAGAAACCTCGCGCTGGTGACGATCGGCGGCAACCTGCCGATCATCGGCTTCAGTCCGTCGGCCGACGCCTTCCGCGCGCGGCTCGCCGCCCTCGCCGCGAACGCCGATCTCGACTGGGTCGACTACCAGTCGCGCAAGGACGTGATGAACT
>JAEWJH010000115.1 GCA_023386635.1 Pseudomonadota bacterium
ACCTCATGCTGGGACCAGCAGGGACGATTGCATACGTGATTTGCGGACCTGTCTCGCAGACGCACAAATAGCGGACACCCGCGACCGCCCCAGTACAGGCCCGAACCTCTCGTCGCCAAGCTCGACAACATCGAGCAAGGCCTTCCCCGATTATCACATCTACGCCCGAGACGGCCTGGTCAGTCGGGTCTTTGATCGTTTCGGTGACTTAGTCGCTCTCAGCCGCCAATTAAACCCTGATGGGGCTGACGGTCCCTGGCGTATTCGGCTGTGCTGGTCGTGAGGATTAAATGAAACCCCGCCGTCGCCAGGACGGGGGAACAGGCGCGGCGTCAGCTTGCGGCGTCCCGTCGTGCGCTGGACCCAAGCTTCAAGGGGCTGCGCGATGCTGCGACTTGAGCGAACACTGTCCGACTTCGATCACACCCCCGGCTTGCGCCAGAGATTGCATCTGCGCAGCCCATGACACCGGCACCGACGCGTTCACATGGCCCCGGATCGTCCGACCTACGGGCTCGACGCGTTGGCGACAGCGGTTGATGGCTGACCTACCGTTAAGGATCGCTAGCAGCAGGGTTCCTAGCTGAAGAAAGCCCGCCGGCAAGTGACCGGCCGGTTGGTTTGTGAGGATGTGCTTTGCGCCGCTAATTGTCTTTTGACATACCTCGACTTAGCCCCGGCGCGCTTTTACGCGAAACGCCGACTTACAGTGCTCAGAGCTATCTGGCGCGCCTGTGAACCGACTTTGGTACTCACTTTGTTCTGTGTGGCTGAGGCGCTGCTAGCTTCTCGAAATCTCCCGCCCAAATAACTTTTTTGGATCAACGCGTGCTTTGAACTTCGAAGCACTGCCGGGGCAACGCTGTTGAGCTCGGCAACGCCCGTTGGCTGTACTGCGTCGGAATCTTCAGCAAAGCACCGGCGCTGATCGTATCGGCGGCTTGAGCGAACTGAAACCAAGATTGATCTAGTGACGCATCGGAGTGAGCCACGTTTTGATGAGTACGAAAGAATGCAACCAACCGAGGGCGGCCGCCCGCGACATCGGGTCGTGAGCCACTGCTTCGAAGCGAGCGCCTCTAATCGCTGCAAAATCTGCTCAACGGGCAGGAGCAGGACGTCTGGGCTCTCAAGGTCCTCGAACCCAAGCGACCGGGCCCGGAGCCGCGCCTGCTCGTAGTGGTGCGCCTGTTGGTCGCAGACGCCACCTGCGAGGGACCGTCACTGGGCTTCAAGTTCCTGATTGAGCTGGTCGGCGACGCAGGAGGCTTGCGGCCGTTGCGGTCGTCCTGATCCTAATTTTTGTCGAGTGCTTGATGATGCCGCGAGGGTCGAAGGCGGCAAATTCGATAGGAACCTAGCGGACAAAATGCCAAGACCCGTTCCGACGCGTGAGGAAGTCAGGCATGGCCGACCTCGCCCGTGTTGAACGTAATGTTGGACGAGAGGTCCGTTGGAGGCCACCTTCTGATCGACACAGCGATCAGAAAGTTAGCGTTCTCCGTGACCAACGCGGTTGGAATAATTGGTAAAACCAATTTTTGCCTCCATTGCTGGAGGCGCTTCCAGTTCCGTCCATCTTCTCGATTTTGAGAAGATGGAGCGGGCGAAGGGCTTCGAACTCTCGACCCCGACCTTGGCAAGGTCGTGCCCAACGGCAAACGGACCTTGAATCCACCCGACTGAGATTTTGCCGGATTTTCTGCGTTAGATCGCACCGCTGTGCGACAACAGGCGAGCGGGAGAATTAAGAGTTGAGAAAAGCGCCCCACTTCGGGGACTTTTCGGCCCTAGACGATGGAGAAACCGGACCGGCGGTTTGTGCTCGTAAGACTGGCGGAGGGAGAGGAACTGGAGGCTAACTCTCGCGGATTGCGCCTCGGAGCTATGCCCCGGTCCTTCGGGATCTCCCTCCGCGGAACAGGGCCAGGATGGTTGGAATCTCCGCACCGATGAAATCGAGGATCGCTCGCACGCGCGGAATCCTCCGCAAATCGGGATGCACAAAGATATAAATGGTTCGGTGACTTCCGCCTGGGGGCGCCACACGCAGATCAGATCGCTTTCAGGGCTGCCGGCGATAGCTGGCAGCAGGGTCAATCCGATCCCCGACCGTGCGGCAGAAAGGGCCAGCGGTAAGTGAAGGGAGATTGCATGTCGCCGAGCTTCAGGATGGTTAGTTAGCGGTGCGGAATCCGCTGTTTATCGAAAGGACTTAGCCGCGCCAACTTTTATATCCAAGCTCGGGTCAAAACATCTGCCATCGATAACCAGAGCAAGATTGAAAACCAAAGAAATCCGGCAGCCGCAAACGCAATAGTCAATGCCGGGCTTTCGCGCAGCTCCATAAACACCGCCAGCACGATCACCGCTTTAATGATCGCGATCCCAACCGCCACAGCCGTGTTCACCGAACCCAACGGAAAATAGGCAGCAGCCACCGTCAGACTGAGCAACCCCAGCAACGCTACAAAACTCAAAACCAGATGGCGTGGCGGTATCCAAGGATTCATCACGACCGCCCCGGAAGATATATCAGCGCGAACAGAATGACCCAGACGACATCGACGAAGTGCCAGTAAAGACCGGCAACTGTCGCTGGCGCGTGGTATGGCGCGGAATAGGTGCCTGCCTTGCTCTGGAACCCGATGACAATTAGCACGACAATGCCGATAGCAACGTGGATCCCGTGCAGGCCGGTCGCGACAAAATAGAAGGCGAAGAACAAATTCTGGGCGCTGGCATCGACGCCATGCACAGCCAAATTCATTCCAGGGATGAGATGTTCGCGATATTCAATCGCATATTCGACGCCTTTAAGGCCAAGGAATAAGACGCCAAGCGCCGCGGCGCCCCAGAGCAACAGTCCTGCAACCCGGCTTGCGTTCAAGCGGATACACCAGACCGCCCACGCGACGAGAAAGCTGCTGGTCAGCATGATCGCGGTGTTGCCGGCGCCGATCGCGATCTCGGTCTGGCGCGCGGCGGCCGCGAAACCCTCCGGATGCATCGTCCGATAGGCGCAATAGAGCGCGATCAGGCCGCCGAAGAATAGAACCTCCGTCCCCAGGAACGTCCACATGCCGAGCGTCGCGGCATCATGCTGCTGATCGAGATCAGAAAACTGCGGTGCAAGCTCAGGCGTTCTGCGCATGGCCCTGCCCGCTCACGGAATAGTCGTATGGCCGCCGGGTCACGGCCGGCGTGTCTTCAAAATTGTACGGCGGTGGCGGCGATGGCGTCTGCCATTCGAGACCTGTTGCAGCCCACGGATTGGCTGACGCACGGCGGCCAAAGAACAAGGACCAGCCGAGATAAAACAGCGGCAGTAGGTAGGCGATGGCCAAGATCGACGCGCCGGTCGACGACATCACGTTCCAGGCTTGAAATTCCGGCGGATAGCCGTGATAGCGGCGCGGCATGCCGAGAATGCCGAGCACAAACTGCGGGAAAAACGTCATGTTGAATCCGAAGAAGATCAGGATCGCCGCCGCCCGCGCCCAGTATTCCGGATACATCCGCCCAGTGATCTTCGGCCACCAGTAATGCAGCCCGCCGAAATAGGCTGTCACCATGCCGCCGACCATGATGTAATGGAAATGCGCTACCACGAAATAGGTGTCGGTGACGTAGACGTCGTAGGCAAGACACGCGAGGAACAATCCTGTCAGACCGCCGATGGTGAACAGTCCGATGAAACCCAACGCGTAAAGCATCGGCGCGTCGAACCGAACCCAACCTTTGTGCAGTGTCGCCGTCCAATTGAACACCTTGATCGCAGACGGGACGGCAACGATGAAGCTCATGAATGAGAAGATCAGACCAGCGAACACCGATTGTCCGCTGACGAACATGTGGTGACCCCAGACGAAAAATCCTGCCACCGCGATTGCAATCGCCGACCACGCGACGAATTTGTAACCGAAGATCGGCTTGCGTGAGAAGCAGGAGACGAGTTCGCTGACCACGCCCATGCCCGGCAGTATCATGATGTAGACGGCCGGATGCGAGTAAAACCAGAACAGATGCTGGAACAGAAGCGGGTCACCGCCCTTCGCCGGATCGAAAATCCCGATGCCGACGAACCGGTCGAGTGCTACCAACAGCAGCGTCATCGCCAGCACCGGCGTGGCCAGAACGAGGATCACCGCGGTCGCATAAAGCGACCACAGGAACAGCGGCAGCCGGTACCATGTGAGGCCCGGCGCGCGCAGACGATGGATCGTGACAATAAAGTTGAGCCCGGTCAGAATCGACGAGAACCCGGCGATGAACACCCCGGTTACTGCCAACACCACATGGCTGTTAGAATACATCGTCGAGAACGGCGTGTAGAATGTCCAGCCGGTATCGATCCCGCCGACGAACACCGCATAAAGCGTCGTCAGCCCACCGATCAGAAACAGATACCAACTAAGAAGATTGAGCCGGGGAAACGCGAGGTCGCGGGCGCCGATCATCAGCGGCACAACGAAATTGCCGAGTGTCGCCGGGATCGACGGAATCAGAAAAAACCACACCATCACCACGCCATGCATGGTGAAGATACGGTTGTAGACATCGGAGGTGACTAGGTCGCCCTGCGGGGTCGCCAGTTCGAGGCGGATCACGGTCGCCGCCGCCCCTCCGATGAAGAAGAACAGTGTGATCGTCGCAAAATAGAGGATGGCGACGCGCTTGTGATCGGTCGTCAAAAACCAGGACCGTAGCCGATTATCGGCGGTGAGATAGTTCGGCACATCGCTCATGACAGGTCTCTCATGACACATCTTTCATGGCTGCTGTCCGGTTGTACCGAGCGACTTGATATAGGCAACAATCGCGAACAGTTCGCCCTCCGATATCCGTCCGGCGAAGGACGGCATCAGCGGTTGATATCCGGCCGCGACCTGCGACCGCGGCTGGAGAATCGAATCGCGCAGATAGCGCTCGTCCGCCGTTTCCATTGTGCCATCAGCAAGCGGCACTGCTTTGCCATACAATCCATCAAGCGGCGGCGCCCGCACGGCCGACCTGGCCGTGTGGCAGCCGCTGCAACCGAACTGCCGGAATAGTTTTTCTCCCTGCGCCGCGAGTGTCCCGTCAGTGTCCTGGTGCACGAGCCATTGCTCAAACGCCGGCTGCGCCATGACGACGATCCGTCCCGTCATCCGCGAATGATCGGTGCCGCAATATTCCGCGCAGAACAGGTGGAAGACGCCGGCGCGCTCCGGTTCGAACCAGATGTCTTCCGCGCGTCCGGGCAGCACGTCGTGCTTGATGCGGAACGCGGGGATAAAGAACGAATGAATCACATCCTGTGACGACATAATCATCCGCACCGTCCGCCCGAGCGGAACGTGCACCTCATTGATCTCGCGCTGTCCGCCGACATGCTGCGCCTGCCACATCCATTGTTTGGCGACGATGTAGATAGGTAGCGCGCCCTTTGGCGTTTCGTACAGATTAAGATAAAGCCGCGCGCCCCACACGAACAGCGCGAGAAAGGCGAGCAGCGTCGCCGTCGTCCAGCCGGCTTCGAGATACCAGCTTTTGCGGATGCGGTGGTCGCGGTTCGCGCTTGCGTTGCCGGCGCGATAATGAATTGCGAAGCGCAGCATCAGATAGAATAGCAGCACCAGCACCAGCAGCGCGCTGATCAACAGGCCGCCGAATAGAACATCGACCGCGCGCGCGTGCTGGGTTTCGCCAGGCAGCCACAACGGGATCCACTCGCTCATCGCGCATCCGCCGCGTTAGGGTTGAGATGGCGGCGGCGCCGCCGGGGCACGCGCCGGGCCCGGCCAGCCATCGAGGCCGCGTTGCGAAAGCAGTTGGATCGCCCGAGCCAGCGGGATCCGTATCACGCCATGATCGCGATCGACCCAGCCGGCACTGTGGAGGGTGGCGTCTTCCGCCGCGCGAAACCGCGCCAGATCGCTCTGCGGGTGAGCTTGCAGCACCGGTGCCGGAGGCTTGGGTAGGTCTACGCCGATGCCGCCGCGATCCACCGCGCCGGGAAACACCAGCAGCAGCACAAACGGTGTCGCGAGCACGAACAGCCCTATCCCCGCGGCCAGCGAAGCGATCAATCGCGCCGGTGCGTCCGACGTCTCGTAACCGCTCGGAGGCGACATCTCGCGCATCGAGCCAATCCGGCGTGAATGATGCCCCCGGACGCTAACCGCGCTGTGCTCCCTTGGTTCCATAGCGCCGGCCGTCCATCAAAGCCCCGTCGCGGGCGGAACCAGGCGTAGGGGCCATCGTTGCCACAGGGGCGTTCCGGACTCGCGGCGTCGATGGCTGGGCCTTGCCTTGGCCACCAGCCGGACGTGAGGCTTTGCCAGATGGGCCAGATTTTTTCCCCGGCGGCCGATACTTGGATTCGCCTGTTTCTGGTCACCGGCGTGTCCCTCGCGGCCGGGAGCATCGTATTCGCAGTAGGCCTCGCCCGGTCCGACTGGGTCACCGGCGCGAATATCCATCCGCCCGCCCAGCCCGTGCCGTTCAGCCATCGTCATCACGCCGGCGAACTCGGCATCGATTGCCGTTATTGCCACACCTCCGTCGCGGAAAGCCCTCGGGCCGGGCTGCCACCGACACACACCTGCATGACCTGCCATTCGCAGGTGTGGACCGGCGCGCCCATGCTCGCTCCGGTCCGCGCAAGCCTTGCAGAGAACAAGTCGCTGAAGTGGCTGCGCGTGGCCGTGCTGCCGGAATATGTTTTCTTCCGGCACGACATCCACATCAGCAAGGGAGTCGGCTGCGTCGAGTGCCACGGGCGCGTCGACCAGATGGCGCTGACGTTCCGCGCCAAGCCGCTGACCATGCAGTTCTGCCTCGATTGCCACCGCAATCCGGCGCCGCATCTGCGGCCGAGGGATCAGATCACCAATATGACCTGGAAACCGACCGACGACCGCGCCGAACTCGGCCACGCGCTGATGCGCGATTACGGCATCGCACCCGAGCGCCTCACCCATTGCTATGTGTGCCACCGATGACGCACGCGCACGACATCACCCCCCAAGCGGCGCCACGGTTCGATCTGGCGCGTGCACGCGAGGCCGCCAGCGGCGGCGGCGTGCAGTTCTGGACAAGTCTCGAAGAACTGATCGACCAGCAAGGGTTCCGAGCTTGGCTCGCCGCCGAGTTTCCATCGGCCGCGCCGCTGTTCGACGGCAGCAGCCGTCGCAAGTTTCTCAAGCTAATGGGCGCATCGCTGCTGCTCGCCGGGCTGACCGGATGTCAGGATGAGGCCGCGAACCATGCGCTGCCTTACGTGAACCAGCCGGAATATGAAGTGCCGGGCGTTCCGCGCCACTACGCCACGGCGCTGACCTTTGAAGGCTATGTGCAACCGGTGATCGCCAAGACCATCGCCGGGCGGCCGATCAAGCTTGACGGCCACCCGGATCATCCCGCCACGCGCGGGGTCAGCGACGTTTTCATGCAGGCCGCGCTGTTCGGACTCTATGATCCCGAACGGTCCAAGAGCCCGACGCGCGACGGGCTTCCCGTGACATGGAATATCGTCGATCGGACACTGGCGGATCTGCGTAAGCGCTGGAACGATCGCCGCGGCGAAGGACTGCGCCTTCTCACCGGGCCGACCACCTCGCCGACCATGATCCGGCAGATGCAGGCGTTGGCGGCGCTCTATCCGCAGATGCGCTGGCATCGTCACGCACCGGCGATGCCGCGACAGCGGCCAGCCGCGTTGATGCAGGCATTCGGCCGGCCGGTCGCGGCCCATCTCCGGCTCGAGCGTTGCGCTGCGATCGTGAGCATCGATGATGATTTCCTCGGCCCCGGGCCGCATCAGGCGATGCAGGCGCGTGCCTGGTCGGCGCGGCGGGGCGAGGCAATGCCCGGACAGGATCGCAGCCGCCTGCATGTCGCCGAGACTGTCCCATCTCTCACCGGGATTGCAGCCTCCTCGCGCCTGCCGTGCGGCCCACCCCGCCTCGGCGCGCTGGTCCGGGCGCTGGGTGCGACGTTCTCCCTCGCCGGCTGGACCATGCCGGATCTGTCGGCGAGCGAACGCCGCTGGCTCGATCGCGCGGTCGGCGATCTGCGCGACCATCGCGGCCAGTCGCTTCTGACCGTCGGCGCCCATCTGGAACCGACATGGCAAGCCGCCGCTGTTGCCATCAACGACGCGCTCGGCAATAGCGGCCAAACCGTATGGTACAGCGAACCGGTGCTGCCGCAGCCCCCCGACACGGAAACCCTCGACGCCCTCGCCAACGACGTCGCCGGAGGTCAGGTCGATACCCTGATCGTCATCGACTGCAATCCATCCTATACGCGGCCCGATGTGTTCGACGACATGGCGATGCTCGGCCGCGTTCCGCACCGGTTGCATGTCGGCCTGCATGCCGACGAAACTGCGATGCGGTCGCAATGGCATCTGCCGCTGTCACATGTGCTGGAAAGCTGGAGTGACGGACGCGCAGTCGACGGCACGGTCTCAATCATCCAGCCGGTCGTGTCGCCGCTTTACGCGACCCGCAGTCTGCATCAACTGCTCGACATGTTGGCCGGCCCGCAGGAAGCCGCGACCGACGCCGCGGTGCGCACCACCTGGCGGCAACGTCTCGCCGACGCGTTCAACGATCGGTGGACCAAGGCCTTGCACACCGGCTGGATCGATGACGAGCCGCTAGCGCCGCTTGCCCTGAAAGCAAACCGGCCGTCTGCGCCCCCGCCATCCGACGCCGATCCATCCCTGCACATCGTCTTTCGCCCCGATCCGACGGTCTGGGACGGACGATTCGCCAATGTCGCATGGCTGCAGGAACTGCCGAAGCCGATCAGCAAGCTCACCTGGGACAATGTCGTTGCCGTCAGCCCGACGTTCGCAGGCGAGCACGCGCTGTCGAACGGCGATTTGGTCGAGATCACCCTCGGCGAGCGCAAGGTCCAGGGTCCGGTCTGGATCGTGCCCGGCCAGGCGCCCGACACCGTGGCGCTGACATTCGGCTACGGCCGCCGCAGCGGCGGCGAGATTGCAAAGAGCGGTGGCTACGATGCATATGCGATCCGCGCCAGTGATGACATCTGGCATGCGCCCGGCACGATCGCGAGGATCGACGGTGAGTATCAGCTGGCGACCACGCAGCAGCACCACCGCATGGACGGATTCGATTTCGTCCGCGAAGTGACCGTCGCACATTCCACGACGCCGAAGCCGAAGGACACAGCGACGCTCTATCCGGAATGGCCGTCGGGCGACCATGCCTGGGCCATGGTTATCGATCTCGATCGGTGCATCGGCTGCAACGCCTGCATCGCCGCCTGCAATGTCGAGAACAACGTGCCGGTGGTCGGCAAGGATCAGGTAGCGCGCGGTCGCGAGATGCTGTGGTTGCGCGTCGATCGCTATTACAATGGCGACGTCGCCAATCCGCGCAGCTCATTCCAGCCGGTGCCTTGCATGCATTGCGAGAAGGCGCCCTGCGAAATGGGTTGTCCAGTTCATGCGACAGTGCATTCTCCGGACGGCATCAATCAGATGGTCTACAACCGCTGTATCGGGACCCGCACCTGTTCCAGTTATTGCCCCTACAAAGTGCGCCGCTTCAACTGGTACGATTACCGTGACACCACCGAGGCCGGACAGGCCGCGAAGAATCCCGACGTATCTGTGCGCTCGCGCGGCGTCATGGAGAAGTGTACCTATTGTACGCAGCGGATCCAAGCGGCGCGGGTCGACGCCGACAAGAACAACCGGCCGCTGCGCCGGGACGAAGTCGTCACCGCCTGCCAGCAAGCGTGCCCGACCCAGGCAATTACCTTTGGCGATCTGAATGACAAGGAATCGGCCGTCTCTAAACTGCGCCGCAGCGGCCGCCATTACGCCCTGCTGGAAGAGCTCGGGACCCGGCCGCGCACGACCTACCTCGCCCGCTGGAACGATAGCGACGGAGACGTGTCGTGACCACATCGCCCGACACCAAACCGATCCTACCGCCCGACCAAAACTACGGCGACGTCACCGATCAGCTCGCCGGGATTCCGCTACATTTTCCGACGCGGCGACGCTGGCTGATCGCCCTCGGCATCGCCTCGCTTCTGCTCGGTCTGCTGTTCGTCAGCGCAGTCGTGCTGTTCTCCACCGGTGTCGGCATCTGGGGTTTGAACATTCCCGTCAACTGGGCTTTCGCCATCCATAATTATGTGTGGTGGCTCGGCATCGGCCACGCCGGCACGCTGATCTCGGCGCTGCTGCTGCTGCTGGGCCGCGACTGGCGCAATTCACTCAACCGCTTCGCCGAAACCATGACGCTGTTCGCCGTGATGTGCGCTGGCATTTATCCGATCCTGCATCTCGGCCGACCGTGGTTTTTCTACTGGATGTTTCCTTATCCGGCGACCATGCAAGTGTGGCCGCAATTCCGCAGCCCACTCGAATGGGATATCTGGGCGGTGCTGACCTATCTCACCGTGTCGATCGTGTTCTGGTACATCGGCCTCGTGCCGGATCTCGCCGCGGCGCGCGACCGTGCCCAACGGCGACGCTGGCAGGTGTTCTTCGGCGTCTTGTCGCTTGGCTGGCGTGGCTCGGCCGTCCACTGGATGCGCTGGAACCAAGCCTATCGGCTGCTAGCAGGGCTCGCCGTACCCCTGGTCGTCTCCGTACACAGTGAGGTCTCACTGCTGTTTGCGGCCGGCACCATTCCGGGCTGGCATTCAACGATCTTCCCGCCCTACTTCGTACTCGGGGCCGCGTTCTCCGGCTTCGCCGTGGTGTCGATGATCGCCATCGTTTTGCGGTCGCTGTTCCATCTGCAGAATCTCGTCACCGACGACCATCTCGACGTCCTGGGCAAGGTTCTCCTCGCGACCGGGCTGATGACCGCTTACGGCTATGTGTTCGAGATTTTCGACGCGCTCTATTCCGGCAACGCCCACGAACTGCAAACGCTGAGCGATCGCTTCACCGGTCAGTACGGATGGAGCTATTGGGGCGCGATCTTCTTTAATTTCGTCGCTCTGCAGCCCCTGTGGTGGAAGGCCGTTCGGCGCTCGTCCTGGATGCTGTTCGCGATTTCCCTCAGCGTCGTCATTGGCATGTGGCTCGAGCGCTACATGATCCTGGTCACCAGCCTCTATCGCGATTTCCTGGTATCGGCCTGGGGCGAATATCACGCAACGTTCTGGGATTGGGCGACGTTCGCCGGCACCATCGGCCTGTTCTTCGTTCCGTTCCTGCTGCTGATCCGTCTGCTGCCTGTCATCTCGATCTTCGAGACCAAGGAGGTGCTGCACGAAGAGCGCAACGACAAGCGCGCGGCGCGTCCTCTGCGAACGGAGGCCGCCCATGGCCGGGCCTGAGCTTTATGGCGCGCTGGCGCAATTCGAAACGCCCGAGGCGCTGCTCGCCGCGGCGAAGGCCGCACGGCAGGAAGGCTATCGCCAGCTCGACGCCTTCACGCCGTTCCCGGTGCATGAACTCAACGCGGTGCTGCGCTTGCGCGACCGGCGCGTGCTCTGGCTCGGTCTCATAGGCGGCGCTTTCGGCTTTGCTGTCGCGCTGGCGATGGAGATGTTCACCAACTACGACTACCCGATCAATGTCGGCGGACGCCCGCTTTATGCCCTGTCGGCTTTCGCGGTCGTTGCCTTCGAACTCACTGTGCTGTTCGCGGCGCTGTTTCCCGCGTTCGGCATGCTCGCCCTCAACGGGTTGCCCCGGCTTAGTCATCCGGTTTTTGGGGCGGGATCCTTCCACCGTGCCTCTCGCAACCGGTTCTTCCTCTGCGTGCTGGCCGACGATGTGCAATTCGACGAGAAGGGCACCGTTCATTTCCTCAAAGGTCTCGCGCCGATTTCGGTCGAGTTGGTGCAGTCATGAGACGGGGCACCACGCTCATCGTCAAACTTGCATTGTTGCTGTTGGCAGGCTGCACCCGGTCGGATATGGATTCCCAGCCCAAATACAACGAATACAAGCAAGGCGCGCTATTCGAGGATGGAAAGGTGCTGCAATCCTCACCGCCCGGAACGGTGGCGCGCGAAGACGCAGCGCTTGCACAGGAAGCCAGCAACAAGCCCGCGGTCACCGCGGCGTTGTTAGCCCGCGGGCAGGATATGTTTAATACATTCTGCTCGCCCTGCCATGACCGCACCGGCAGCGGCAACGGCATGGTGGTTCAGCGCGGCATGCCCCACCCGCCGAGCTTTCACGAGCCGCGCTTGCGCGCCGCTCCCGACACGCATTTCTATGACGTGATCTCGCACGGGTATGGCGCAATGTATTCCTATGCTTCCCGCGTTCATCCACGCGACCGCTGGGCGATCATCGCCTATCTCCGCGCGCTGCAATTGAGCCAGCATGCGCGGCTGACCGATCTGCCGTCCGACGAACGCGCACGGCTCATGGCGGAGACAAAGCCATGAGCCCGTTGCGCGACCGTCTTCTGACTGCTGGCGCGGCGCTCGGAGCAGCCGGCTGTGTCGCCGGGCTAACGATCGATCCCCGCACCATGCTCGCCGCCTATCTGGCGGCTTGGAACGCGCTCGCGGCGATTCCGGTCGGCGCGTTGGCCGTGCTGCTGGTCACTTACCTTGTGCGGGCCGGCTGGACCCAGGATCTGCACGATCCGCTCGCCGGCGCGGCGCTCACCCTGCCGGCGGTCGCCATTCTGTTCCTGCCAATCCTGATCGGTGCCGGCATCCTGTTTCCCTGGGCAGATGCGCGGGAGCCGCTCAGCGGGTTCAAGGCTTCCTATCTCACACACGCTTTCTTCACCGTACGCGCGATCATCTATTTCGCGGTGTGGACCGCGCTCGCGATCGCGGCGACCCGCGCCTATCGCAACGGCCGCGATACTCGGCCCATCGCCGCCATCGGGCTGATCGTCTGGACGCTGACGGCCTCATGGGCGGGCGTCGACTGGTTCGAATCGATCGAGCCGCATTTCCATTCGTCGATCTACGGGCTCCTGATCGTGAGTTTTTATCTCGCCGCCGGCTTCGCGTTCGGCCTCGTGATGCTGCTCGGCATTAAGCGCGGCCAGACCATGAGCAACGGTGCCTATGCCGGCGTGCTGTTCTCGGTGCTGTTGCTGTGGGCCTATCTCCACGCCATGCAGTACATCATCATCTGGGCCGGCAATATACCCGATGAAGTGATCTGGTATCAGACGCGCATTGCGCATCGCTGGGGCTGGCTGATGACGTCGCTGTTCGTCCTCCAATTCATCATCCCGTTCTTCCTGCTCCTGTCCGCGCGGTTGCGTGCCAGCAGCCGGTTCCTGCTGGGGCTCGCCGCGCTCACGCTCGCCTGTCGTTATCTGGAAGCGGCGCTGCTGATCCTGCCGCCGCTTGGCCTGCCGCCGCTGATCATGGCGTTCGGCTTCGTTGCAGCCTTGCTCGCCACGACGTGCGTCTGGCTGCTGGCTTTCATCATCGTGATCCGCCGTCTACCGGGTCGGACCGCGGTGCGGCTGGCGGCGACCGGCTAACATCAAGCCTCCGAGCAGCAACGCAAGCCCGGCAAGGGTCGCCGCGCCCGTCCCCATCATCAGCCGCGACACCACGAGATTATAGGTACCTTGCGCCGGATCGAAATGCGAACACAGAAGCCGGATGCGATCGGCCGTCGTGCCGATCCTGCCGTCGCCGGCTTCCACCAGCGCGAGCCGCAGATCATCGCCGGAGAGACCAATGCTGGTCAGAACGCGCGAGACGGCACCATCGGCTCGCAACACATAGGCGGCGACGGGATGCAGATACTGGTCGTCGGCGGCATCGTAACGATAGCGGTATCCCAGCGCATCGGCGAGCAATCGAACGGTCGCCGCATCGGCGGTGACGAAACGGGTCGCCGCGTTCAGCGCGGCATCATCGCCGAGATGGTCGCGGCGCTGGATCGCAGCCGCCGCGGCGTCATCCTTGGGA
>JAEWJH010000133.1 GCA_023386635.1 Pseudomonadota bacterium
CATGTTGGTCTGCGTGCCGGAGCCGGTCTGCCAGACCCGCAGCGGGAAATGCTCGTCGAGATTTCCGAGCGAGACGTCGCGTGCCACCGTGATGATCGCGCGGGCGCGGCGCACATCGAGAATCCCGAGCGACTTGTTCACGTCGGCCGCCGCCCATTTGACGATGCCGAGCGCGTGGATGATGCCGCGCGGCATCAGTTCGTCGCCGATCAGGAAGTTGCGGCGCGCGCGCTCGGTCTGCGCGCCCCAGTGCTTGTCGGCGGCGATGTCGAGCGGACCGAAAGCATCGCTTTCGGTCCGCGTCGCCGCGGACGCCGATGCGCGGCGCGATGATGGGGATGCGGCGGAGGTTTTGCTGGAGCGGCTCGGCATGGTGGACATTAACGCGGAAAGCGCCGGTTTGTGTCCGCTCAGCCTGTCACTTCTTGCGGAAGCGGTCGAGCCTCACGACCTCGCCGCCGCCAACCGGTTTGTCCGGATCCGGCTTGTCGGGATCGGTCTTGTCGGGGTCGGATTTGCCGCCGGCCGGCTTTTTCGACGCGGGCTTGTTCGCTGCGTCGTCACCGGTGGGCGAGGGCGTCGGGATGGTGGCGACGGTGGCGGACGATTCGCCTTTGCGCGGCGCGGGCGTGTCCTCGACCGCGGTCAAGGTCCGCTCGCGGCGCGGCTTCGCGGCCGGCGCACCGCTCTGCGAGACGGCCGCGGGCGTTGTCGGAGCGCCGTTCTGGGATTTGGCCGGCGCCGTTTCGTCGTCTGCCTGTTCGAACTGCAGGCCGAACTGCACGGACGGATCGAAGAAGCCTTTCACCGCATCGAACGGGATCGTCAGGCGCTCCGGAATGCCGTTGAACGACAGGCCGACCTCGAAGCGATCGTCGGTCACCGCGAGATCCCAGAACTGGTGCTGCAGGACGATGGTCATCTCCTGCGGATACTGGGCGCGCATGCGCTGCGACAGCTTGACCCCTTCGGCCAGGGTGTCGAACGAGATGAAAAAATGATGGTCTCCCGGCAGGCCCTTGCGGGCCACCTCCGCGAGCAGGTCGCGGACCATGCCGCGCAGCGCCTGCTGGGTGAGGAGATCGTAGCGAATTTGGTCGGACGCCATTGCCTGGTCTGCTTGCCTTTTCCGTCGCGGGACTCGGATGAAGATCGCTCCTGAGCGCCGATGCTACCCTTGCCGGTGCGGTGAAGGCCACCGGCTCTCCGCCGCGCCCCCAGAAAAGGCCGATAAAAATACAAAAGAAGGAAAGTGGAGGCTTCTGTTGCCAGGTGCCTCCGAACCCCGCCTGACGGAGCTTAACCCGTCAGGGCTTTAGTTCGGTATTTTTCAAACCGCTTAAGCGGCCTGAGCAACCGGAGCATAGTTGTCGTTGGCAACTATACGATTGGCCCGATATCGGTGGTACCATGCCGAGCAAAAGTCCGCCCTTTACGCCCTCGTCGATCCTATTTCGCCCCCGCCGAAGCCCAGCCACGGCGGGCGCCGGGCTGGGCTTGGGTGGAGGCGCCGGGTACTGCCCCCGGGTCCGAATGGTTTATTTCGACGGCCGTTTATCGCCATAGCCGGATTGCTCCGGCAGGCTGAATATAGGGGGCAAACCTTGCCGAAAAAAGACCGTCCCGATTTATGTTGCGACGCGGTCGCCGGAGGCAGGTTTTTGCACACAGGTAATGCGCAAAAGGCCGTGGCGGGCGCGGGTCCCGGCCACTAAGCCAGCGCGCATGTCCGATTCCCTCAAGACCGCCGCGCAACCGGGACCGACCAGTGCGTGGGTCCTGTTCCGCACCTTTGCCCGCATTTCCCTCTACGGTTTCGGCGGCGTGCTGGCCTGGACCTACCGCATCCTGGTGGAAGAGAAGCGCTGGCTGAGTGATGGGCAGTTCAACGAACTGCTGGCGCTGTCGCAATTCCTGCCGGGGCCGAACATCGTCAATTTTTCGGTTGTGTTCGGGTCGCGGCTTTATGGCCGGACCGGCGCCGTCGCGGCGCTCGGTGGTCTGCTCGGCGTGCCGCTGGTTGCGGTGATCCTGATGGGATCCGTCTATGCGTGGTTTGGCGAGATGGCCGCGCTGCGCGGTGCGCTGGCCGGAATTTCCGCCGCCGCCGCCGGCATGATCATCGCCGTGGTCGCGAAGTTGTCGAAGCCGCTGTTCGCGCGGCCGTTCGGGGCCGGGCTCGCGGTCGCGGTCGTCTGTTTCGTGGCGATCGGCGTGTTGCGCTGGCCGCTGGTCTGGGTGCTGCTGGTGCTTGTGCCACTCAGCATCGCGCTCGCTTACCGGAGGCGGCCAGCGTGAAGGGAAGCGTCGATACCCTGCTGACGCTCGCCGTTCAGTTCGCGCTGATGTCGCTGTTTGCGATTGGCGGCGCGAACGCCGCGCTCCCGGAAATGCATCGCCTCGCGGTGGAGGTGATGGGGTGGATGAGTGATCGCCAGTTCAACGACATGTTCGCGCTGGCGCAGCTCACGCCCGGTCCGAACGTCATCATCGTCGCACTGATCGGCTATCAAGCCGGCGGCCTCGCCGGCGGCGCGGTGGCGATGCTCAGCATGTGCGGTCCGACCTGCCTGCTGGCCTATACGTTGGGCCGTGTCTGGGACCGCTTCAAGGAAGCGCGATGGCGGATCGCGATCCAGGACGGAATGGTGCCAGTCTCGCTCGGATTGCTCGCGGCGAGCGCCTTCGTCGTGGCGGTCATTGCCGATACCAGCGCGGGAACTGTGGCCGTGACGGTGATCACGGTGGTGGTCGCGTATGCAACGAAATTGAATCCGTTGTGGTTTTTCGGGATCGCGGCTGCGCTTGGTGCGGCCGGCTGGCTGTAGCTGCCTGCAAAGTTGTCCCGCCTATCGCACATAATTGTGGGAGTATACTTGGCAGAGGCGCGTCAATCCGCCTATGGTAAGGCCCGAGGGGATTAAAGAACAAAGAAGAATGGAGGAGCACGCAATGTCCGAGGGGGCCCAAACCTCCGCGAATACGGCGGCCGTACGTAGAAGCCAGGAACACGCCGTATTTGCAGGCGGCATTATTGTCGCCTTTTCTGTAATTACGCTCGCAACCTCCATTTATCACAATGCCAGTGGCGCGTTGTTCGGACCGACGTTCGAGCCGCGCGCGATCTCCGTGTTGCTCGGCGCCGCCGGTGTCGCGGTGATGCTGCGCAAGGTGACGATCCGTAACGAGCAGGACTTCTACGGCGGCGTGGCCCTCGTCGGTCTCGCCATCGTCGCGCTGCTGGCGACCGCGGACCTGCAGGGCATGCGCGGCTTCGCCTTCGGTCCGGCCACCGCGCCGCGGCTGTTCGCCGGTCTGCTGGCCGTCCTCGGCGGCGCGGTTGCGATTACCGGTCTGCTGACCGAGGCGCCACCGCTCGAGCGCTACGACCTGAGCGCTCCGGCGCTGTGGTCACTGGCTTATTTCGTGTTCCATTTTGCGACGACGCCCGTCTGGATGTGGATCGGCGTGGCCATGTACGTGCTCGGCGCGGTGCTGGCCATTAGGGGACTCCGTGATCCGAAGAAGAGCACGGCGGTCCGCGGACCCGTGTTCCTGGTCATCTCGGTGCTGGTATTCGCCGAAATGATACGGCCGATGGGCCTTGTGGCGACGACCTTTGTCACCGTCATGGTGGCATCGGCCGCGACGCCGGAAGTGAAGTGGCGCGACAGCTTTATCTGGGCGATCGCGCTGACGATCTTCTGCTCGCTCCTGTTCCCTTACGCCCTGGCCTTGCCGTTCATGCTCTGGCCCAAGTTCTGGTACTGACCGATGCATGACCTGATCTCGAATCTCGCGCTCGGCTTCGGCATCGCGGCGCAACCCTACAACATCATGCTGTGCCTGATCGGTGCGCTGGTCGGCACGCTCATCGGCGTGCTGCCGGGCATTGGCTCGCTCGCCACCATCGCCATGCTGCTGCCGATCACGTTCGGCCTGCCGCCGGTCGGCGCGCTGATCATGCTCGCCGGCATCTATTACGGCGCGCAGTACGGCGGCTCGACCACGTCGATCCTGGTCAACATCCCCGGCGAATCCTCGTCGGTGGTGACGACGCTCGACGGTCACCAGATGGCGAAGCAGGGCCGCGCCGGTCCGGCGCTCGCCATCGCCGCGATCGGCTCGTTCGTGGCCGGCTGCGTCGCGACCGTACTGGTGGCCGCACTCGGCGCGCCGCTGACCTCGATCGCGTTGCTGTTCGGTCCTGCCGAATACTTCTCGCTGATGGTGCTCGGTCTGATCTTCGCCGTCGTGCTGGCGTCGGGTTCGGTGCTCAAGGCGCTGACCATGATCCTGGTCGGCCTGCTGCTGTCGATGGTCGGCTCCGACCTTGAAACCGGCGTGTCGCGCATGGCGTTCGACATTCCCGAAATGTCGGACGGCATCGGCTTCGTGCAGGTCGGCATGGGCGTGTTCGGGTTCGGCGAAATTCTCCGCAACCTCGACAACCCCGGCAACCGCAACATCGTCCAGAGCAAGGTGACCGGCCTGATGCCGACCATCGCCGACCTCAAGGCATCCGCCGGCGCCATCGCGCGCGGCACGGTGCTGGGCTCGATCCTCGGCATTCTTCCGGGCGGCGGCACGATCATCGCATCGTTCGCGGCCTACACCTTCGAAAAGAAGATGTCGAAGAACCCGAAGAAGTTCGGCAAGGGTGCGATCGAGGGCGTCGCGGCGCCGGAAAGCGCCAACAACGCGGCCTCGCAGACCTCGTTCATCCCGCTGCTCACCCTCGGCATTCCGCCGAATGCGGTGATGGCGCTGATGGTCGGAGCGATGACCATTCATGGCATCGTGCCGGGTCCGCAGGTGATGACCAAGCAGCCGGAACTGTTCTGGGGCATGATCGCCTCGATGTGGATCGGCAACCTCGCGCTGGTGGTGATCAACCTGCCGCTGGTCGGTGTCTGGGTGCGCCTGCTGCGCGTCCCGTACCGCCTGCTGTTCCCGATGATCATCATCTTCTGCGTCGTCGGCATCTACTCGCTGAACAACTCGCCGTTCGACGTGGCGATGACGGCGCTGTTCGGCGTGGTCGGCTACTGGTTGATCAAGCACGACTTCGAGCCGGCACCGATGCTGCTGGGCTTCATCCTCGGTCCGCTGATGGAGGAAAACCTCCGGCGCGCCATGCTGATCGCCCGCGGCGACGCGACCGTGTTCCTGACGCGGCCGCTGTCGGCGAGCCTCCTGGTGCTGGCCTTGATCCTGCTGGTGATCGCGGTCCTGCCGTCGATCCGCAAGCGCCGCGACGAGGTGTTCGTCGAGGAGTGATCCGTCGGCTGATGACCGACCTGCCATTGGGCGGCCCCGGGCGACCGGGGCCGCTTTTTTATGCACAGGCGAGGGCGTGGGGCGGCGCGGCCCCCTTTGCCGGGACGGCCGGAAGGATTACGTCAGACAATCGAATTATTGTTGTCGGTTCACAAAAAGCCGCCCTGGCGGCTCGCCGGAGCGCCAGCGTCAACGGATCGCGCCAACGGATCACGCCCTATGCGCCAGTATCACGATCTGATGGAACGGGTCCTCGCCGACGGGGCCGAGAAGCGCGACCGCACCGGCACCGGCACGCTGTCGGTGTTCGGGCACCAGATGCGGTTTGACCTCGCCGCCGGCTTCCCGATGGTGACGACCAAGAAGCTGCATCTCAAATCCATCGTCCACGAACTGCTCTGGTTCCTGGCCGGCGACACCAACATCAAATATCTCAACGACAACGGCGTGCGGATCTGGGACGAATGGGCCGACGAGCGCGGCGATCTCGGCCCGGTCTATGGCCGGCAATGGCGCTCCTGGCCGGCGCCGGACGGCGGCACCATCGATCAGATGGCCAACGTGGTGGCGGCGATCCGCCGCAATCCCGATTCGCGCCGCCTGATCGTCACGGCGTGGAATCCGGCGCAGGTCGACCAGATGGCGCTGCCGCCATGCCACTGCCTGTTCCAGTTCTATGTCGCCGACGGGCGGCTGTCGTGCCAGCTCTATCAGCGTTCGGCCGACATCTTCCTCGGCGTGCCGTTCAATATCGCGTCCTATGCGCTGCTGACCATGATGGTGGCGCAGGTGACGGGCCTCAAGCCCGGCGAATTCATCCATACGTTCGGAGACGCGCATCTTTATCTCAACCATATCGAGCAGGCGCGGCTGCAACTCTCGCGCCTGCCGCGACCGTTGCCGGTGATGCGGATCAATCCGGCGGTCACCGACCTGTTCGCGTTCCGCTACGAGGATTTCACCCTGGAGAACTATGACGCGCATCCGCACATCAAGGCGGATGTCGCGGTATGAGCGCGCTTCACGCCGCCGAACTGCCGGATCTCGTCCTGGTCGCCGCGATCGGCGAGAACAACGTGATCGGCCGCGACAACCAGCTGCCGTGGCGGCTGCGCTCCGACCTGCAGCATTTCAAGTCGGTGACAATTCACAAGCCGGTGGTGATGGGCCGCAGGACCTATGAATCGATCGGCAAGGCGCTCAAGGACCGCACCAACATCGTCGTCACGCGCGATCTCGGGTTGCAGGCGCCCGGCTGCGTCCTCGCCACCAGCCTCGAAGCGGCGCTGCTCAGGGCGCGCGACGATGCGCGCAAGCGCGGCGTGCACGAGATCATGGTGATCGGCGGCGCCGACCTGTTCAACGCCACCATGCCGGCCGCGCGGCGGCTGGAGATCACCCATGTCCATGCCGCGCCCGAGGGCGACGTGTTCTTCCCGCCGATCGATCCGGCGCTCTGGCGGCAGACCATGCTGATCGAGCATCCGGCCGGGCCGGACGACAGCGCCCCTTTCGCCATCGCCACTTATGTGCGCCGGTAGGGCTCCGCAATTGTGGCGAAACGCTGCACAGCGGTTGCGTTGTCACACCGGGGCTGCTCCCCTATAAACCAGCCGACAGTCCGGCAGTTTGGCCGGCGCGGAGAGGATATCGATGCCGTGGAGTAATCAGGGTGGTGGCGGGCCGTGGGGTTCCGGTCCGAAGGGGCCGTGGGGCTCTGGACCGCAACCGTCGGGAGGGTCGACACCGCCGGATCTCGAGGAAATCCTTCGCCGCAGCCAGGATCGTCTGCGCAATGTCCTGCCGGGCGGCAATCTCGGCGGCAAAGGCGTGATCCTGGTGGTGCTCGGCGCGCTGGTCCTGTGGGGCGTGTCCGGCTTCTTCCGCGTCGAGCCGGACGAACTCGGCGTGGTGCTGCGCTTCGGCAAGCAGGTGCGCGAAGTCCAGCCGGGCCTCAACTATCATCTGCCTTATCCGATCGAGACGGTGCTGACGCCCAAGGCGCTGCGCGTCAACAAGATCGACATCGGCATGCGCGTCGTCGAGGACATGCGCCGCGGTTCGAGCGTGCGCGACGTGCCCGAGGAAAGCCTGATGCTGACCGGCGACGAGAACATCGTCGACGTCGATTTCTCGGTGCTGTGGCGGGTGAAACCGACCGGCGTCGGCGACTATCTGTTCAATATCCAGAATCCCGAAGGCACGGTGAAGGCGATCGCCGAAAGCGCGATGCGCGAGGTGATCGGCCGCTCGGAGATCCAGCCGATCCTCACCGGCGCGCGCCAGACCATCGAAACCGCGGTGCAGGACCTGATGCAGAAGACGCTCGACCATTACGGCGCGGGCATCTACGTGCAGCAGGTGCAGCTGCAGAAGGTCGATCCGCCATCGCAGGTGATCGACGCGTTCCGCGACGTGCAGGCGGCGCGAGCCGACCTCGAACGTGCGCAGAACGAAGCGCAGACCTACGCCAACCGGGTGGTGCCCGAGGCGCGGGGCCGCGTCGCGCAGATCACGCAGGCTGCCGAAGCCTACCGTCAGCAGACGGTGGCGGAAGCGACCGGTCAGACCGCGCGCTTCCTCTCGATCTACGAACAGTACAAGAAGGCTCCCGACGTGACGCGCCAGCGCATGTATCTTGAAACCATGGAGCGCGTGCTCGGCACGACCGACAAGATCATCATCGATTCCACCGGCAATGGCGGCGTGGTGCCGTATCTGCCGCTGAACGAACTGGCGAAGCCGCAGGCTCCGGCCCCGCAGCCCCAGCAACAGCAGCGCCAGGGAGGCCGCCAATGAAACTCGGCGTAACCGGCGGCGTGATTGCCGTCCTGCTGTTCGCCGCCGTTGTGGTCGGCTACAGCTCGCTATTCTCGGTCTATCAGACGCAGCAGGCGCTGGTCGTGCGCCTGGGTCAGCCCGTGCGCGTGGTCAATGAGCCCGGCCTGCATGCGAAGGCGCCGTTCATCGACAACGTCATCACCATCGACCGGCGCATCCTCGATCTCGAAGCGCCGGCGCAGGAAGTGATCGCCTCGGACCAGAAGCGTCTCGTGGTCGATGCGTTCGCCCGCTACAAGATCAAGGACCCGCTGCGCTTCTACCAGACCGTGGGCTCGATCCCTGGCGCCAATTCGCAGCTCGCGATCCTGCTCAACTCGGCGCTGCGCCGTGTGCTCGGTGAAGTCACCTTCACCCATGTGGTGCGCGACCAGCGCGCCGACCTGATGAGCCGCATCCGTGAATCGGTCGACCGCGAAGCCGACAACTACGGCATCAACGTCGTCGACGTGCGCATCCGTCGCGCCGACCTGCCGGAGCAGAACAGCCAGGCGGTCTATCAGCGGATGCAGACCGAGCGTCAGCGCGAGGCCGCGGAATTCCGCGCGCAAGGCGCGCAGCGCGCCCAGGAAATCCGGTCGCGCGCCGATCGCGAGGTGACGGTGCTGATCGCCGACGCGCAGTCGAGCGGCGAAAAGATCCGCGGCGAGGGCGACTCGCAGCGCAACAAGATCTTCGCCGATGCGTTCAACCAGGACCCGGACTTCTTCTCGTTCTATCGCTCGATGCAGGCTTACGAATCCAGCCTCCGGCCGAACGATACGCGGCTGCTGCTGAAGCCGGATACGAGCTTCTTCCGCTACTTCAACGATCCGTCCGGCAAGGGTAACGAGAAAACGGTGAACGATAAGGCGGTACCGGCCGCACCTGCCGTCCGCTAACAGCCAGAGAACATCAGCGAGCGCTCATGATCGATTTCCTTGCGGCGCTCGGCCTGGTGCTTGTGATCGAAGGCCTGACATTCGCCGCATTTCCGGCATCGGCCAAACGGGCGATGATGAGCGTGATCGAAACCGCGGAACCGACGCTGCGGCTGGTCGGCCTCGGTTGCGCCATCGGCGGGCTTGTCCTGGTCTGGTTCATTCGCGGATAACGCCGAGTTGTTTGGCGTGGGACAGCGCGACGCTTGAATCCGGCCCCCGGCGCGGGCACTGTCCGTGCGACGCGCGACCGGGCGACGCCGCGCCGAGCTGGCTGGTGACGCCGCGGTCGCGGACCCTGTAGTCCTGTTTTTCGTTCATCGCATTTTCGCCACGCGAACCTATATCTCCTTCGCTGGAAAATGCCCTAGGAGGCTCGATATCGATGCGCGTCCGTTCTGGATCCCGGTGCGGCTCTGTCCTGTCTGCTGCGTTCGCGGCGGCTCTGCTGGCGACGTCGATGACGGCGCCTGCCGCGGCCCGCGGCCCTGAGAACATCGCCGACACCGCGGAGCAGGTGATCGATGCGGTGGTCAACATCTCCACCTCGCAGTCGGTCGATCTGCGCGGCAGCGGCGGCGCGATGCCGCAACTCCCGCCCGGTTCGCCGTTCGAGGAATTCTTCGAGGAGTTCTTCAAGAACCGGCGCCAGCAGCAGGGGCCGAACAATCGCCAAGGCCAGAATGGCCAAAATAACGAGAGCAACCGCAACGGGCCGAACGAGGGACCCAATCAGGGTCCGAACGCGGGTCCGGGCGAGCGCGGCGCGCGCCGTGTCAATTCGCTCGGTTCCGGCTTCGTCATCGATGCGTCCGGCATCGTCGTCACCAACAACCACGTCATCTCCGACGCGGACGAGGTGACGGTGATCCTCAACGACGGCACGCGGCTGAAAGCCGACATCGTCGGTCGCGACAAGAAGACCGATCTTGCGGTGCTGCGCGTGAAGCCGACGAAGCCGCTCAAGGCCGTGAAGTTCGGCGACAGCGACAAGGTGCGGCTCGGCGAATGGGTCGTGGCGATCGGCAATCCGTTCAGCCTCGGCGGCACGGTGACTGCCGGCATCGTCTCGGCGCGCAACCGCGACATCAATTCCGGCCCGTACGACAACTACATTCAGACCGATGCCGCCATCAACCGCGGCAATTCCGGCGGTCCGCTGTTCAACCTCAACGGCGAAGTGGTCGGCATCAACACCGCGATCATCTCGCCGTCCGGCGGCTCGATCGGCATCGGCTTCGCGGTGCCCTCGAAGATCGCCGTCGCGGTCATCGACCAGTTGCAGAAATACGGCGAGACGCGGCGCGGCTGGCTCGGCGTGCGCATCCAGCAGGTGACCGACGAGATCGCCGACAGCCTCGGCATCAAGCCGGCGCGCGGCGCGCTGATCGCCGGCATCGACGACAAGGGGCCGGCGAAGCCCGCCGGCATCGAGGCCGGCGACGTGGTCGTCAAGTTCGACGGTCAGGACATCAAGGAAATGCGCGACCTGCCGCGCATCGTCGCCGATACGCCGGTCGGCAAGGATGTCGAGGTCATCGTCATCCGCAAGGGTAAGGAAGAGACCAAGACGGTGAAGCTCGGCCGCCTCGAAGATGGCGAGAAAGCCCAGCAGGCATCGCTGACGCCGAAGAAGGACGAGCCGGCGGAGAAGTCCGTGACGCAGAAGGCGCTCGGTCTCAACCTCGCCAACATGTCCGACGATCTGCGCAAGCGCTACAAGATCAAGGACAGTATCAAGGGCGTGGTGATCACCGGCGTCGATGCCAATTCACCCGCTGCCGACAAGCGGCTGCAGGCGGGATTCGTCGTCGTCGAGTTGCAGCAGCAGGCGGTGTCGACCGCGTCCGACTTCCAGTCGCGCATCGAGCGGCTGAAGAAAGAGGGCAAGAAGACCGCGGTGCTGCTGATCGCCAATCCCGACGGCGACACCCAGTTCGTGGCGTTGAGCCTGAACTAGAACGCCTTACTTGAACACGATCATGCCCGGGCTTGGCCCGGGCATCCCGCTTAGATCGCGAGCGCTTTCACCTTGTCGGGATCGCCGGGACTTCGCCCGGCCATGACGGGTAAGAGGGTGCCTTACTCCGTCACAAACTCCGCTTTCCGATATCTCTGCACGAACAGCAGCGCGGTGAGATCGGTGTGGTCGATCCGCGCCGGCGCGGCGGCGGCGACCTTCGGCTTGGCGTGATAGGCGACGCCGAGGCCCGATTCCGCGATCATGTCCATGTCGTTGGCGCCGTCGCCGGTCGCCATGGTGTCGGTCTGCGCCAGTCCGAGCTTGTCGCGCAATGCGATCAGCGTTTCGAGTTTGCCGGTCTTGCCGAAGATCGGCTCCGACACCGTACCGGCGAGGCGTCCGTCGGGATCGAGCAGCAGCCGGTTGGCGCGGCTTTCGTCAAAGCCGATCATCGGCACGATACGGTCGGTGAAGGCGGTGAAGCCGCCGGTGACGAGGCAAGTATGCGTGCCGTTGGCGCGCATGGTCGCGATCAGCGTGCGGGCGCCCGGCGTGAGGCGGATGCGGTCGCGGATCACATCGTCGACCACCGACAGCGGCAGTCCCTTGAGCAGCGCGACGCGCTCGCGCAGCGCCGGCTCGAAGGCGAGTTCGCCGCGCATTGCGCGCTCGGTGATGCCGGCCACATGCGCCTTGACGCCGACCACGTCGGCGAGTTCGTCGATGCACTCCTGACCGATCATGGTGGAGTCCATGTCGGCGAGGAACAGCCGCTTGCGGCGGTGGGCTGCGGGCTGCACCACCACGTCGACCGGCGCGGCGAGCGCGGCGCGCAGGCGCTCGGCGAGCGCGGTCTCTGTGCCGTTCGCGGTTTCCGCGTTAAAGGGAAGGTCGACGGCTTCGCCCGGCGACAGCCAGTCGGGCGCGCCGACCTGTGGCAGCGCGGATTGCGCGCGCGCGAGCAGCGCTGCATCGAGGGTGCCGGGACGGGCGATGAGAGTGGCGATGTGGGTCACGGAACGGATCGCGAAGTGAGAAGCGGCGTGAACAGGGTGGTGCTTATCGCAGGGCCGACCGCGAGCGGCAAGTCCGCGCTGGCGCTCGACCTCGCGCGCCGCCACGACGGCGTCGTCATCAACGCGGATTCGATGCAGGTCTATCGCGACCTGCGCATCATCACCGCGCGGCCGACGGTCGAGGAGGAACAGGCGGCGCCGCATCGGCTCTATGGCCCTGTGGATGCAGCGGAGAATTATTCGGTCGGCCGCTGGTGCCGCGACGTGATGGCCGAGCTCGATGCCGCGCAGGCCGCGGGCAAGATGGCGATCGTCATCGGCGGCACCGGGCTTTATTTCAGCGCGCTGACCAGGGGTCTCACCGATATTCCGCCGGTGCCGGGCGAGGTTCGGGCGGCGATGCGCGAGCGGCTGGCGCGCGAGGGCGTCGCGGCGCTCTATGCCGAACTGGGAGAACGCGATCCGGCGGCGGCGGCGCGGATCATGCCGCGCGACCAGTCGCGCATCACCCGTGCGCTGGAGGTGCTGACGGCCACCGGCCGCACGCTGACCGACTGGCACATGGAAGGCATGCCGGCCCGGCTCGATGCCGCCCGGACGCCGCGGGTGTTCCTTGCCTGCGAGCGCGAGGCCTTGGTGCGGCGGATCGAGGCCCGGTTCGACGCCATGCTGGCGGCCGGCGCGCTCGACGAGGTCGCGGCGCTCGCGGCGCGCGGGCTCGACCCGATGCTGCCGGCGATGAAGGCGCACGGCGTGCCGTGGCTGATCCGCCACCTGCACGGCGAGATATCGCTAGAGGAGGCGGCCGAGGGCGGCAAGCGCGATACGCGGCGTTACGCCAAGCGGCAGAACACGTGGTTTCGCAACCAGTTGCCGGACTGGCCGCGGTGCCCGGCGGAGGCTGGTCTGGCGGCGCTGGAGGGCCAAATCTCCGCGATTTCCGCTTGACCGGGGGTGGGGACGCTCCTATGGTGCCGCGCAATGATCGGTCTGGAAGGCTACGCTGTGCGCAATATTCTTATTCTCGTAACAAGGCGGATGCTTCCCCGGCAAGGGTGACCTTGCCGGTCAGGGAGTGTCCGACCCATGGCCCCATGCGGGCCATTTTTTATGACCGCTGCAGGCCGGACCAGACCGCCGGAAACGGCAAAAAAGCGCAAACGCGAGCGCAAAGAGACGAACGACGAGTGCGGAAGGAAGACTGTGATGTCAGGTGAAATGACCGGTGGCCGGGAAATGACCGGCGCGGAAATGGTGATCACGGCGATGGCCGATCAGGGGGTCGAGCATCTGTTCGGCTATCCGGGCGGCGCGGTGCTGCCGATCTATGACGCGATCTTCCAGCAGCAGCAGGTCCAGCACATTCTCGTCCGCCACGAGCAGGGCGCGGTCCATGCCGCGGAAGGCTATGCCCGCTCGACCGGCAAGGTCGGCTGCGTGCTCGTCACCTCCGGTCCCGGCGCCACCAATGCGGTGACCGGCCTGACCGATGCGCTGTGCGACTCGATCCCGTTGGTCGTCATCACCGGGCAGGTGCCGACGCATCTGATCGGCAATGACGCCTTCCAGGAATGCGACACGGTCGGCATCACGCGGCCCTGCACCAAGTACAATTATCTGGTGAAGTCGGTCGACGACCTGCCGCGCATTCTGCACGAGGCGTTCCACATCGCCGCCAGCGGCCGGCCCGGTCCGGTGGTGGTCGACATTCCGAAGGACGTGCAGTTCGCCAAGGGGCTTTATTCGCGGCCGACCGAGTTCGCGCACAAGGGCTACAAGCCGAAAATGGATGGCGATCCCGCGCGCATCAAGGCGGCGGTGGAACTGATGGCGCATGCCAGGCGGCCGGTGTTCTACACCGGCGGCGGCGTGATCAATTCCGGCCCCGAAGCGACCAAGCTGCTGCGCGAATTCGTCAAGGAGACCGGCTTCCCGATCACCTCGACGCTGATGGGGCTCGGCGCCTATCCGGCGAACGGGCCGCAGTGGCTCGGCATGCTCGGCATGCACGGCACCTACGAAGCCAACATGGCGATGCACGATTGCGACGTGATGATCTGCATCGGCGCGCGTTTCGACGACCGCATCACCGGCCGGCTCGATGCGTTCGCGCCGCATGCGCGCAAGATCCACGTCGATATCGATGCCTCGTCGATCAACAAGAACGTCAAGGACGATATCCCGATCGTCGGCGACTGCGCGCATGTGATGCGTGACATGCTGAAGGTCTGGCGCGGCATGGCGCCGAAGCAGGACGAGACGGCGCGCAAGGAGTGGCAGGGCAAGATCGACCGCTGGCGCGCGCGCAAGTCGCTCGCGTATCGCGCGTCGGATAGCATCATCAAGCCGCAATACGCGATCCAGCGGCTTTATGAACTGACCAAGGACCGCGACACCTACATCACCACGGAAGTGGGTCAGCATCAGATGTGGGCGGCGCAGTTCTACGGCTTCCAGGAGCCGAATCGCTGGATGACCTCCGGCGGCCTCGGCACCATGGGTTACGGCCTGCCGGCCGCGGTCGGCGTGCAACTCGCGCATCCGAAGTCGCTGGTGATCGACATCGCCGGCGAAGCCTCGGTGCTGATGACCATGCAGGAGATTTCGACGGCGGTGCAGTATCGCCTGCCGATCAAGATCTTCATCCTGAACAATCAATACATGGGCATGGTGCGCCAGTGGCAGGAACTGCTGCATGGCGGCCGCTATTCGCAGAGCTACAGCGAGGCGCTGCCGGATTTCGTCAAGCTCGCCGAAGCCTATCATGCGGTCGGCATCCGGTGCGAGAAGCCGGGCGATCTCGACGGCGCGATCAAGGAGATGATCGACGTCAACAAGCCGGTGATCTTCGACTGCGTCGTCGATCAGAAGGAAAATTGCTTCCCGATGATTCCGTCGGGCCGCGCGCACAACGAGATGATCCTCGGCGATGCCGCGGAAAAGCTCGACGAGGCGATCACCGAAGAAGGCAAGATGCTGGTGTGATCATGGCCTGATGTTGAGGAGCGCGCACAGAGCGCGTCTCGAAACATGAGGCCGGCCTCGTCCGTCGAGACGCCCGCCTTCGCTTGGGCTTCGGCGGGCGCCTCAGGATGAGGCGGATCGGCAGCGATGGATAAGAGGACCACGACCGTGAACGCAAACGTGACGACAAGCACCTCGCACTATCCGAGTGCCCCGGTGGCGCAGAAGAACGAAACCCACACCTTGTCGGTGCTGGTCGATAACGAGCCGGGCGTGCTGGCGCGGGTGATCGGCCTGTTCTCCGGCCGCGGCTACAACATCGAGTCGCTCACGGTGTCGGAAACCGAACACCGCAAGCACTTGTCGCTTATTACCATCGTCACCACCGGCACCCCGATGGTGCTCGAGCAGATCAAGAACCAGCTCGACCGGCTGGTGCCGATCCATCGCGTCGTCGACATGACCGCGACCGGCCGCGCCATCGAGCGCGAACTGGCCATGGTCAAGGTGCGCGGCAAGGGCGAGGAGCGGGTCGAGGCGCTGCGGTTGGCGGACGCCTTCCGCGCCCGCGTCATCGACGCCTCGACCGAGAGCTTCGTGTTCGAGATCACCGGCAAGAGCGACAAGATCGAGCAGTTCGTGGCGCTGATGCTGCCGCTCGGCCTGGTCGAGGTGTCCCGGACCGGGATCGCGGCCATCGTCCGCGGCCCGGACGGCATGTAAACGGGGCAGGCAAACCCGGCCAGAACCGGGCCAGAACTGCCGGATAACCGCCATTCGCGGCCGGGGCTTGCCCCGTCCCGCGGGGCAACTTAGAAGCAGCGCGGGCGGGAAACGCCGCGGAATTCAGTTACGGAAAGCCGCCGACGCGGCGGAGCAAGAGGGCAAGTTCAACCATGCGTGTTTATTACGATCGCGATGCCGACCTGAACCTGATCAAGGGCAAGAAGGTCGCCGTCGTCGGCTACGGCAGCCAGGGCCATGCCCATGCGCTCAACCTGCGCGACTCGGGCGTCAAGGACGTCGTGATTGCGCTGCGCAAGGGTTCGCAGGGCGTGAAGAAGGCCGAGGGCGAGAAGTTCAAGGTGATGGAAGTCGCCGAGGCCGCCAAGTGGGCCGACGTCGTCATAATGCTGACCCCGGACGAGCTGCAGGGCGACATCTACCGCGATCATCTGCACGCCAACATGAAGAACGGCGCGGCGCTGCTGTTCGCGCACGGCCTTAACGTGCATTTCAACCTGATCGAGCCGCGCGCCGATCTCGACGTGCTGATGGTCGCGCCGAAGGGCCCGGGCCACACCGTGCGCGGCGAGTATCAGCGCGGCGCCGGCGTGCCGTGCCTGATCGCGATCCACAAGGACGCGTCGGGCAACGCCCACGACCTCGGTCTCTCGTATGCGTCGGCGATCGGCGGCGGCCGCGCCGGCATCATCGAGACGACGTTCAAGGAAGAGTGCGAGACCGACCTGTTCGGCGAGCAGGCCGTGCTGTGCGGCGGCGTGGTCGAGCTGATGAAGGCCGGCTACGAGACGCTGTGCGAAGCCGGCTATGCGCCGGAGATGGCCTACTTCGAGTGCATCCACGAGATGAAGCTGATCGTCGACCTGATCTATCAGGGCGGCATCGCCAACATGAACTACTCGGTGTCGAACACCGCCGAATACGGCGAATACGTCACCGGCCCGCGCATCATCACCCCGGACACCAAGGCTGAGATGAAGCGCGTGCTCGACGATATTCAGTCGGGTAAGTTCACCCGCGACTGGATGCTGGAGAACAAGGTCAACCAGACCTCGTTCAAGGCGACCCGCGCCAAGCTCGCCGAGCATTCGGTCGAGAAGGTCGGCGAAAAGCTGCGCGAGATGATGCCCTGGATCAAGCAGGGCGCTCTCGTGGACAAGGCGAAGAACTGATCTCTGGCCTCATCCTGAGAAGCCTGCCGGAGCGTGAGCGACGGCGGGCGTCTCGAAGGATAAGGTGACGTCGTTATCCGGCCTCATGGTTCGAGACGCGTCGTCATTGCCCACGGGCAATGACGCCGCTCCTCACCATGAGGTCGAATTGTTTGTGGGCCGTCGACGCGATGCCGCGCACGGTTACAGGCGTTACGCTCGATTGCATTCGGGCCGCAAGCCGTTACGTTTGCCGGGACCCGGCGCGCCCGGGTGGGGGACTGTCCGAGTGGTTACCGCGGTTTCGCTTGCGCATGTCGATATCGTGTTTCGTCTCGCCGGCGGCGGTGAATACCGCGCGGTGAGCGAAGCGTCGCTGGATGTCGCGGATGGCGAGTTCGTCGCCATCGTCGGACCGACCGGTTGCGGCAAATCCACGCTGCTCAATGCCGCCGCGGGGCTGCTGGCGCCGGCGACCGGCGAGGTCCGTATTTTCGGCGAGCGGCTGGCGGCGTTGAACCGCCAGGCTGGCTATCTGTTTCAGGCCGATGCGCTGTTTCCGTGGAAGACCGCGCTGGAAAATGTTGCGATCGGGCTCGAGATCGCCGGCACGGCGCAGACGGAGGCGCGTGCCCGCGCGCGCGACTGGCTCGGCCGCGTCGGCCTCGCCAGTTTCGGCGATCGTTATCCGCACATGCTGTCCGGCGGGCAGCGCAAGCGCGTGGGTCTCGCCCAGGTGCTGATCCGCGATCCGAAGATATTGCTGATGGACGAGCCGTTCGGCCCGCTCGATGCGCAGACTCGGCAGATCATGGGCAATCAACTGCTCGATCTGTGGAGCGCCGACCGCAAGGCGGTGCTGTTCGTCACCCACGATCTCGAAGAGGCAATCGCGCTGTCGGATCGCGTCGTCATCATGTCGGCGGGGCCGGCGGCGCATATCATCGGCGACTGGCGCATTCCGCTGACGCGGCCGCGCGACATCGCCGAGATCAAGCTCGATCCGGCGTTTCACGATATCCATCGCGAGATCTGGGACAAGCTCAAGGCCGAGGTCATGAAGGGCTATGTCCGTACCGGCGGCGGCGCGGGAGGTGAGGCATGAGCCGCGTGTCGCTCACCGCGCTGCAGGTGCTGGTCGGCGTCATTGCCCTCCTGCTGTGGCATCTGTTGAGCACCTATCCGGTGTTCGGCGTCGTGCTGTTGCCGCCGTTCTTCTTCTCCAATCCGGTCGATGTCGCGCAGCGCATCGTCAAATGGTTCGTCGAGGGGACGATCTGGAAGCATCTGTGGGTGACGCTCGCGGAATCCGCGCTGGCGTTCCTGATCGGCTCGGTCGGTGGCGTGCTGGTCGGCTTCTGGTTCGCGCGCAAGCCGGTGGTGGCAGCGGTGTTCGATCCCTATGTGAAGATGGCCAATGCGCTGCCGCGTGTCGTGCTGGCGCCGATCTTCACGCTGTGGCTCGGGCTCGGCATCTGGTCGAAGGTCGCGCTCGGCGTGACGCTGGTGTTCTTCATCGTCTTCTTCAACGTCTATCAGGGCGTCAAGGAAGTGAGCCAGACCGTGCTCGCCAATGCCCGCATGCTCGGCATGAACGAGCGGCAGCTGATGCGCCATGTCTACTGGCCGTCGGCGCTGTCGTGGATGTTCTCCTCGCTGCACACCTCGGTCGGCTTCGCCGTGGTGGGCGCGGTGGTGGGCGAATATCTCGGAGCCGCCGCCGGTCTGGGTTATCTGATCCAGCAGGCGGAAGGCACCTTCGACGTCGCCGGCGTATTCGCCGGCATGTTCGTGCTGGCGGCCTTTGTGATCGCCATCGACGCCGTGGTGACGGTGGTGGAGAAACGCCTGCTGGTCTGGCGGCCCACTCAGGTCGAACGGGCCAACTGAAATCCCAAGGCGCGTGGGATGGCTCGGCGCGCCGGCCGCTAGGCAGCGGCGTGCCGCTCCAGTATCGTGCGCGCAACGAAAAGCGTGGAGGATACCCATGAAGACCCTGATGCGGCGGCTCGCCCTTTCCCTGGCGGTGGTCGCCGGTATGACCACGGCCGCGGCGGCACAATCCAAGGTGACGATCGCCATCGGCGGCGCGGCGTGCCTGTGCTACCTGCCGACGGTGCTGGCGAAGCAGCTCGGCGAATACGACAAGGCCGGCGTCAATGTCGAACTCGTCGATTTCAAAGGCGGCTCGCAGTCGCTCACCGCGGTGATCGGCGGCAGCGCCGACGTCGTCTCCGGCTATTTCGACCACTGTGTCAATCTCGCGGCCAAGAACCAGGCGCTGCAGGCATTCGTCGTCTATGACCGCTATCCAGGTCTCGCGCTGGTGGTGTCGCCAAAGGAAACCGCCAACATCAAGTCGGTGAAGGACCTCGCCGGCAAGGCCGTTGGTGTCAGCGCGCCCGGTTCGTCGACCGACTTCTTCCTGAAGTATCTGCTGGCGAAGAACGGCGTCGATCCGAACTCCGTCGGCGTCGTCGGCGTCGGTCTCGGCGCGACGGCGGTGGCGGCGATGGAGCAGGGCAAGGTGCAGGCCGCGGTGCTGCTCGATCCTGCAGTGACCGTGCTGCAGAACCGCAACAAGGACCTCAAGATCCTCAGCGACACGCGCACCCAGCACGACACGCTGGAAGTGTTCGGCGGGGAATATCCGGGCGGCGCGCTTTACACCAAGGCGAGCTGGATCGAGGCGCATCCGAAGGAGACGCAGGCGCTCGCAACCGCGATCGTCAACACGCTGAAGTGGATTCATTCGCATACGCCGGAAGAGATTATGGCGAAGATGCCGCCGGAACTGGTCGGCGCCGACAAGGCCGGCTATCTCGCGGCGCTCAAGAACACCATCCCGATGTATTCGGAAACCGGCATGATGGACCCGAAGGGCGCGCAGGCCGTGCTGACCGTGTTCAGTCAGTCCTCGGCCGAGGTGAAGAACGCCAAGATCGATCTGTCGAAGACCTACACCAACAAGTTCGTCGAGACGGCGAACAAGAAGTAGTGGTTTCGACCGCTCATGCGCATCGCTGATGGCGATGAGGGGCGATGCTCTCACCACGTCATGCGCGGGCTTGGCCCGCGCATCCACGTTTTGCTTCGCCTCGGAGAGGAAAGGCGTGGATGGCCGGGACAGAGGCGTTCGAAAGAACGCCGTTCTTCGAACGGCTATACCCGGCCATGACGGGTGGATGCAGCTGTGTGTCTGCCACAAGGCCCGCGTTGCTTCTCGAGTAATGCGATGATGCTGCTCTCGATCCAGTCGCATGTGGCGTATGGCCATGTCGGCAACGCCGCGGCGGTGTTTCCGCTGCAGCGGCTCGGCATCGAGGTGCTGCCGGTGCATACGGTGCAGTTCGCGAGCCATGCCGGCTATGGTCCGCCGCAGGGCAGCGTGATGGATGCGGCATCGATCGCCGCGGTGATCGACGGGCTCGAGGCGCGCGGCGCGCTCGCGCGCTGCGACGGCATCCTGACCGGCTATCTCGGTTCGCCCACGCTCGGCGACGTGGTGCTCGATGCGGTCGCGCGGCTGCAGCGGCACAATCCGCGCGCGGTCTATTGCTGCGATCCGGTGATCGGCGACAGCGATGGCGGCGTCTATGTCGCGCCGGAGATCGTGACGTTCTTTCGCGACCGGGCGATCGCGCAGGCGAAAATCGTCACGCCCAATGCGTTCGAGCTCGCCGAATTTTTCGGGCAAGCCGTCGAAACGCTGGATGATGCGAAGGCTGCGATCGCTCACCTGCAACGGCGGGGGCCTCAAGTCGTGCTCGCGACCTCGTTGCAGCTTGCCGATACGCCGGCCGACAGGCTCGACGTTCTGGTGGCGGATGGCCCGCGCGTCGCGCGGGTGCGCACGCCGCTGCTGCCAGGCATTCTGCATGGCACCGGCGATCTGATCGCGGCGCTGTTCACGGCGCACTATCTGCGCGGCGGGGTCGCGGCGCGCGCCGCGGAAGCCGCAGTGTCGTCGGTCTATGGCGTCATCGCCCGCACGCTGGCTGAGGAGCGGGAGGAACTGGCACTGGTCGCGGCGCAGGACGAGTTCGTCGCGCCGTCGCAGCGCTTCGTCGCGGAGCCGGTGTGATGCGCTTGCCGGCCGCACGGCTGCGGGGCGTCGCGGCGGGTGTCGCGTCGGTGCAGACGCTCGATATCGCGCTCGGTGATGCGCCATGGCGGTTCGAGCGCGAGCACAGCGACGCGATCGCCGCGCATTTCGCGCGGCTGCGCGAGAGCAAGCCGGCCTTGTGGAATGGGCCGGTCCTGTTGTTTCGCGATTGCGCGATCGCGGAGACTACCTTCAAAGCGGCGGCATTCCGCGCCGACTATGCCAGTTTCCTCGCGTGGCTCGAGGGCATCGATGACGGTGCCGAGACGGCGGCCGGGGTGCGCAACTGCTTCGCCTGTCCGGTGGTGGAAAGCCGCGACGGGGCATTTTTGCTCGGCGAGATGGCAGAACACACGGCCAATGCCGGACAGATTTACTTTCCATGCGGCACGCCCGATCTCGATGATGTTGCCGATGGCCGCGTCGATCTCGATGCCAGCGTGGCCCGCGAATTGCGCGAGGAAACCGGGCTTCTGACAGCCGACCTCGTCCCGGTGCCCGGCTGGACGGTCGTGTCGGACGGGCCGTATGTCGCGCTGCTGCGGCGCTTCCGCTCGGCTTTGCCGGCGGATGTCTTGCGCGATACGGTGCGCGCCACGCTGCGCGCGGAGCCGAATCCCGAATTGCGCGATATCGTGATGGTACGCGCTCGCTCCGGCATCACCGACGCGATGCCGGCTTTCGTGCGAGCGTTCCTGACGCAAGTTTTCGACAGGTGATCGATGGCCAAGAACGATGACAAGGACACGAAAAGCGACAAGAAGGACAACGGCGCGAATGCGCCGGCCGTGCCGCCCGCCATCATCGCCGATCTGATCAGGCGCGTGCGTGTCACGCAGCCCGAAAAATTCCGCCTCGCCGATGTCGATCCGTCGGACAAGCTCGGTCTCGATCGCGACAAGGATCTGCTGAAGGAAATCGTCGGCGAGATCGCCCGCAAGCAGGAATGGCTCTACGCCGAAGGCCGGCGCGCGGTGCTGGTGATCCTGCAGGCGATGGACGCAGGCGGCAAGGACGGCACCATCGAGCGCGTGTTCTCCGGCATTAATCCGCAAGGTTGCCAGGTGCATTCGTTCAAGACGCCGAGCGCGGAGGAACTGTCGCACGATTTCCTGTGGCGGACGACGGTCGCGCTGCCGCAGCGCGGACATATCGGCGTGTTCAACCGATCCTATTATGAAGAAGTGCTGGTGGTGCGCGTGCATCCCGAGATGCTCGAGCGCCAGGGGATCGACAGCAGCGCCGTCGATAAAAAATTCTGGGAGGAGCGCTTCGAGTCGATCCGCCGGTTCGAGCAGCATCTGGTGCGCAACGGCACCACGGTGCTGAAATTCCATCTGCGCATCTCGCTGGAGGAACAGCGCGAGCGTTTTCTCGAGCGACTGCGCAAGCCGGAGAAGCGCTGGAAGTTCTCGCTCGGCGATCTCGAGGAGCGCAAGCTGTGGGATCGCTATATGGAAGCCTACGAGGCGGCGATCCGCGCCACCGCGACGCCGGAGGCGCCGTGGCATGTGGTGCCGGCCGACCGGAAATGGGCGGCGGCCGCGGCGGTGGCTGCCGTGCTGCACGACACCCTGACCCGGATGGACCCGCGGCCGGGCCCGGTTCCTGCGAGTTCACGCAAGGCCTATGAGGCAGCGGAACAGGCGCTGCTGGCCGAGGCGGCGGCAATCGGCTCAAAAAGCGGCTCAAAGGGCGGTTCGAAAGGCTGACCTATCGTCGATCATGCGCCGCTTGCCAGAGCGGCCCGACCTCCGCTAGAAGAAACCCTCGCTGGCCTTTTAACCGCAGATTCACGCTCTTGCGCGAGGTTGGGCCGGTCACGATGAGGGTTTTGACGCAGATGACCACGCGGCACGATATCCGCGCGATCGACCGGGGGCCTGTCCAGGCTCGGCCGGCTGCTGCCCTCATTCTGGGTTCGCTGCTGCTCCTTACCTGCCCCTGAGGGCCGGCCGGGCGGTTTGTGCCTGGGCACTCAGGGGTTCGCGAGCAACGACGAAACCCAGTGAGCGCCCCTTGATGATGGCGCAACAGCGAAGGACCCGATCTCCATGACTGCCACTCCAAAGACCTCGTCCAACAAAGAACGAGTCGTCATTTTCGACACCACCTTGCGCGACGGCGAACAGTGCCCCGGCGCGACCATGACGCACGAGGAAAAGCTCGAAGTCGCCGAGCTGCTCGACAGCATGGGCGTCGACATCATCGAGGCCGGCTTCCCGATCGCGTCGGAAGGCGACTTCGCCGCCGTGCACGAGATCGCCAAGCGGTCGAAGAACGCGGTGATCTGCGGCCTCTCGCGCGCGGCGCCGAAGGATATCGACCGCTGCGCCGAAGCGATCAAGCCGGCGAAGCGTCACCGCATCCATACCTTCCTGTCCACTTCGCCGGTGCACATGAAGTACAAGCTGCAGAAGGAGCCGCACGAGGTCTACGAGATGGTGATCGCGCAGGTCACCCGCGCGCGCAGCCATACCGACGACGTCGAGTGGTCGTCAGAAGACGGCACGCGCACCGAGTTCGACTTCTTGTGCCGGTGCGTCGAGGCGGCGATCAATGCCGGCGCGACGACCATCAACATCCCCGACACGGTCGGCTACACCACGCCGGAAGAGTATTTCAACCTCTTCAAGATGGTGCGCGAGCGCGTGCCGAACTCCGACAAGGCGGTGTTCTCGACCCATTGCCACAACGACCTCGGCATGGCGGTGGCCAATTCCATGGCCGGCGTGATGGGCGGTGCGCGGCAGATCGAATGCACCATCAACGGCATCGGCGAGCGCGCCGGCAATGCCGCGCTCGAGGAAGTCGTGATGGCGATGCAGGTGCGCGGCGACAAGTTCCCGTTCGTCACCGGCATCGACGCCACCATGCTGACCCGCGCCTCGAAGCTCGTCGCCGCCGCGACCTCGTTCCCGGTGCAGTACAACAAGGCGATCGTCGGCCGGAATGCCTTCGCGCATGAGAGCGGCATCCATCAGGACGGCATGCTCAAGAATGCGCAGACCTATGAAATCATGACGCCCGAATCCGTCGGCGTGAAACAGACCTCGCTGGTGATGGGCAAGCACTCCGGTCGCCATGCGTTCCAGCACAAATTGCAGGAACTGGGCTACGAACTGTCCGACAACCAGTTGCAGGATGCGTTCGTGCGCTTCAAGGCGCTGGCGGATCGCAAGAAGCAGATCTACGACGAGGACATCGAGGCGCTGGTGGACGAAGAAATTGCCACCGCGCACGACCGCATCAAGGTGCTGTCTTTGACGGTGATCGCCGGCACGATGGGGCCGCAATCGGCGACCTTGTCGCTCGACATCGACGGCCAGCACGTGACGACGCAGTCGACCGGCAACGGGCCTGTCGATGCGATCTTCAATGCGATCCACGCGCTGGTGCCGCATGACGCCAAGCTCGAACTCTACCAGGTGCATGCGGTGACCGAAGGCACCGATGCGCAGGCGGAAGTGTCCGTGCGCTTGTCGGAGAACGGCCGCGCGGTGACGGCGAAGGGCGCGGACCCGGACACGCTGGTGGCTTCTGCGAAGGCCTATCTCGGCGCGCTCAACAAGCTGACGAGCCGCCGCGTGCGCGAACAGATTCCCGCCGGCGGACGGCGAATTCATTCGACCGACGCCGGCTGACCACACGAAAATCAGCTGACGGGCAAAATGACGCACGGCCGCAGGAAACTGCGGCCGCTTGCGTTCATGCCCGTATTTTGATGTTCGCGCGCCGCTTTCTGAACGGCGGTGCATCTACATTGCAGAGAATTAATTGTGGCCGAAGCTTAACTTGTGAGCACGGCATCACGACCTTCTACTCAGCGCATTAACGTTCACGCAGAGGAGAACTTCGATGTTGAAATCTGTTCTGGCTGGCACGACCGCACTCGCGATTGTCGGCGCGACATTCGCTTATGCGCAGCAGCCCCCGCGCGGTCCGCGCGGCGATCACTGGCGTCCGTCGGCGGAAGACATCAGTGCCTTCACCGATGCCCGGATCGCCGGTTTGAAAGCCGGGTTGAAGCTGACCGCGGATCAGGAGAAGAACTGGCCGGCGGTGGAGACCGCGTTGCGCGATCTCGCCAAACAACGCGCCGAGCGCGCGCAGGCGCGGGCCGATGCCCGTTCGGCGGGACCGAAGGGCGACGCAAAGCCGGGCGACAAGCCCGGCGACGTGAAGCGCGATCCGATCGAGCGGCTGCGTCAGCGCGCCGACCGGATGACCGATACCGGCACCGCGCTGAAGAAGCTCGCGGATGCGGCCGCGCCGCTCTATCAGAGCCTCGATGAGGGCCAGAAGCATCGCTTCATGATGCTGGCGCGGATCGGCATGGGCGGCATGGACCGTGGGATGGATCGCGGCTTCGAGCGGCATGGCCGCCATCATGGTGGGCATGGCTGGCGGCATCATGGTCCGCGCGGAGATATGGAACGCGGCATGGGTCCTGGTATGGGTCCCGATGGCGGTCCGGCTGGCGGCCCCGGCGGTAGCCAGCGGCTCTAACCGAATGGAGAGGGGGAGCGGCACGTCAGGCCCCCCGTCATGCCGTTCCCTTCTCTTGCGCCGGATGAAACGGCGCGATCCCCAGACCGCCGGGCTCCCGCCCGGCGGTTTTTTGTTTTCTTCGCTTTTTTCCGGCGAAACAAGCTGTTGGCAGGGTGCGGCATGCTGGACAGGCCACGGTCGCTTTGCTAAACGACCCGCGCCTCATGGTTTTCCGTGCGGCTGCGGGCGCATAGCTCAGTTGGTAGAGCAGCTGACTCTTAATCAGCGGGTCCCAGGTTCGAGCCCTGGTGCGCCCACCAATCTGGTCAATGACTCAGATTGGTTCGGACCCGAAAATACTCCACCCGCTTTACAACCCATTTTACAGGTTTGTTCGCGTTCGAGCGTCATGATCGCGATTTCGGCGAGCTTGGCCTCTCGCCGATCCGGTGCGCCTCTCAGTATTCCCATTCCACGCCGGCGCCGACGCCGGTATTGCCGCTGGCGTCCGCGTCACCCTTAAGGCGCAAGTGACGCGTCACATCGAAATCCACAGTCACGCCGCTGTCGGTCGCCGCTGTGCCGGTCTTCACGCCGACGCTCAGCCGGCGGTTGATGGAACGCGATAATCCGACGGTCGGATTGCCATTGGCCCCGACCGAAACGTCGAGGCTATCGACGCCGAGCGATTTGCGGATGCGCTCGAACGCGTCATTGCCGCCACCGCCCGAGAACTGCGCGGCGACCTGCGCGAGTTGCAGCGCCTGCGTGGCCGAGAGGCCGCCGCTTGCCTTGGAAAACAGGATCCGCGACAGGACCTCGTCCTGCGGAAGGTCCGGCTCCGAGGAGAATGTGAAGCTCGGCTCCCGCGCGCTGCCGCCGACGGTGATGATCGCGGTCACCTCGCTGACGCTGGTCTGCGCGACGAAGTCGAGCGACGGCATCAAGTCGCCGGTGAACACGACACGACCCCGGGTAAAGTCCAGCCGTGTGCCGGCCACCGAAATCCGTCCCCGACGCATCTCAAATGCGCCGTCGGTGACCGGATCGGAGAGTTTTCCGCGCAGCCGCAGATCGCCGCCGAGCTCGGCATCGACGCCGCGCCCGCGGACGAACACCCGGTTCGGCGCGCTCACGGTCAAATCCAACGTCGCATCGAACGCCGGCTGCCGACTTGCACGTGCCTTGTCGCGCGCCGTCGCGGCGAGGCGGGCGCGTGCCGCGGGCGGCGGCGCGACGTGGACCGTGCCGGGGATAGGACTTAACGTCGTCGGCAGCCTTTCCGGGATCGTGACGTCCAGCGATCCGACATCGATCCTGCCGGAGATCGTCGGACTGCGCGCCAGCGGCCCGGATAATGTCAGGCCGAGATTGGCGACGAGACTATAGACGTTGTTCTCGATCAGCTTCGCGTTGTTGCTCGTGATCGCAATGCGACCGGGGAATCCCGCCGCGGCGTCGTTCTCGACTGTGCCCTGCGCGGTGATGGCTCCGCCGTTCGGCGTTTGCGCCGACAGGCGCTCGATGGTGATCCGATTGCCATGGGCGACGATGCGTCCGGAAATATTCGTGTAACGGATGCCGAGCACCACGTCGCTATAGCTGCCGCCGGCAATCGTCGCCGTCCCGTTAATTTCGGGATGCGCGATGGCTCCGCTCGCCTTGACGTCGATGTCGAGCGCACCTGTGGCGCGCCGTCCGGCCTGCGCCAGGAAGCGATCGGTGACGCCGAGATTGATGCGGCCCTTGGCGGCGAGCGCCAGCCCATCGCCATGGAGCGGCACCGTTCCGCTGATGCGGATCGATCCGGCGGTTTTGCTGCCGACGGTGCCATCGATCGTCGTGTGGCCGTCGGCGAGTCGCCCGGCGGCGTTGATATCGATGGGCGGCAGGCCGGCATCGCGCGTTTGCGGAGCGGTGAGGTTGTCGATGTTCAGTTTCCAGGCGCCGCTCGGCGCGTCCGTCGTGCCGGCAATCGTCGCCTCGGCGTTCAGGGTGCCGGCGAGGCCGAGTTTTGGCATGAAAATATCGGCGATCGAGAGCGGTACCGCCTTGGCGTTGATGGCGATGTCGTAGGTCTTGCCCACATGACCATTGATCGTCAGCCGGCCGGTGTTAAGCGTCATCGCAAGGTTACGGATATCGACGCCGCCATCGCGCAGCGCCAGCGTCGTCGGATTCAGGAGCGCCATCCGGTTCTTGGCGCGCTGTGCTGTGAAGGTGGACAGGTCGAGACGGATCGCATCGCTCGCGATCAGGCGTCCGCGTGCGTCAAGCGTGAAGCCGCGCGCCTGCGCGGTGAGGGTGATGTCGCTGGCCGCGGTTGCGCCTTGCGCGACCAGACGGACCTGCGAAATCTGCTCGCCGGCGATGACGGCGCGATCGATGCTGACGGTGCCGTCGACGGTCGGTTTGCGATAGACGTCCGTCGCATTCAGCCTGGCATTGAGGTGATCGATGCTGGCGCTCGCGGTTTTCACGCCGCGCGCTTGCGCGGTGAGCGCGAGATTCTGACCGCCGTCGGCGATGTTCACCGCGAGGTCGGCCTGCAATTCCCCGGCGAGCTTGGTCAGCGCAAGGGGTGAGAGATCATCGAGATTGCCCGCATCGATCGTCATGCGGCCGTCGGCGAGCCAGTCGGCCGTGACCGACACGGCACCCTTGACGACGACAGAGCCGATCCGGATATCGGCCTCGTTCACGCGCCAGCCGCCATCGTCCTGTCTGGCGACATGTACGACGCCTTGCGCCGGCTTGTCGTCGACGGTGCCGGACAACGTCGTCCGGGCATCGATCTGGCCGATGATGTCGGTTGCCGTCGTCTCCAGCACGAGGCGCGGGATCGGTCTGCCGAGCGCCTGGGCATCGGCTACCGTCAGGGTCGCCTTGGCGTTAGGGCGTTCGAGCGTCCCGGTCAGCTTGGCGGTCAGGTCGGCATGGCCGGCGAGGCGGCTATCGGCGCGTTTCAGATCGGGGACGTTCGCCTGAACGTCAATATCGGCGCGGTCGACCGTCGCTTGTCCGTCGAGCCGCGCGGATGCATGAGCGCCATTCAGGCGCAGATCGCCGAACCCGAAGCCGCCGGCAGGTAGCGAACTTACGCGGCCCTTGAGCGCAACACGGCCGCCGGCAAGACCGTCGATGGCCGCGATGCCGGTGGCAAAGCGCGTGGCCTGTCCGTCGAGATCGGCATGGAACTGGCTGTCTTTCGGCACGCCGGTGAGATCGGCCTTGAGGCCCAACGCGCCGCGCAGTTGCACGCCGGACAAGCCGCTGAAATGTGCAAGGTCTGGAACATCGGCCGTCAGGCGGCCTTTCAGTTCCTTGCTGCCGATCCGTCCGTTGAAACGCCCTTGTGCTGTCGCGGTCTCGATCTGTGCGGTTTCGACATCGGCGCCGCCATCGCCCCAGCGCCCCGCAAGCGTGAGCGACAGGGACGAGCCAAGCGCGCTGGCGAGCGCCGGGTCCCGCGCGGAGAGCCCGCTGGCTCGCACGCGGCCGTTGAACGGAACCGCTGTGGTTTTCTCCGTGACGTCACCGCTCGGTGTGGCTTCGAAGGTTGCGGCGATGGTCTGCGCCTTGCCTTGCGGCGTGGCGATGTCACGCGCATCAAGCGTCGCGATGATGCGCGGCCCCATCAGCGGCCCGGTGACAGTAGCGTCGAAGTTGAAGATGCCGACCTCGACACCGCCCGCCGCAGTTTTGCTGCCGGCGTTGGGAAGCGCACGCGCGGTGATCTTGAGATCGGCAACCTGATCGGCTGTGAGGTCGCCGGTCGCATCGAGCCGCGCGGTCTGTGACATCACTGTGAGCGGCGCAATGGCGATGGCGCCACCGTCGGCAAATCCCACGGTGGCATTCAACTGGGTCGTGCCGGCGAAGATCGGAGCCGCCATTGGCGGGAGCAGTCCCTCGATGCGCGCCTTCATGTCGGCATTCAGCTGGCGGGTCGTGCCGGTCCGACGTAGCTGCGCCGATCCGTCGGCGCCGATACCGACACCGGCATCGAAGGCCATCTGCGCGCTGAAGTTATCCAGCGTGCCGGACCCGTCGAGATTAAGCTTCACCGGCGGCTGGTTCGGAATATTGAGGACATGCGCGGCGATGCCGTTCGCAGGCTCATCGACCGCGAGCTTGAGCGTCAGCCGCTCCGTGCGCGGCACGAGTTCGAGCCGTGCGGTCAATGTGCCGGCGGCGTCGAGCCGCCGCGCATCGAATGTCAGGTTCAGCCCTTCGGATGGTTTGCCGAGCGACAGCGCGCCGGTTGCGCCGATTTGCGCCGCGGTGCCGATTACCGGTTCGCCCAGCGTCAGGTTCTTCAGACTGAAATCGGCGATCTGAACGTTGACCGGAAGTTCGGGGAGGATGGGCTCGTCCGACACGGCAGAAGGCTGCTCGTTCGGTAGAGGCCGGCGCAGGATCGTTACTGTGCCGATCTCGAGCTTGTTGACCTTAAGCTTGCGCAGAAGAAGCGCGGAGCGCGTCCAGTCGAGCGTGATCTTATCGATCTGCAGCCAGACGCCCTTGCGATCTGCGACGCTGACATTGCTGATGGTGGAACTGGAGAACAGTGCGCCGTCCACCGATCCGATGGAGACGCGTGCCGCCGGTGTCGAAAGCGCGCGTGACAACAGACCAGCCAGAATTCCCTTGTCGTCGTCCGCGCTGCGGCTGACCAGGGTCGAACCCGCCAGCAGCGCGCCGGCTATCAGCAAGCCCAGGAATCCGAAGAGGATGGTTGTCCGATATGTCCGCATCAGAACGCCTGCCCGATGCCGATATAGAGGCCCCAGCGGCTGTCGCCGGGGCGCGGGTTGAGCGGTGTGGCGATGTCGAGCCGGATCGGGCCGACCGCTGTGTAATAGCGAAGGCCGATGCCGGCGGCGTAACGCAGCCGCTCCTTGAAGTCGGGGTATGCTGAATCGAATGCGCCGCCCATGTCGACGAACGGAACGAGGCCGATCGTGTCGGTGATCTTGATGCGCGCTTCCAGCGAGGCTTCGAGCAGGCTGCGCCCGCCGATCACCTCACCGGTTGGGCCGAGCGGACTGAGGCTGCGATAACGATAGCCGCGGACCGAACCGCCGCCGCCGGCGTAGAAGCGGTGAGTTGACGGGATGTCGGCGAGCGATGCGCCGGTCACCGACCCAAAGCCGACGCGGCCTGCAAGCACATAGCGGGCCTCGTCGTCGATGGCGTAATAAGTGGAGGCTAGTGCCTTGGCTTCAAACAGCCCGACGGATGATCCAAGCCATTTCGGATAGGCGGTCGCCATGGCCGTTGCCCGAAATCCCGTCGTGGGGTCGAGCAAATTGTCCGTGGAATCGTAAGTGACGGAAGCGGGAATGCCGATCAGTCGATAATCGACGACTCCGAGCGTGTCGCTGGTCATGCCGAATTCGCCGGTGACGCCAATTTGCGCCGAGAAGACATCGGAGAAACGATGGCGGATGGCGGCCGAAGCGACGGAGCGCCGGCTGTTGTATCCGCCATATTGATCGCCGCCGGTGTTCTCACGTTCGACCATGCCGTCGAGCAACAGGTCGTTGCGCGAGCCGCCGAGCCCCGGTTTGACGAAGCTGGCTTTGAAGCGTCCGCCGAGATCCGACAAATTGAAGTTTTTCAGATTGTCGAACACGGAACTGGTGGTCTGCCGCAGCGCGAACAGATCACCTTCCAGCCTCAGGCTCTCGGCGCCGCCGAACAGGTTGCGGTGCTGCCAGTAGGCGCGCAGCGCCGGTCCATCGAGCGTTGAATATCGTGCCGAGAATCCGACGACGCGCGGTTTGCGGTCGGTGATATCGGCGGTGAGCGGCAATTGTCCGTTGGCATCAAGTTGCTCGGCCTCGCGCATCCTTACCGAACTGATCGCCGGCAGCTTGAGAATCGACTTACGCGACGCAGCGACGGCTTTCGCGGAGTAGGGATCGCCTTGCTCGATATAGATCATCGAGCGCACCACTTTCGGATCGACGTCCGATTGCCCGGCTACGGTCACCGGGCCGAAGGTCGCTCGCGGCCCGGTGGCGACCTGGATATCGACGTCCATTGCTGCGTTCGGATGATCGACGAGGGGACGCAAGCGCGTGACTTTTGCCAATGGAAAAGATCGGTTGCGGAAATGGTCGATCAAGGCCGCCTGCACTGCACGGAGGTCGGCGGCGCGCGCCGGATCGCCCGGTCTGATCTTGACCACCCTCGGAGGAAGTTCCGCCTCGGTGAACGCCCGACCGGTGCGCGCATCGCTGATCACGATGGTGCGCAGGCGAAACAGTGGACCGGGCTCGGCGCGCACGGTGATCGGTACGGTTTCGCGCGCACGAAAGCTCTCGGCCGCGCGCGCCACGCGCGGTCCTGTCGCTTGCCCGAGCCTGAGCGGAAGCCCTGCGATGTCGATCGTCAATTTGGCGTTGTAGTAGCCCGCGCCCCAGAGGGCGTCGAGCAATGGCGCGAGATCAGCTTCGGCGCGCCGGACCAGGGTTTCGCCATCGGGCGGCGGGTCTTCGCGGGTTCGGTAGAGAGTGGAGGCTTGCTCGAGTGCGTCCTTCAGATCGCAAGGCGCATCGCCCACGTCGAATGTCAGAAGATAGGGAAGCGCTTTTTGCGATGGCGCGGGAGGCTTATCCCCGAACAGCCCAAACAGGTCGAACGCCGACGCGCTGACCGGCGCTAGAGCAACACCGCAGAAAAAGATGGCGGCAACAAACCACCTCGGACTTTGCCATCCACCGATCCTTAACACATCACCCCACGCACTTTACCAAGCGATACAATTGATCAAAAGTGGCTAGAGAGTGTCAATTGCAGGACAATGGACGATGGAGCAACAATCATCGCGCTAACAAGGTCAACGGCTCCAAGAACCCAACGATGGCAGCGGCAAATTCATCGGGGAGTTGCTCCGGGAGCGGCACCATGCCCTCTGGAACTTGATGGATCGTGCTGTTGGCGAGGGCGCGCGCGAGTTTCGCTGCGGCTGGATGAACATGCGGATCTTTCATCGGGTCGATGATCAAGGTGGGGCCGGCCACCAGACCCAGCCGGTCCTCCATTCGATAGCGGCCGACGGCCCGATGGCCTTGCGCCGCCATCACGCCGGCGCGCAACGCATCGACGACGAAACGCTGTAGAAGCAGGGTGTCGCCTTCCGGGTAGAACGGCTGACGACGGGCCCAGAGTTCGACGAGATGCCCTCCGTTCGGCCGAGGCTCGACATCGTCAATGCCGGCGCCTTTCGTGTGCGGTCTGGCGCGTCGCTCCGCATCCACCATCGAACAGCCGGATAACACCAGCGCGCCCACCCGCTGCGGAGACGAAGCCGCGATTTCGATTGCGATCACCGCCCCGGTATGATGTCCGGCCACGGCAAACTCGCGAACATCCAAGGCGCTGAGACACGCCAGAGACGATTGCGCCCAGATTTCGATCGACGCCTTGTCGGGATCGATGGCGTCCGAGTCGCCGAAGCCAAGCGTATCGATCGCGATCGTCCGGAAATGGCGGGCCAGCAAAGGAATGGCATACTCGAATTCCCGCCAGGATCGCGGCGTCTGATGCAACAGCAGGAGCGGAAATCCGTGTCCGCAGATCGCCGCATGGATCCGGCCGAAAGACGTTTCGACAAAAGCGTGCTCGATGGCCGGAATGTCAGCGCGGGTCTGCACAGTTTGTGTGTCCTGCATACGGAAGGGGTGAGAGCGTCGAAGCCTATCCTACCTTGCGTTGAAACACCCGCCGCGCGCAAATGCGTTGCAACGGCCCTGCAAAATGTCCAAAGTTGCGCGGTGTTGCGGAGCGTAAGAACGCGATCGCATCAGCGTATCGACCGCCGCCAGGATGGACTCAGCATGACGCCGGAATCGGAGGCCTCAGGGGATGAAGCGACCATGCGCATCTTTTGGCAAAGCTTCATCGATACTGCCGCCAACGCTCCCTATCTCCAGTCTCTCACCAAATATCTGAATGACATTGCCGCGCCCGGCACGTCCGTTCACGTCAATGGGCTGTCGCCGCACGATCGCGATTTCGGCCGGTTGGCCGAATTTCGATGCTCGGTTCAAGCGGTTGATTTCGGCCTCCAGGCGGAGGACGACGGATACGATGCTTTCGTGATGGGGCACTTCCAGGATCCGGGAATGTACGAGCTGCGGTCGGCGCTTCGAATACCGGTCGTCGGGACTGGCGAGGCGACGCTGCTGGCGGCGTCCCAATTGGGCCGGCGTCTCGGTCTGGTCACGCTCGATGCCGCGTTCGAGGTGTGGCACTACGAGCAGGCGGATCGCTATGGACTGGGCTCGCGCATCGTCAAGGTTGTCTGCATCGGCTGTCAGCCCGAAGATTTCGGCGCGGCTTTTGCCGGCGATCAGGCGGCGAAGGCGCGGATTCTGCATCATTTCAGGGAATGCGCGCAGTCGCTCGTCGACGCGGGCGCGGACGTGATCGTTCCCGCCGGTGTTCTTCCCGGACTGCTGGTGTGCGACGAGCGCAGCTTCAAGATCGGCCATGCGCCGGTGATCAATTGTGCGGCGGTAGCGCTGAAATCCGCGGAGATGTGGGTGCAGTTGCATCGCCTGAACGGAACGGAGCCGAGCCGCGGGCCGAGCTTCGCGTTGGCGCCCGATCGCGCAAAGGCGGACTTCCGGGCTCTGCTCGCGCGGCATCGCAAATAGATGTCAAGCGAACCGCAGCCGATGAGCGTGTGATGTACGAGGAGTTCCTGGGCATCAAGCCGGTCGATCCGCGGCTTCGCGTCGATCCTGCGGCCCTGGAAGCCTATCTCGTCCCACAGATCGAGGGCTTGAAAGGTCCGCTCGACCTGACGCAATTCAAGGGCGGTCAGTCGAACCCGACCTATTGCGTCAGCGCGGCGGACGGCCGCCGGTTTGTCATGCGGCGCAAGCCGCCCGGGCCATTGCTGCCGTCGGCGCACGCAGTCGATCGGGAATACAAGGTCCTGCGCGCCTTGCATGAGGCCGGCTTCCCGGTCGCGCGCCCCTATCTGCTGTGTAACGATCCGTCGGTCATCGGCACGGCGTTTTATGTGATGGAATTCATCGAGGGGCGCATTCTGTGGGACCAGTCGCTCCCCGGCATGACCAAGACCGAACGCTTCGCGATCTGGGATCAACTTAACAGCGTGATCGCGCAGCTTCACAGCATCGATTATCGCGCGGCCGGCCTTCAGGACTTCGGCAAGCCCGGGCATTATATCGAGCGGCAAATCGCGCGGTGGACGAAGCAGTATCGGGATTCGGAGACGACACAAATCCCGGCGATGGAGAACCTGATTGCATGGCTGCCGGAGAACGTGCCGCCGCAATCCGGCGCATCGCTGGTGCATGGCGATTTCCGGCTCGACAACATGATCTTCCATCCGACCGAGCCGAGAATTCTCGCTGTGCTCGACTGGGAATTGTCGACGCTCGGCGATCCCCTCGCGGATTTCGCCTATCACTGCATGAGCTGGCATATCCCGTCCGGGCAATTTCGCGGCTTCGCCGAACGCGACATCGCTTCGCTCGGCATTCCGTCGGAAAGCCAGTACATGGCCCTGTATTGTGCACGCACGGGACGCGAGACCATCGAGCCGGAGATCTGGCGGTTCTATCTCGCGTTCAATCTGTTCCGGCTGGCCGCCATCCTGCAGGGAATCGTCAAGCGCTCGATCGAAGGAACCGCGGCATCCGATCAGGCGCGCGATACCGGCGCACGTGCCGGCTCGATGGCCGAGATCGGCTGGACTTTGGTGGCGGACAAGTCGGGAAGATTGGCGGAGAGACTATCGTGAACTTCGCGTGCAACTCAAAGCAGTGTCATGACCGAAACTGACAATAAACGCGCGCTGGTGACCGGTGCATCAGGCGCGCTCGGGACGCATTTCGCCCGGACACTGGCGCGAGCCGGCATGAAAGTCGCGCTTGCAGCGCGGCGCGGCAATCGCTTGCGCGCGACGGTGGATGAGATCGTATCGTCCGGCGTAGAAGCCCTCGCCGTCGATCTGGATGTGACCGATCCGGCGAGTGTCGCATCGGCGCTGGCTCATGTCGCCGAGCGCTGGGGCGGCCTCGACGTTCTGGTGAACAACGCGGGCATTGCGGCGACCAGGCCGCTGATCGAACAGACGGAAGAGGACTGGAGCAGTGTGCTCGACGTCAATCTTTCCGGCTGCTGGCGTGTCGGCCAGGCCGCCGCCAAACTGATGATGCGGTCGGAGACCGGCGGGACGATCATCAATGTCGCGTCGATCCTCGGTCTGCGCGTCGCCACGCATGTTCCGGCCTATGTCGCGTCAAAGGCGGGTCTCATCCATCTGACCCATGCGATGGCCGCCGAACTCGCGCGTTATCGCATTCGCGTCAATGCGCTCGCGCCAGGTTATATCCGGACCGACATCAACCGCGATTTCTTCCAGACCAAAGCGGGCGAGGCGCTGGTGCAGCGCATTCCGCAGCGTCGGCTCGGCGAGCTGGAAGACCTCGACGGGCCGTTGCTGCTGCTGGCATCCGATGCGTCGCGTTACATGACCGGTACGGTGATCCCCGTCGACGGCGGCCATCTCTGCAGTCCCGTCTAGGACGGGATCGCTCATGCCGACGGCGGCGAAAATGCTTCTACGGCGACGCTGCAGGGATTAACGGTGACGCGCTTCATCTGGAAGCGCTCGCCGAAATGAATCGGCTGATAACAGCCCGCGGCCGGTAGACGGATTGCGTCTCCGTGGCGGAGCGGGGGGAGGCGCCGCGCTGATGCGGTCGCGTCACTTGACGGCGATGTAGCTGGTCGGGATCGCCGTAGTGTACTTCATCTCTTCCATGGCGATCGACGAACTGATGTCGGAGAATTCCAGCCGGCTGATCATCCGCTGATAGACCACGTCGTAGGTCTCGATATCCGGCACGACGATGCGGAGTTGGTAGTCGGCTTCGCCGGTCAGCCGCCATGCTTCGACGATTTCCGGAATGTCGGTGATCAGCTTGCGGAATGCCTGCAGCCATTCGACGGCGTGACGCGGCGCCTTGACCGTGACGAACACGGTCATCGGCACATTGGCCTTGCGGCGGTTGAGCAGGGCCACCCGGCGGGTGATGACGCCATCTTCTTCCAGCTTGCGGATGCGTCGCCAGCACGGGGCGGTGCTCATGCCGATCTTCTCGGCGATGGTGGCGACCGAGACCGAGGCATCCGCCTGCAGGATATCGAGGATTTTGCGGTCGGCGGCGTCCATTGAGGTTTCCGGGAATACGGTTTGCCATAGCTGGCTGGAAGGTAATAAATAATAGCTCAAGATCAAAAATAAGCGAAAATTTTTAGCCTGAAATCGTCCAAAGTCCTAAATCTTTCCGATAAAATTGCTTCCGCGTGTCGCTAGATTGCCGTCAGACGCTGCAATCAGGGATACAAAGCCATGCGCACGATCGGCCTCTTGGGTGGAATGAGCTGGGAAAGCACCGCTGTGTATTACCGCCGGATCAATGAAGAGGTCCGGAACCGCCTTGGCGGGCTGAACTCCGCCGAGGTGCTGATGCGCTCGGTCAATTTCGACCATGTCGTCGCCCTGCAGCGTGCCGGCCAATGGGATCAGGCGGCGGCGATGATGGCCGCCCTGGCGAGGGACCTCGAAGCCTCCGGGGCCGCCTGTATCGTGATCTGCACCAACACCATGCATAAGCTGGCCGACTCGGTGCAGGAGGCGGTCTCCGTGCCGGTTTTGCATATCGCCGATGTCACGGCCGCAGAGGTGATGCGGGCGGGCCTGCGCAGGCCGCTCGTGCTCGCGACCCGCTACACGATGGAACAGGATTTCTACGTCGGCCGTCTGCGCGACAAGTTCAATCTCGACCCGCTGGTGCCCGACGAGGCGGGGCGGACAGTGGTTCATCAGACGATCTTCGACGAGTTGTGCCAGGGGATCGTCCACGATAGTTCACGTCAGCACTTCCGCGATATCATCGCTCGCGGCCGTACGGAGGGCGCGGATTGCGTTATCCTTGGCTGCACCGAGATCGGACTGCTGATTGGCGACAAGGATACGGACTTGCCGGTTTTCGACTCCACGCTCATTCATGCCGACACAGCGGTTCGCTTCTCGCTGGCGAACGACGATGCGTCGCGTCTGAGCGCGGCCTAGAGGGCGACATTGCAACGATGAGGGCCGTCCAGTCATGACAGTGAGACGCGTGCCGTCCCTCGCGCATTGGGGTGCATTCACTGCACTCGTCGAGGACGGCCGCGTCGTCGGCTGCGAACCCTTTGCCAGGGACCCGGCACCGTCGGCGATGATCGACGCGATCCCGGAGATGGTGCATTCGCCGCTGCGCATCGCACGGCCGGCGGTGCGTGAAGGTTGGCGCGAAGGGAAGCCACGCACCGGTCATGACCGTTTCCGGGAAGTGTCCTGGGATGAGGCGCTCGATCTCGTCGCCGGCGAACTCGCGCGGGTGCGCCGCGAGTACGGCGACACAGCGATCTTCGGCGGCTCCTATGGCTGGTCGTCGGCCGGGCGGCTGCATCATGCGCGCACGCTGGTGCGCCGATTCCTGTTTCAGGGCGGCGGCTGCGTCGATCAGGCCGGCAACTATAGCTGGGGCGCGGCGCAGTTTTTGTTGCCGCATGTGATCGGCACGTATCAGCCGGTCGCCGGCCGCGTCACCGATTGGCCCTCGGTCGTCAAACACACCAAGCTCATGGTCGCTTTCGGTGGGCTCGCGCTGAAAAACGGACAGGTCAGCTCCGGTGGCATGGGTGCGCATGTGCTCGAACGGTGGCTGCGCCGCGCGAAACAGGCGGGTGTCCGCTTCGTCGTCATCAGCCCGCTGAAGCTCGATGCGCCGGACTTCCTCGAAGCGGAATGGATTCCAATTCGTCCGAACACCGATACGGCGCTGATGCTCGCCATGGCGCATACGCTGATCAGCGAAGGCCGGCACGACGAAGCGTTCCTGGCGCGCTACTGCGTCGGCTTCGACCGCCTCAAGGCCTATCTGCTCGGCACCGATGACGGGGTGGTGAAAGATGCGGACTGGGCCGCCGCCATCACCGGCGTGCCGGCGCAGACGATCCGGGCGCTGGCGCGCGATGCCGCCGCGGTCACCAGCATGATCACGGTGGCGTGGTCGCTGCAGCGCGCGCATCACGGCGAGCAGCCTTATTGGGCGTCCATCGCGCTGGCGGCCATGCTCGGTGGCATCGGCAAGCCCGGCGGCGGCTTCGCGTTCGGCCACGGTTCGATGAATGGCGTCGGTGTGCCGCGCGTCGATGTTCCCGGCCCCGAAGTGTCCATGCCGGCCAATCCCGCGGCAAACGCCATCCCGGTGGCGCGCATCGCCGACATGCTGCTCAATCCCGGCGCTCCTTACGAGTTCAACGGCCGCCGCGATGTCTATCCCGATATCCGGCTGATCTACTGGGCCGGCGGTAATCCGTTCCATCATCATCAGGATCTCAACCGGCTGCGGCGAGGCTGGCAGAAGCCGGAGACCGTGATCGTCCATGAAAGCTGGTGGACGCCGACCGCGCGCCATGCGGATATCGTGTTGTCCGCGACGACGACGCTGGAGCGTAATGATGTCGGCGGCTCGTCGCGCGATCCGTTCGTGCTGGCGATGAAGCAGGCGATTGCCCCGGTCGGTGACGCGCGTTCTGATTTCGATATCTTCCACGCGCTCGCCCAGCGTCTCGGTTATGGCGATGTCTTCTCCGAAGGCCGCGACGAGATGGACTGGTGCCGCGCCATTTACGAGCGGGTCGTGGCCGGCGCTGCGCGCAAGAATATCGCGCTGCTGGATTTCGAGACGTTCTGGGAGCAGGGCTATGTGGAGCTGCCGGATCCGGACAAGGACTTCGTCCTGTTCGAGGACTTCCGCCGCGACCCGGCGCTTTATCCGTTGAAGACGCCGTCCGGGAAGATCGAGATCGGCTCCGACACCATCGCCGGCTACGGTTATGCCGACTGCCTGCCGCATCCGGCCTGGCTGCCGCCGGCGGAGTGGCTTGGGGACGCGGGCGCACGCGAATGGCCGCTGCATCTCGTCACGCATCAGCCGACCGATCGGCTGCACAGCCAACTCGATCCCGCCGGCGCTTCGCGCCGTCACAAGGTCAAGGACCGCGAGATCATCCGCATCAATCCGGACGACGCCGCGCATCGCAATATTGCGAACGACGATATCGTGCGCGTGTTCAATGCGCGCGGTGCTTGCCTCGCGGCCGCGGTGCTCGATCCGGGTGTGATGCGAAACGTTGCCGTGATGGCGACCGGGGCCTGGTTCGACCCGTCGCAGAGCCAGGTTCTTGAACAGCACGGCAATCCCAACGTGCTGACGCTGGACGTCGGCACCTCGCGGCTGACGCAGGGCCCCAGTGCATTGAGCGCGCTGGTCGAGATCGAGCGATGGGACGCGGCTTTGCCGCAGGTCCGGGCCTTCGTGCCGCCTTCCATCATTCGTGCCGCGCCTGACGCGGCGTGATAGCCTTCATGCAAATTTTCGTTCTGGAGAAATGACATGTCGAAGAAGCTGATGACCGGTTCGTTCGTGGCGCTGATCACGCCGTTCAACAAGGACGGCTCGGTGGATTTCGCCGCGTTCCGTTCGCTGCTGAAATTCCACGAGGACAACGGCACCTCGGCGATCCTGATCATGGGATCCACCGGCGAAGCCTCGATGCTGTCGCAGGACGAAAAGAAGAAGATCATCGTCGAATGCGCGAAGATGAAGACCGGCAAGATGCCGATCTTCTTCGGCTGCACCGGCAACAACACCGACGCGACCATCGAGAACGTGAAGTTCGCCAAGGCCAACGGCGCGGACGGCGCGATCCTGGCGGCGCCCGCTTATATCTGCGCGCCGGAAGCCGACATCGAGAAATTCTTCCTCGATGTAGCGGACGCGACCGATCTGCCGCTCGGCATTTACAACAACCCGCCGCGGGTGAAGAGCGACCTGCACTGGGACAACTTGATCCGCATCTTCAAGCATCCGAACTATGTGGTGCACAAGGAATCGACCGCGCGCGTCGGTCAGGTGGCGCAGGTGCTGGCCGCCAATACCGGCGTCGCGGTGATGTGCTGCGACAGCCCCAATCTCGGTCTCGTCGTGCCGACCATGAGCCTCGGCGGCCACGGCACCGCGAACATGACCGGCAATATCGCGCCGGGCGAACTGGCGACCATCTCGACGCCGTGGAAGAGTTACGCCGAGGCGGAAGGCTTCAAGAAAGCCTATCTCGGCCTGCTGCCGCTGCTGCACTACACCTATTCGGCGATCAATCCGGTCGCGGTGAAGTCGCTGATGAAGGCGCTCGGCATGCCGGCGGGCGATCTGCGCCGTCCGCTGACCGGGCTCGAAGGTGAGGCGCTGGCCAAGGGCGTGCGCATCGTTCAGGAGCTCGGGCTCGACAAGAAATACGGTTACAACATCAAGCCGCTGTCGGCCGCGGCCTGAGTTTTTGCGGTGGACCTCGGTATCAGGGGCCGCAAGGCACTCCTTGTCGGCGCGAGCCGCGGGCTAGGCAAAGCCTGCGCCTTCGCATTGGCGCGGGAGGGTGTTGCGGTTACGCTGGTCGCGCGCACGCGCGATGTGCTGGAACGGACCTGCGAGGAAATCCGCTCAGAGACAGGCGTGACAGTGACGCCGGTCGTCGGCGACATCACCAAGCCGGAAGGACGGCAGGCAGCGCTCGCGGCCTGTCCGGAGCCGGACATTCTGCTCAACAATGCGGATGGTCCGGTGCCGGGTGATTTCCGCGACTGGTCGCGGCAGGACTGGCTCGACGCGCTCGATTCCATGATGCTCGGCCCGATCGAGATGATTCGGCTGACGGCCGACGGCATGATGGCGCGCAAATTCGGTCGCATCGTCAACATCGTTTCGCGCAGCGTGAAAATACCGCAAGCCGAACTCGGGCTTTCGAACGGCGCGCGCGCCGGTCTCGTTGGGTTCGTCGGCGGTCTCGCGCGGCAGACCATCGAGCACAACGTCACCATCAACAATCTGCTGCCCGGCATTTTCGATAGCGACGCGCAGCGCCGCCACATCAACGGCATGCTGGAAGAGGGCGGCAAGACGTTCGACGAGATCTGGAAGGCGCGCGCGGCCGGCAATCCGGCGCGGCGTTATGGCCGCCCGGCGGAGCTCGGCGCCTATTGCGCTTTTTTGTGCTCGGAGCAGGCCGGTTTTGTCACCGGCCAGAATCTGTTGGTCGACGGGGGAAGTTACCCGGGGACATTTTGAGGGAAACCCTGAAAGGATCGTGAGATGAAAAGAATAATTCTCGCAGCCACGCTCGCTTCAGCGGTTCTGGGGTGTGGTGTGCCGGCGTCTGCCGACACATATCCAAGCCGGACCGTGAGTCTTGTCGTGCCTTATCCCGCCGGCGGATCGGTGGACGGAGTCGCGCGCATTCTCGCCCAGAAGCTCGGCGAGGTGTTCAACGCGAGCTTCATCGTCGAGAACCGCGCGGGCGGCGCGGGCGGCACAGTCGGCGCCAATACGGTGGCGAAAGCCAACCCGGATGGCTATACGCTGCTGCTGACAGCCTCGATCCACGTCACCACGCCGTTCCTGTTCAAGAACATTCCCTACGACGTGGTGAAGGACTTCGCGCCGATCTCGCTGGTCGCCGCGGGACCGCTGGTGGTGTCGACGACGCCGAGCGTGCCGGCCAATAATCTCAAAGAATTTTTCGACCTCGTACGCAAGAATCCGGACAAGTACACCTTTGCCACCTCAGGATTCGGTTCGGCCGGGCATCTGGCGGTGGAGTTGCTGAAGCGGCGTGCGGGCGTCAACACGCTGGTCATCGCCTACAAGGGCGCGGGACCGATGCTCAACGACATCATGTCCGGCCAGATCCAGTTGATCGCCGATCCGATGCTGTCATCACTGCCGCTGGCGCAGAGCAAGAAGATCAAGGCGCTGGCGATCACCAGCCTCAAGCGCGCCGAATCCGCGCCGGATATTCCGACGGTGCAGGAATCCGGCATGGAGCCGCTGGAGTTCGAATCCTGGTACGGCCTCTGGGGTCCGAAGAACATGCCGGCGGATCTCGTCGCCAAGATCCAGCAGAAGACCGTCGAGGCGCTGAAGGATCCCGAGGTGAAGAAGCGTCTCTCGACGCTGGGCTTCGAAGCCAAGAGTTCGACGCCGGATGAGTTCGCCAAGTTCATCGATAAGGAAATGGCGACCTATTCGAAGATCATCAAGGATGCGGGCATCAAGACGGAGTGACGACCGTTGAAGGTTCTGGTTCTGGGCGCGGGCGTCATTGGGACGACCTGCGCCCATTATCTTTCGGAGGACGGCCACGAGGTGACGGTCATCGACCGTCAGCCCGGCGCCGCGCTCGAAACCAGCTTCGCGAATGCCGGCGGCGTGTGTCCTGGTTTTGCCGGCCCGTGGGCCGCGCCGGGCATGCCGCTCAAGGTGCTGACCTGGCTGTTCAAAAGCCATGCGCCGCTGCTGCTGCGACCGCAATTCGATACCGCGCAATGGCGCTGGCTCGCACAATTTGTCGGCAACTGCACCGCCGAGCGGTTCGCGCACAACAAGGCGCGGATGCAGCGCATCGCCCATTACAGCAAGCAATGCTTGATGGACCTGCGCGCCGCGACCGGCATTGCGTATGATGAGGGCGCGGGCGGGGTCCTGCAGATTTTCCGTACCGAGGAAGAGCTTGCGGGCGGACGGCGCGCCGCGGCGGTGCTGGAGCAATTCGACGTCGCGCATCGCATCGTCACCGCGCCGGAGATCCGGACGCTGGAGCCGGCGCTCTCCGCCGACCTGCCTCTGGCGGGTGGATTGCATCTGCCGACCGATGAGACAGGCGACTGCCACCTGTTCGCGACGCGGCTGGCGGAGCGCATGCGCGCTCGTGGCGTCACTTTTCAGTTCGATACGCGGATCGAAGCGATCCTGCGTGACGGTGACCGGATCGGCGGCGTGTCCACGAACCGGGGTCTGTTGACGGCGGATCGCTACGTGGTGGCGCTCGCGAGCGAAGCGCCGATGCTGCTGTGGCCGCTGGATATCGACCTGCCGATTTATCCGGTGAAGGGCTACGCCATCACCCTCGACGATGTGCGCGGCGATAGCGCGCCGCGCTCGTCGGTGATGGACGAGCACAGCAAGGTGATGGTGACGCGGCTTGGCACGCGCCTTCGAGCCGCCGGCGTCGCCGATGTCGGCGGTTATGATCGCTCCGCCGATCCGCGCAAGGCGGCGGGCGTGCTCGAAGCCGCGCGTACGCTGTTTCCGCACGCCGGCGACTACGACCGCGTCAGCTACTGGGCCGGGCTTCGGCCGATGACGCCGGACGGGCCGCCATATCTCGGGGCGACGCCGTTCTCCAATCTGTTTCTCAACCTCGGGCAGGGTTCGAACGGCTGGACGCAGGCCTGCGGCTGCGGGCGGATCGTTGCCGATCTCGTCAGCGGCCGCGCGCCGGCGCTCGATCTCGATGGGCTGACACTGGCGTCACGACATTAAGATAGCCCGCAGTCCCGCAGATAGCGCAGCGAGTCGCGCGCGCAGGTGATGCCGTCCGGCTCATAGACGAACGGCTCGACGCCGACCGTTCCGTCAAAGCCACTCGCCTCGATCGCGGCGATGATCGGTTTGAAATCGAGCGTGCCTTGTCCCGGACCGCGCCGGTTCGGATCGTTGGCGTGGATATGCGCGATGTGACCGGAGGCAACGTAGTCGGCGATCAGATCGGGGATCGGCCGCGGCTCCAGCGAGGCGTGCGCACAATCGATCATCGTGCGCAGTGCCGGGGAGCCGATTGCGTCGGCGGTCCCCGCGCCATCGGCAACGGTATTGACGTAACGGGTGAGGTCGGGCGCCAGCGGCTCGACGCAATAGATGACATTCGCGCGTTCGGCCGCGCGCGCCATGGCGTCGAAATAAGCCATCGCGGCCGCCCGGCCCTCGGCCTCGCGGCCCCCCATGAATTCGCGCTGCGGCGCCGAACCATGCACGAGATAACGGCCGCCGAGTTCGGAGCAGAGGGCGATCAATCCTTCGCCAACTTCGCGGGTCAGCCGGGCCACGCTGGGATTGGTGCTGGTAATGGACAGGCCGTCGGGCTTCTGCAACAGCATATGGAGACCGCTCATGCCGATGCCGGCATCGGCCAGCGCGCGGCGCACCTGCGTGAGCGTTGCGGCGGCGAGCCGGTGCGGCGCATCGCTCAGGGTGAACGGCGCGATCTCCAGCGCGTCGTATCCGAGCGCAGCGGCCTGCTCGCATTGGCCGGAGAACGGCAGGTCGCGCAGCACCTCGTTGCACAGCGCGACTTTGATCATCACGGCTGCCGGGTGATGAAGGCCAGCAGATTGTCGCGGTCGATCAGTTCCCGTTCCTTGCGCGGCAGATCGAGCGCGTCGAGCGCCGCGATTGTCTCCCGCACCAGGATCGCGCCGCCCTCGGCGTCGTAGGGGAAGTCGGTGCCGAACAGAACCTGTTTGTTGCCGAAATAATCGAGGCCGCAACGCGTCGCCGAGGCCGAGCCGGAGAGGGCCGTGTCGCCGTAGAACAGCTTGAAGTATTCGGATGGATTGCGCTGCAGCTCTTTCGGCAGCAGTGCCGCGTCCATGTCGGCGGTGCGGGTGCCGAGCTGCCTGCCCCAACCCTGATTGATGCGCCCGGCGAAGAACGGGATCATCGCGCCGAGATGGTGTGTGATGATGCGCAGCCGCGGATGCCGGTCGAACAAGCCGGAGAACACCAGACGCGCCATGGCCGCGCTGCTCTCATAAGGCCAGCCGAACGCCCACCAGATTTCGAACTTCGACATGGTCTCGGTCGGATAGTCGGGGACGGTCGGCGGACGCGCCGGATGCAGCCAGATCGACATGCCGTGCCGGGCGACGGCATCGAATACCGGCATGAAGCGCGGTTCGTCGAGCGGCGCGCCGCGCACATTGGTGATAAGCTGCACGCCGGCGCTGCCCATGGCGGCGATGCGGTCGATCTCCTTCACCGCCGCGTCGGGATCGAGCAGCGAGACCGCGCCGCACCAGCCGGCGAAACGGCCCGGATGATGGGCGACCAGGTCGGCCAGTTCGTCGTTCATCAGCTTCGCCAGATCGTTGGCGGCCTCGCCCTCAGCCAGATCCTCGATCGGCGGCAGCGATGGCGTGAGAAACTGCCGGTAGCTCCTGAATTCGTCCATGACGCGGAAGCGCGCATCGAGATCGAACAGCGTGGTCAGCGTCAGCCAGCGCTTCATCCGGCCCGAGGCGGAGCCCATGCCTTGCAGTTTGGCGAAATAACGTTTCGGCAGGATATGCGTCCACGCATCGATGCGGTCGGTCTTGATCATTCGAGGAGGCGTCCGTTCAGAGGGTCAATCGAGAAAAGCTTCGTAGATTTGCGCGTGGCCGCTGCGGTCGGAGGTGAACACGATCCGCGTATTGTCCGGCGCAAAGCGCGGATGCGGATGCGTGTGCTGCGCGGCGTCGACGGCGACCGGTCCGTCGTTATACGGGAAGGGATGCGCCCAATGCGCGCCTTGCGACGACGCTCGCGAGAGGCACATCAGCTCGGCGCCGCCATCGCCGCCCGTGGCGGAAAAACAGTGCAGCCCGCGATCGGGAAAGTTGGTGTCGCATACAAACCGTTGCCCGGTCGGATCGCAGGCCGCGTGCCAGGCCGGAAAATCGGTGATGCTGCGCGCCGCGCCGGTGTCGAGCGAAATGGCGCGCATGCCGCGCGGCCAGTCAACGAAAGCCACCTCGCGCCGGCCCGGTATAAAGCTTTCGTGGGTGATCCATTGCATCCGGTCGGTGCGCTGATAGAGGCGGCGCGTGTTGCCGTCGCGGTCGGTGATCCAGACGCGATCGGTCAGCGGACCGGCATAGAGGATGACGTTGTCGTCGTCGGGGCAGAATTGCGGATGGCCGATCGTGTCGCGTTCCAGGAACACGCGCGATGTTTTCTGCTCGGTATCGATCAGCACGAAGCGTGAGACCGGGCCTGTTTTGACCGGCACGGCCCACCAGCGTCCGTTGGCGGACAGGGCCGTCGTGCCCATGGCGGCGCCGACCATGCCTTTCTCGCGCATCTCGACATCGCCGAACGACGCGAGCTGTTCTTCCTTGAGTGTGTCGAGGTTGGTGCGCCACGCGCCGGTACCGGCGGTGTAGTAGACGAAGCGGCCGTCGAGCGAGGGAATGATCGACCACTCCGCCAGATCGCTGCGATCGGTGACCTGCACCAGATCGCCGCTCTGCCGGTCTTCGAAGAAGATTTGCGGCAGCCCGGTGCGATGCGACACGAAGATCATGCGCCGCATCGCCGTGTCATAGGCGGGGACGAAAAAGAACGGATGGTGATGAATCGACGGATGCGACGTCACCTGCCGCATCCGCCGTCCGCTCCGTTCGTCAAGAAACTCCCGGCTTTCGGCGGGGAAATGTTGTCCGACACTCATCCGCCGCTGGCCTGTCAGATCTTGTACGCCTTGGCCTGGTCGATAATGGCCTGACGATCGAACGCGTGAATCTCGTCGATCAGCTCATTGGTGTAGAGCGGCTTGAAGTCCGTAATCTTCAGTTTAAGGAAGTCGGCCTCGCGCTTGAGTTCGTCCTCGCTGATCTGGCCCATCTTCATGTTCGGATAGGGCGGGCGGAACAGTTGCATCCGACGCAGCACAGGAGTGAGCACGGCCTTGATCGCATCGGCCTGCGCCGCGCCGCGCGGCGCCAATTCCGGATAGGCGTCGAGCAGCACCTTGGCGCCGGCCTGTGGGTTGGCGAGGATGAATTCTGCCGCCTTGGCTCCCGACCGGCCGAAGCCGACCGCGAGCTTGCGGTTCTGTTGCAAGTAGTCGCGTTTAGCGTTGACGAAAAAGCCGCCGATCATCGGCACTTTATCAGGGCGCGGCAGCGTGCGCAGCTTGATGCCGGCGGCCTCGATCTGGCCGAATCCGGTGTCGAAATAGGCGAGCGCGTCGATCGCGCCGCGCTGTACAGCAACGCCGGCCGTAACGCCTTCGCCGACCGCGAGCCATTGCACGTCCTTGTCCGGATCCATGCCGAGATTGGCGACGACCGCGCGTGTCACCGGATAGTCGGTGGTGCCGAGGCCCGAAACGCCGATCTTCTTCCCCTTGAGATCGTTGTAGCTCTTGATCGGCGAATCCGGCGCAACCGCCACGTCCCATTTATAGGGATAGGTGTATTCGTAAAACGAGACGATCGGCGGCAGTTCGCCCTTGGCATAGAGCGGGAGGGCGAAGCTCGGCGCGCCGACGCCGAATTGCAAGTCGCCCTTGTCGAGGCCGATCTGCACCGAAGCGATGGCGCCGAGCGGCACCGGATCGATCGAGAATCCTTCCTGCTTGTTGTAGCCGAGCGCCTCGCCGATCACCATGTTGATGGTCGTGGCGTTCATGGATTTGGTGCCCATGCCGAAGCGCAGTTTCGGCATGGTCTGCGCGTGCGCGAAGCGCGGTTGTGTGGTGGCAATGGTCGCTGCCACTGCGCCGAGCGTAGCCATGACCTGGCGGCGGTTGAAGCGATACGTATCGGTCATTGTCATCCTCCCGTGAGATGTGATGTGCGGCTTTGCCGTCTTGTGGTGTGGGTGAAGGTTACTTGTGCCGATCCGACCAGTGGATGACACGACGTTCGGTGATCTTGATCAGCAGATGCAGCGCGATGCCGACGACGCCGAGAATGACGAGCGCGGCAAAGACGCCTGCGACGTCGGTCACGGCCTGCGCCTGGGTGATGACGACGCCGATGCCTTCCTGCGCGCCGAGGAATTCGGCGACAATGGTGCCGAGCAAGGCATAGACCACGCCCATGTCGAGGCCGGCGAAGATATAGGGCGCAGCAGTCGGCAGCTTGACTCGCAGATAGGTCTGCAATCTCGAGGCCGACAGCGCTTTCATCAGGTCGAGCCGTTCCGGTTCGGTGGAGCGGATGCCGGCAAAACTGTTCACCAGCATCGGGAAGAACGTGAGCAGCGCGGCCATCACCACCTTGGATCCGTTGCCGAAACCGCACCAGACGATGATAAGCGGTGCAATCGCGATCTTCGGCAGGCTTTGCAGCGCGAACGCGTAAGGCATCAGGATAATTTCGGCGGGTCGGAATTCCGCCATCAGCGAGCCAAGCAGGAGTCCCAGCGTCGCGCCGATCACAAAGCCGAGCGCGGCGTGCCCGAGCGTGCTGCCGAGCGGAAGATAGAAGCCGACTCGGCTGTCGAGCGGAACAGCGAGGCCGGACCATAGCGCGTTGAAGACACGCTCCGGCCCAGGAAGGATGTAGGACGGCACATGGAACACCTGCACCGCCACCTGCCACAGCACCAGCAGGCCGATCATCCCGGCGATGGTGAGCATGATGTTGCCGATGCGCTGGCGGCGGCGTTGCGCCGCGAGCCGCTCCATGGTGCGGGCGGCGAAATCGTGCGGCGTGGAAATATCTGCGGTGCTCATGTCAGGCGTCCAGCATGCGGCGGATTTCCCGCGCGAGGCGGATATATTCCGGATCCGCGATGGTCTCGGCATGGTTGCGCGGGCGCGGGAGATTGACCCGCAAGTCCTCGAGCACGCGACCGGGGCGGCCCGACATGACGATCACGCGATCGCCGAGGAAGATCGCCTCGCCGATGCTGTGGGTGATCAGCAGCACGGTCTTCTTGCTGGCCATCCAGATGCGCTGCAATTCGCCATTCATGCGCTCACGGGTGAGCGCATCGAGCGCGCCGAACGGTTCATCCATCAGCAGCACCTTTGGATCGCGCGCGAGACCGCGCACGATGGCCGCGCGCTGCTGCATGCCGCCGCTGAGTTCGTAAGGATATTTGTTCTCGAAACCGGCGAGGCCGGCGATCGACAGATACTCGCGCACGGCGTCTTCGCGCGCCGCGCGGTTGCCGCCGCCCACTTGCAGGGGAAGGATGACGTTCTGCCAGACCGTCATCCACGGCAGCAGGGTCGCGTTTTGGAACACGACGCCGACGGCGCTTGACGGGCCGTTGATCGCCTGAGACCCGAGCGTCATTTCGCCGGCGTCGGGCGTGTCGAGGCCGGCCAGGAGCCGCAGCATCGTGCTCTTGCCGCAGCCCGACGGGCCGACGATGGAGACGAACTCGCCGTCCGCCATCGACAGGTTCATGCCATCGAGGGCGACTACCGGATCGCCGGCGACGGTGGAATAGACTTTCACCAGGCCGCGCGCGCGGATGAGCGGCGCGCTCGCCGGCATAACGGGATTATGGGGGCCGGCGGCTGCCTGCGACGTTGCCGCGATGTGGCCGAGCGTGGCCGTCGAATGCATCGTGTCTCCTTGTGCGTTTCCTCGTTGTGCGCCGGTTTATCCGGCGTTCGCTGTTGGTAACGGTTGCAATGTCTGGCCTGCCGCGCTGCAGGCGCGGCTGAAGTCGTGTGCGGCCTGCAGCAGCGGATCGAGCGCGAGTGCGACGAAGCGCTCTTTCTGCATACGCATGCCCGGCGCCGCGACGCTGAGCGAGCCGAGCACGGTGCCGCCATGATCCAGCGCAGGGACGGCGAGGATGCGCAGCCCGCTGACGATGTCACCATCGGACAAAGCGTAGCCGCGCTTGCGGACGAGGTCGATCTGGCGTTCCAGTTGCGGCACCGACACCTGCATGCCGGGCGTCAGTTTCATGCGGTTGCTGGCGGTGAGGATATGCCGCACATGGTCCGGCGGCAGATGCGCCATGATCGCGTGGCCTATGGCGGAGTAATAAGCGGGAATGCGCGTGCCGACGCGCACATTGGCGCCGAGCCGGATCAGCCCGGCCTGCACGCGCTCGACATAGACCACCTCGGTGTTGTCGAGGATGCCGAGGCTCGCCGCCTCGTTCAGCGTGCCGACCAGCGAGCGCAGCAGCGGACGGGCGATGTCGCGCAGGTCCATGCGCGCGATGGCGTTGAAGCCGAGTTCGAGCGGCTTCAGCGTCAGCCGGAACCGTTTGGTGTTGGCGATCTTGGTGACGTAGCCGAGCATCACCAGCGTGTTGAGAAACCGGAACGCGGTCGCATTGTCGACGGCGGCGCGACGCGCCACCTCACTCAGCAGCAGTTCGGGTTCTTCCGCGGTGAATACCGAGAGGATTCGCAGCCCCTTCGCCAGCGACTGGACGAGATTCTTCGGATTCTGGTCGCTCGTGGCCATCGAGGTTCTGGGTTCGGATAGCGAACTGAAATTCGGTTTTATAGACGTTAGGAAGCACGCGCCGCGGAGTCAAACGGCGGCCTTGTCGGCGATTTTTGGAGTGCAGCGTTATCGCGAGATCAGCGGCGCGCGACTGGACAGCGCGCGCGATATCTTCTCGGCGGCGGCAATGACCTGCGGAATGAACTGCGCCACTTTGCTGCGCTCCGTTTTGGTCGGCACGATCACGAGGCTCAATCCGGCGACAACCTGACCGGCGCGCGAGATCGGCGCGGCAAGGCCGACGCGGCCGGCGGCGACTTCGGAATCCGTCAACGCGTAGCCGGCGCGGCGGATGTCGCGGAATTGCGTCTTGAAATCCTGCCAGTCGTTGACGTGCAGCGCGTTCTTGATGGCTCTTTCATTGGCGAGATACACGCCCTTCAGAGTGCGGTCGGGCAGGTTGGCCAGAATGACCTTCGACGTCGCGCCGAGAAACAACGGCATCGCCACGCCGCGCTCATAGCTTGTGGCGGGATGCCGTCGATCGCCGGCGACCTCATGCACGCACATCACGCAGTCCTTGAAGCGGCGCGACAGGACGACGGTGGCAGACCGTCTCGTGCTCGCGAGCAGATCGCGCATCACCGGATCGGCGATCCGCACCAGCTCGTCATTTTGTCGCAGCACCCGGTCATAGCGGATAAAGCCCGGTCCGAGCGCATAAGCCGCACCGGTGACCGGATCCAGCAGGCCGCCCTGCACCAGGCTGCGGACGTGCCGGTAGGTCGTACTGGTCGGCATGCCGAGGGCAGCAGCCATATCCTCCACCGTCAGGGCCGGCTGGCCCTGCTCGAAAAGCTGGAGGATGGCGAGAAGGCGAGGTTGGCGTGTCATGACAGCAAGGGGCGGCAGCGGGCCGCGATGGCATATCATTACCATGATGCAAAAATGTGCAAAATTATCAATTGGAGATAATTCCGTTGCTGCGGTGCCGGCGGTGGGCTACGGTCCGGTCAGGTGACCCGGGCGCAGCCGGGCCGCTGGCGTTTGTGCGACCGGTCGGATGCACGACGGAACACGCCGACAGAAAAGCAGGAGGTTACATGAAGCTGATTACCCGCACACTGGCGGCTTTGATGGCGCTGGCCGCCATGGGTGCCGCGCCGGTCCGCGCCCAGCAGCCGACCGAGGTTCGCGTCGCCATGCTCGCGCCGAGCGCGCTTCTTTGGCTGCATGCGATCGCCAAGGATCAGGGCTTCTATGACGCCAACAAGATCGTCGTGAAGGAATTGATCGCCAGCTCCAGTCCGACCCTGCTGCAGGCCGTGTCGTCGGGCAGCGTCGAGGCGGGCATTTCGCTCGGCGACGTGGTGATCCGCGCGGTCGATCAGGGCGCGCCGGTGGTTATTGCCGGCGCCGTGCTGGAAAAAACCATCCTGCGGCTCGTCGGCGGCGCTGGCGTCAATACGATCAAGGACCTCGATGGTGCGACCGTCACGGCTGGCGCGGTGGAAGGCGGCACAGCCAACCTGCTGCGCTATCAGCTCAAGCGCGGCGGCGTCGACCCGCGCAGCGTCAAGATGGTGGCGCTCACCAATTCGCGCGACCGCGTCGTTGCGCTCGGCAACGGCCAGGTGAAGGGCGCGCTGCTGATCGCGCCGTTCGACACGCTGGCCGAACGCGAGAAGATGAAGGTGCTGGACGTCTATCGCGAGCCGTATGTCCAGACGCCGCTGATCCTCAACAAGGATTGGGCCGCGAAGAACCGTCCGGCTGCCGTCGGCCTCACCAAGGCGCTTCAGAAGGCATCGGTGTGGATTTACGATCCGGCCAACAAGCAGAAGGCGATCGATATTCTCGCCGCCTATACCAAGATCCCGGCCGATGTCTGCGCCGATTCCTACAAGTTCATCGTCGAGGATCAGAAGGCGATCGGCCACAATCTCGAAGTGAAGGCGGCCGGCCTCGAAAATATCATCAACATCGACAAGGACATCGGCGCGAACCCGGCTTCGTCGAAGCCGTTCGACCTGTCGCGTTACTACGATCCGAGCTTCCTGAAATAAGCGACGATCAAGCCGAGTTGCGTATCCGCGTATGACCGATCACCGCCCGCCAGACGATCGTCTTCCCGTGACGCTGCTGACCGGATTTCTCGGCAGCGGGAAGACGACACTGTTGAACGCATGGCTGCGCTCGCCGGAATTGTCCGGCGCCGCGGTCGTCGTCAACGAGTTCGGCGAGGTGGGGATCGATCATGCGCTGATCGCATCCAGCACCGATAATACCATCGAACTGTCGACCGGCTGCCTGTGCTGTACGGTGAGCGGCGATCTCGTCAACACGCTGCGCGAACTGATCGTCAAACGCGAGAAGGGTGAGGTTCGCGCCTTTGACCGCGTGGTGATCGAAACGACCGGTCTTGCCGATCCCGCGCCGGTGATCCAGGCGCTGATGACGTTCCCGGTGGCGCGCAAGTTCCGGCTCGCGCAGGTCATCACCACGGTCGATGCGGTCAATGGCGCCGCGACGCTCGACCGCCATCCGGAGGCGGTGAAGCAGGCGGCGGTGGCCGACGAGATCATCGTCACCAAGACCGACGTCGACCCGGAAGCCGCGGACATACTCACCGGCCGGCTGTCGGCACTCAACCCCGGCGCACGGCAGCATCATTCTTCGCTGGATCATCTGCCGGCACCGTCCGACCTCGCGACCGTCGACATCTACGATCCGCAGACCAAAAGCGCGGACGTGGCGCGCTGGCTGAATGCGGAAGCGCACGACAATGACAACCATTTGCATCGGCATGGCCACCACCATCATCACGATGTGAACCGCCACAATGCCGAGATCGGCTCCTTCGTGCTCGAATTCGACGAGCCGCTGCAGTGGGATCATGTCGCGCACTGGCTCGACGCGCTCGTGATCGGCCACGGCAACGATCTGCTCCGGGTCAAAGGCATCCTCGATATCGTCGGCCGCGACCGGCCGATCGTCGTGCAGGCGGTGCAGAGCCTGTTTCATCCGCCGTTCGACCTGCCGGCTTGGCCGGAGGGTGTGCGCAAGTCGCGCATCGTCTTCATCACCCGCAATCTCTCGCGCGCATTCGTGCAGGAGGTGCTCGACACCATCCGGCAGCGTCCGCTGCCTCGTGCCGGCGGCGCCGGCCGCTGATCACCCCGTTTTGCAAACAGACTGAAGTCACTGGAGAATAGTTTCGATGGATACCCTTATCCGCAACGGCCTTCTGATCACGTCGAAGTCCGAAACCCGCGCCTCGGTCGGCATCCGCGACGGCATCATCGCCGGCGTCTACGCACCGGGCGACGAGCCGGAAGCCAAGGAAGTGATCGACGCCGGCGGGCTGGCGATCCTTCCCGGCGTGATCGACATGCACTCGCATCATCGCGAGGGCAGCGAGCCTGGCTTCGAATACAAGGACACCATCTATACCTCGACCAAGCAGTGCGCCGCGGGCGGCGTCACCACCTCGGTGGCGATGCCGAACGTCACCCCGCCGCCGAACTCGCTGGCGCTGTTGAAGAAGCAGTTCGCGATCTATGAGCGCGACGCCGTGGTCGACTGGAACTTCAATCCGGCGCCGACCATCGCCGATGAAATTCCGAAGATGGCGGATCAGGGTATCGCCGCGTTCAAGATCTTCATGGTGGTCGATACCGGCCGCAGCTATCCGCACATGCCGGGTATCGGCGTGCACGATCACGGCAAAATTCTCGAGATCATGCAGCACTGCGCCAAGGTCAATGTGCCGCTGATGGTGCATCCGCACGATCAGGCGCTGATGGATGTGATCGAGCAGGAATTCTGGGACCGGCAGCAGCGCGATGCGCTCGCTTACGCCAAGGCCTATGCCGCGCACGACGGCGTGATCTGGGAAACCGCGATCGCGACCTTGCTGCGGCTGCAACGCGCCGCCGGCTGCCATCTGCACATCCTGCACACGCAGACTTCGGGCAGCGTCGATCTGATCCGCGAGGCCAAGGCGGCGGGCCAGCGCGTTACCTGCGAGATCAATCCGTGGGCGCTGTTCCTTGGTTGCGAGTGGTCGGCGATCCAACGCCTCGGCTCTTATGCGCTGTCGTACTGGGTGCCGGAAAAGAACGTGCCGAGCCTCTGGGAAGGTCTCAATGACGGCACCATCGATATCGTCGCCACCGACCACGCGCCGCACACGCGCGAGGAGAAGGAAATCGGCTGGACCGACGGCTGGAAGGCGCACACCGGCACGCCGTCGACGCAGTTCTATCTCAGCATGTTCCTGACCGCGGCGCTGGAGAACAAGATTCCGTTGCAGCGTGTGGTGGAGGCGACGTCGACTGCGCCGGCGAAGATTTTCGGCATCGAGAAGAAGGGCGATATCGTGCCCGGCTATCACGCCGACCTGGTGCTGGTCGATCTCAACCGCGAATACGAAATCCGCGACGAAGACGTGCTCAGCCTCACCGGCTGGAGCCCGTATGCGGGCAAGAAGGTGCGTGGCAAGCCGGTGCGCACCATCGTGCGCGGCAAGACGGTCTATGTCGACGGCAAGGTCGTCGGCGAGAAGGGTTGGGGCAAGCAGGCCCGCGCGCATTACCCGGGGTAAAGCTGCGTCGGTCCAAGGCTTAAATTGAGGCGTATGCGTTGAAGGGACTTATCGAATTTCTCGAACAGGAGACACGGTTCGCATCGTTCATGCGGATCGTGTTTTCTATTCTGTGCGTGCTGGTCATCTGGCAGCTGGTAGCGACGGTGGTGACCAACCGCCTGCTGCTGGTGCCGCCGGCGGACGTTGCCGTGGCGCTCTGGAACGAAACGATTCAGGGCAGTATGTGGACAAACGCCGTTGCCACTGTGGTGGCGGTGGTGACCTCGTTCATCGTCTCGGTGATCATCGGCATCGCCATTGGTCTAGCTTTGGCGTCGAGCCGCTTGCTGTCGCTGATTGGCGGACCGGCGTTGAGTGCGCTCAACTCGGTGCCGATCATCGCGCTGGCGCCGCTGTTCGTCGCCTGGCTCGGGCTGGGCTTCGCATCGAAATTCGTTCTGGTGCTGCTCGTGGCGGTGTTCCCGGTGGTAGTGACGACCGAAGCCGGTCTGCGCGCCACCGACAAGCCGCTGATCGAAGCGGCGCACTCCTTCAATGCGACCCCGTGGCAGGTCTTCACCACCGTGACGTTCCCCTATGCGTTGCCGTTCATCGTCAGCGGCATCCGCGTGTCGTGGGCGCGGGCGCTGGTCGGTATCGTGGTCGCTGAATTCTTCGGCTCGTTTGCCGGGTTCGGCTTCGCCATCCTCTCGGCGAGCCAGACCTTCGATACGGCGCGGGTGCTGGGCTATGTGTTCGTGCTCGGCGCCATGGGCCTGTTGGGAAGCATCGCGTTCGCGACCCTCGAGCGCCGGCTGGCACCGTGGAGGCAGGAATGACAGCACTGCTTCGTGTGGAAGGCGTCAGCAAGCTGTTCGAACGCAAGGGCAAGCCGTCGGTCGAAGCGCTGCGCGACATCAATCTCGCCATCAACGAGGGCGAGTTCGTTTCCATCGTCGGCGCTAGCGGCAGCGGCAAGTCGACCCTGCTGCGGATCATCGACGGGTTGCTCGCGCCGACACAGGGCGCGGTGCTCGTCGATGGCCAGCGCGTCACGCGGCCGGGCACCGACCGGGCCATGGTGTTCCAGCAGGATTCGCTGCTGCCGTGGAAAAGCGTGATCGAGAACGTTGCCTATGGTCTGACGCTGGCGGGCCGGTCTTGGGCGGATGCCTCGGCGGTGGCGCAGCGCTTCGTGACCATGACCGGGCTCGACGGATTCGAGAGCCACTATCCGCATCAACTCTCCGGCGGCATGCGCCAGCGCGTCAATGTCGCGCGCGCGCTCGCGGTCGATCCGCGCATCCTGCTGCTCGACGAGCCGTTCGCGGCGCTCGATGCACAGACCCGCGAGATCATGCAGTCCGAGTTGCTGTCGATCTGGCGGGAGAGCCGCAAGACCGTGCTGCTGATCACGCACCAGATCGACGAGGCGGTGTTTCTGTCGGACCGGGTGATCGTGTTCAGCGCGCGGCCGGGAACGGTGCGGCAGGAGGTCGAGATCGACCTGCCGCGTCCGCGCGAGCTGGCGCTCAAGCGCGATGCGCGGTTCGTGCGGCTGGTTGACGACATCTGGCAGTTGATCGAGGCCGAGGTGCGTCAGGGACTCAAAGCAGGGTGACGAGGATACCGCCGAACAGGTCGGCGGAGGGTGAACGGTACGGCGAAGCGGACATTCAGAACCCGCGGTCGTTCCGGAGCGAACAATAAAACAATCAGGGGAGAACACGATCATGCGAGACAAGACAGATGCTATGACGCTGTCCATCAGCCGGCGGACCTTTGTCGGCGGTGTTGCGGCGTTGCCACTGGCCGGTGCGATGTCTTCGGGGGCCGGCGCGCAGGCGGCTTGGCCCTCCCGTAACGTGACGATGATCGTGCCGTTTCCGCCCGGCGGGCTCGCCGATCTTGCCGCCCGCCCGGTGGCGCAGGCGCTCGACAAGGTGCTCGGCCATGCTTTCGTGGTCGATAACCGGGCCGGCGCGGGTGGTGCGCTCGGCGCCGGCGTGGTCGCCAAGGCGGACCCGGATGGTTACACGACGCTGGTGACGCTCAACTCGCTGGTGGTATCGCCGGAATCGGATCGTCTGTTCAACCGCACGCCGATCTATGAGGTGCCGCAGCTCACGCCAGTGGCGCAGATCATTTCCGATCCGAACGTCATCGCGGTGGAGGCCTCGTCGCCTTGGAAGACCGTCAAGGATTTCATCGAGGACGCGAAGAAGCGACCGGGGCAGATCACCTACAGCTCGTCCGGGAATTACGGTGCGGCGCATTTGTCGATGGAGATGTTTGCCCGGGATACAGGGATCAAGCTGCAGCATGTGCCGTATCGCGGTGCGGGGCCGGCGATCACCGGCTTGATCGGCGGTCAGGTGGGCGCGACCTCCACCACGGTCGGCACGATTATCTCGCAGATCGAGGCGGGAAAAATCCGCGTGCTCGCCGCCATTAGCGACAAGCGCATCGACAATCTGCCGAACGTTCCGACTTTGAAGGAGGCGGGCATCCCGCTCTCGTTCTATGTCTGGGCCGGCATGTTCGTGCCGAAAGCGACGCCCGAGGCCGTGGTGACGCGGCTACGCGGTGCGATGCGCACGGTGCTGACAGGCCCGGCGGTGACGGCGATCTACACCAAAGCGGGGACCAAGGTGGCGTATCTCGATGCGCCGGACTTCGCAAAGGTCGTCGCCGCAGATCACACGCGCCTCGCCAAGGTCGTCAAAGACATCGGCAAGCTCGACTAAACGGACAGCACCGGCCTCGCAACGGGGCCGGTGCTGGACTTTTTGGCAGGACCGCTATGTTGCCCGTTCACGGCCGCTACGATTTCTCACCGATCGACGAGCGGCCGCACTATGCGTGGCCGGAAGGCCGCACGCTCGCGTTCTACATCGCTGTCAATATCGAGCATTATGCGTTCCTGCGCGGCGGCGGCATGGACCCGCACAATCGCGGTGCCGGGCCGACGCACCGCAATTACTCCTGGCGCGACTACGGCAATCGGGTCGGCATCTGGCGTATCTTCAATCTGCTCGATGCCCTGCAGTTGCCGGCAACGGTGATGCTCAACGGGCTTGTCGCCGAACATTATCCGCAGATCATGGCGCGTCTTGCCGCGCGCCAGGACGAGATTTGCGGCCACGGCGTCACCAATTCGCAGACGTTACGCGATGTGGCGGAAAACGATGAGGTCGGCATCATCCGCGAGACGACGCGGCTGATCGAGCAGCACACGGGCAGCCGCCCGCAAGGCTGGCTCGGGCCGGGCGCGACCTCCAACGCGATCACGCCCGATCTCCTGAAGGAGAACGGCTATCGCTACGTGCTCGACTGGCCGGCCGATGATCAGCCGTTCTGGATGTCGACGCGCGCCGGGCCGATCCTGTCGGTGCCGTATCCGATGGAAATGAACGATGCGGGCGCGCAGGTGCTGCGCGATCACACCGGCCGCGAGCTGTGCGACATGATCGTCGATCAGTTCGAGGAGATGCTGGAGCAGTCGGAGCGGCAGCCGCTGGTGTTCTCGCTCGCGCTGCACGGCTTCATCGTCGGCCAGCCGCACCGCACGCGCAATCTGCGGCGGGCGCTGCAACACTGCCTGCAGCCGAAATACCGCGAGCGATTGTGGATCACACGCGCCGGCGCGATCGCCGACCATTGCATGTCGCTCGCGCCCGGGATCGTTCCCGGCGATGCACGAACCTGATTTTTTTTTCACGAGTGGAAGTCGCAAGAGCATGAGCAAAGAACCGATCTGGAACCAGTTTCTCACCGAACGCGACAAGAGGATGTGGGCGGTGAGCGGCTATGGTGCGAATGCCGGCTACGGCAAGCGCCCGGCTTTGCTGGTGATTGACGTGAACTACAATTTCGCCGGCGATCGGTCCGAGCCGATCCTCGAGGCGATCAAGCGGTGGCGTAACGCATGCGGCGAGGAGGGCTGGGCCGCAGTGCCGGTGATCCGCTCGCTGATCGACGCCGCGCACGAGCGCAAGATTCCGGTGATCTTTTCGACCAATTCCCGGCGCCCGGACAATTGGGATGCGGGAAGCTGGGCGTGGAAGAATTCGCGCAATGCCGAGGATGCGTCGACCCGGCAGAACAACAATCTCGACGGCAACATGATCATTGCGGAACTGGCGCCGCAGCCGCAGGACATCGTGATCTACAAGCACAAGCCGAGCGTGTTCTTCGGCACGCCGCTGGTCGGCTTCCTGACGGATCTCGGTTGCGACAGCGTGCTGGTGACCGGTGCGACCACGAGCGGTTGCGTGCGCGCGACGGTGCTCGACGCTTTCAGCCACAATTTCCGGGTTGCGATTGCCGAAGAGGGATGCTTCGACCGCTCGCAGGCTTCGCATGCGATGTCGCTCTGCGACATGCATGCCAAATATGCCGACGTGGTCAGTGCGGAGAATATGCTCGGCTACGTAAAGGCGCTACCGGACGGCCTGTTCACCAACCTGCCGAGCGACCGGCCGCGTTAATTCGCGAACGGTCGCTCAGGCTGTGGTGTCGATCCGGGGATGCCGGATCAGCGCTTGAGATGGATGTTCGCCTCGTTGGCGACCTGCTTCCAGCGCGCAATGTCGTTGCGGATGGTTTCGGCCGTCGCCTCCGGAGTGCCGGGCTCAGGAGCGATGCCCTGCGTCCGGAAGGTTTCCTGCACATCCTTGCGGCTGACGATCTCCCGCAGCGCCTCATTGAGCGCGCGCGTGATATCGGCCGGGACGCCGGCCGGCGCCACCAGCGCGCTCCACAGCGCCGCCTCGCAGCCCGGCGCGCCGGCTTCGGCAACGGTCGGAACGTCGGGGATCACGTCGACGCGTTTGGCGCTCATCACCGCGTAAGGCTTGAGGTCGCCTTCGCGGATTTGTCCGAGCACCGGCGGGATGGTGGCGACGATCATGTCGATCCGGCCCGTCAGCAGGTCGGCCACCGACTGCTCGGTGCCGCGATAGGGCACATGGGTGACCTGGATGCCGAGCTTCCATTTCACCAGTTCGCCGGCGAGATGCGTCAACGTACCGGTGCCGGCTGAAGCGTAGCTGTATTTGCCCGGGTCCTTTTTGGCCATCGCCGCGAAATCCTTCAGCGTTTTCGCGGGAAGTTTCGGCGACCCAATCAGCAGGAACGGCGAGCTGCCGATCATGCCGATCGGCGTGAAATCCTTGGTCGCGTCGAACGGCAGGTCGTTATAGACCGCCGCGGTCGCTGCGTGGGTGCTGGTGTTGGCGAGACCGAGCGTATAGCCGTCCGGTGCCGCCTTGGCGATCGTGTTGGTGCCGAGAATGGTCGCACCGCCGACGCGATTCTCCACGATGAATTGCTGGCCGAGCTTCTCGCCCAGTTTAGCCGCGATGATGCGGGCGATGGTGTCGGAGCTTGAGCCCGCACCAAATGGCACGACGATCCGCACGATGCGGTCCGGCCACGCCGCCTGAGCGGAGCCCGGCAGCAGCAGGAAAGCGGCGCCGCCGGTGACGGTTGCAAAGAGGTCGCGGCGGTTCAGCAAGGCCCGGTCTGTCAGCCCCGGGGGCGTTTTCTTGGATGGCATTGTTCCTCTCCTATGAACGGGTACTTTTGTCCGCGGTTTGTCCGCAGCTCTGTTGATTTATGCAGCGGTGTCGGTCATCGGCCGGATCAGCGCGGCGGCCGTGAATGATTTGGCGTACTGCTCTTCCGGCGCATCGCGATAAAGCGTCGTGCGCTGCCGCGGCGTGCGGCCGATCGATGTGATGAGCTCTTCCATCTCCGCCGGCGGCATTTCCTGTCCGTGGGTCGCGCCGGCCGAGCGGGTGATGGTTTCGTCCATCAGGGTTCCGCCGGCATCGTTGGCGCCGGCGCGCAGGCACCATTTCACCCCGTCCGGCCCCATCTTCACCCATGAGGTCTGAATGCTGGTGATGAGCGGATGCAGCGCGAGCCGCGCCACCGCATGCATCATAACGGCCTCGCGGAACGTCGTGCCGCTGCGCGCGCGCCCATGCAGATAGATCGGCGTTTCCATCGGCACGAACGGCAGCGGCACCAGTTCGGTGATGCCGCCGGTTCTCGCCTGGAGATCGCGCAACCGCATCAAGTGCCGCGCCCAATGGCGCGGACGGTCGACATGGCCATACATGATCGTGGCGGTGGTCTTGAGACCGACGCGGTGCGCCGTCTCGACGATGTCGAGCCACTGTTGCGTGTTGATCTTGTCCGGGCAGATGACGGCACGAACTTCGTCATCGAGAATCTCAGCAGCTGTGCCGGGCAGGGTTCCGAGCCCGGCTTCCTGCAGGCGTTCCAGCAAGGTGGCGACCGGAATGCCGAGCGTTTCCGCGCCCTGCTGGATTTCCAGCGGCGAGAAGGCATGGATGTGCATGCCGGGCACCGCCTGCTTGATGGCGCGGCAGATCGAGAGATAGGTCTCGCCGGTGTAGTCGGGGTGGATGCCGCCTTGCAGGCAGACTTCGGTGGCGCCACGCGCCCAGGCTTCCGTCGCACGACGCTGGATTTCCTCCAGGCCGAGATTGTAGGGCTTGCCGCGCAGATTGGCGGCGAGCTTGCCCTTGGAGAACGCGCAGAACTTGCAGCGGAAGTAGCAGATATTGGTGTAGTTGATGTTGCGGGTGACGACGTAAGACACGGTGTCGCCGTTGACGCGCGCACGCAGCGCATCGGCGGCCTCGCACACGCGCAGGAAGTCCGTGCCGCGCGCCGAGAACAATGTGATGAGATCGTCTTCGGAATAGTCGCCCGGCCGATCGAACAGCGCCTGCAGCCGGTCGCCGACCGGCGGCCGCGTGCGTGTCGCCGTTGGCGGGGAGGGCGGCAGCGCGATGGGCGTGTCGTGTCCGGCGCCGGCAACCCAGCTATCCGGCCGCGCGAAATTGTCCGCGTCGCTCACGCGCAGCGATGGCGTGCGCAGCGCAGGATCGAGCCAGCGCTCGGGCGCATCAAGATAGGCGGGATAGATGGCGAGACGGCCGACCAGCACCTTGCCGGCCTGCGCGGTGCGTTGCTCCAGCATGCGCAACGCCGGCCATGGCGCTTCCGGATTGACGTGATCCGGCGTCACCGGCGACACGCCGCCCCAATCGTTGATGCCGGCCGCGACGATATCGGCCAGCGAACCGCCGGCGAGGTTTGGCGGTGCCTGAATGTTCATCGTGGCGCCGAACAGGATGCGGGCGACGGCGATGGTCCACAGATGATCCGCGGCGTTCGGCTCCGGCGCGTCGGCCATCCGCGTGTCAGGCTTGGCGCGGAAATTCTGGATGATGATTTCCTGAATATGGCCGTAGCGGCGATGCAGGTCGCGCAAGGCGAGCAGGGACTCGATCCGCTCGCGCCGGGTTTCGCCAATGCCGATCAGGATGCCGGAGGTGAAAGGCACCTGCGCTTCGCCGGCGGCGGCGATGGTGGCGAGCCGCACCGCCGGCGCTTTGTCCGGTGAGCCGAAATGCGGCATGCCGCGCTGCATCAGCCGCTCCGATGCGCTTTCCAGCATGATGCCTTGGGAGACAGAGACCTTGCGCAGCTTTTCGAGGTCGTCGCGGCTCATCACACCGGGATTGAGATGCGGCAGCAGGCCGGTTTCCTTGAGCACCAGTTCCGCCATCGCGGCGAGATAGTCGAGCGTGGTCGCGTAGCCGAGGGCGTCGAGGGCCTCGCGCGCGGCGCGGTAGCGCAATTCCGGCTTGTCGCCGAGCGTGAACAGCGCCTCGTGGCAGCCGGCGGCGGCGCCGGCGCGGGCGATCTTCAGCACTTCCTCCGGCGACAGATAAGCGGCGCCGACGACCCGCGGCGGCTGCGCGAAGGTGCAGTAGTGGCAGGTATCCCGGCAAAGCTTGGTGAGCGGGATGAAGACTTTTTTCGAATAGGAGACGATCGAGCCGTGGCCGCGGTCGCGGATCGCCGAGGCCGCGCGCATCAGCGCCGGCAGATCGTTGAATTCGGCGAGCGCAAGCGCCTCGTCGTCAGTCAGATCAGCAGCCGCAAGGCGATCGGCAAGCGAGAGCAGCGTCGTCATCAGATCGGATCCGCTTCGGTGACAAGGTCGCAGGTCAGGGCGCGCACGCGGCCCCAATGGATGAAGTCGTGGCGATCGAGGAAAGCCTGGGTACGGGTGGTCGAACCGAGCCGGGCGAATGCGATCAGATCTTCGAGATGGTCGATATCGCGCGCAATGCCGGGCAGCCGTACGACTTGTGGCACGATGCCGTGGTCGCGGGCGGTTTTCAGATGCGGATAGAAACTGTCGTCGCCGAATTTGAGCGGCACGGCGGTGGGCGGCGACACCACAACGGTGTTGGAGCCCTTGTCGTCGTGCGACGGCACGATGGTGAACGAGGGACCAGGCTGATGCAGCGCGATCACCTGATCGATCTCGGTCGCGGTGACCAGCGGGATATCGCCGGGAAGCTGGAGGATAGCGTCGGCGCCTTCCTCCGCCAGCCGGCGGGCCGCGGTGGCGACTACGCCGGTGTGTCCCGCGCGCGCATCGTCGGTGAACACCCTCCCGCCGTGACGCTGGGCGAGGGCCTGCGCGACTGGGTCAAGGGTGGCGATGATAAATCCGGCAAGGCCGCGCGCTTGCGCCACGGCAGCGACGACATCTTCCAGCATGGCGCGTACCAGCGCCACATGGAGATGCGGCGGCACGCCGCCGCACAGCCGCTGCTTGGCACCGGTGACTTCCTTCACCGGAATAACCGCCCAGATCTTGCGTGCGGCTGCCATCACGCGGCTCCCATCATGCGTCTCTTGCGATGGACGGGCGGTTGTCGCGCCAGACGATCGGCGAAAGCGAGCGTTGCCTCGGCCAGGGCGATCTTGTCGTCGAGGCTGCGCATCAGGACGGGACGCGCATCGAGCGCCACGGGATGGGCGGGCGTGATCGCAGCGTCGGCGTTGTCGACGATCAAGCCATCGATCAGGCCGGCGTAATGGTCGGCCACACTGGCGGCGGTCACGGCGATACGGAGTTCGCGCATCATCTTGGCGGTCGGTCCCTTGACGGCGTCGCCGCCGATGATCGGCGAAATGGCTACGATCGGCGCGGCGCATGCGGCGAGCGCGGCGCGCACGCCCGGCAGCGCGAGGATCGGATCGACGCTGATAAACGGGTTCGACGGACAGATGACGACGGCGCGCAGGCGCGGGTCGCGCAGCAACACCAGCAATGCTGGATGCGGCACTGCATTTTCAACCCCGGCGAAACGGAAGCCGGTAACGGCCGGCGTGCATTGCATTCCGACAAAGTAACGCTGAAAGTCGAGTGGGCCGTCGGCGGTCATCACCTGCGTGCGCACAGGATCGTCGGTCATCGGCAGGATGCGGGCGCGCGCACCAAGGCGGCGAGCGATATCGGCAGTGATCGCCGACAGGGTCTCGCCCGTGCGCAGGCGCTGCGTGCGCTCCACATGCAACGCGAGGTCGCGGTCGCCGAGCTTGAACCAGGTCTCGCCGCCGAGTGAGCCGAGCGTTTCCATGAACGACCAGGTTTCGTCGCGCCGCCCCCAGCCGGTCTGCTGGTTGTCGAGATCGCTGAGCACATAGGTCAGCGTATCGATATCGGGTGAAATGCTGAGGCCGAGATGGTCGAAATCATCACCGGTATTGGCGACAATGGTCAGGGCACCGTCCGGCAATGCATGAGACAGGCCGAGGGCGAGCTTGGCGCCGCCGATCCCGCCGGAAAGAGCGAGGACGGGTCGGGCGTCAGGCGATGTGGAGGCTGCGGCCATGGTTCTTACCGGAACAGATCGTCGGCACGTGGGCGAAGCAATGTCCGTGCCGGGAAATTCTGCGTCTGCACGGGTAAGCCTGACAGCAGCACGACCGGACAGGCTTCGTCGGCCTGGCCCATGACCAGCGACGCGGCAGTTGCGATCTCGTCGGCGAAGGCTACTTCGCTCACTTCCAGCACCCGGCCGAACAGGTCCGGCTGCCCCCGCAGGTCATTCAGCGCCGGCATACCGGCAGCGCCCAACGCGACGCCGGTCGTGCCGCGGCGCCACGGGCGGCCGAAACTGTCGTTGATCACGACGCCGAGCGTCTTGCCGAAATGAGCCTCCAGTGTGGCGCGCAGCGCCGCCGCCGCGCCATCCGGATCGAGCGGCAGCAGCAGCACCGTGTCGCCGTCGCCGGGGCGGACGTTGGAACGGTCGACGCCGGCATTGGCCATGATGAAGCCGTCGCGATGCTCAACAACCAGAGCGCGCTTGTCGCTGCGCAGGATGTTGACGGATTCGGAGAGGATCACTTCCACCAGCCGCGCATCGCGGTCTGTGTCGGCGGCAATCTTCAGTGCGCGCGCCGATGGTGTGACGGTCGCCAGATCGACGAAGCGGCCTTGCGCCTTCGACACCACTTTCTGCGCCACGACGACGATATCGCCGTCGACGCAGACCAGACCGGCGCGATCCATCGCAGCAACGATGATCGCGCCGAGGTCATCGCCCGGCGCGATCAGCGGGATGCCGGGCACGCCGCTCAAGCTAAGGCGCGGCGGCGTTGCCATGACTTACAACCCGAGCTTCCGTAGGCGCGGCAGCACCTGTTCGCCATAGAGCTTCAGGAACCGCTTCTGGTCCGGGCCGGGCGCATGGAACACCAGATGGCGGAAGCCAAGGTCGGTGTAGGCCTTGATCCGCTCCACATGCTCGTCCGCATCGTCGGAGACGATCCAGCGCTTGGCGGTGCGCTCGACCGGAAGCGCATCGGCGAGCTTCTCCATCTCGACAGGGTCTTCGACCGACATCTTCTCCTCGGGGGAGAGGGCGAGCGCCGCCCAGTGCTTGGTGTCTTCCAGCGCGCGCTGCCGGTCGGTGTCGAACGAGACCTTCATCTCGATCATGCGGTCGATCGAGTCGTTGGCGCGGCCGGCGGCTTCGAGACCGGCGGCCACGTTCGGCAGCAGCGTCTCCGTGTAGAGTTCGGGAGCCTTGCCGCTTGTGCAGATATAGCCTTCGGCGGTTTCGCCGGCGAGCTTCGCCACGGTCGGGCCGGATGCGGCGAGATAGATCGGCACCGGCTTTGCCGGGCGATCGTAGAGCGTGGCCTTCTCGGTCTTGTAGTATTTGCCGTCGAAGGTGACGCGCTCTTCCATCCACAGGCGGCGCATCAGATCGACCGATTCCATCAGCCGGCCGGTGCGCTCCTTGAAGCCCGGCCACTTGATGCCGAGGGCAGGCACGTCGTTGAGCGATTCACCGCTGCCGAGGCCGAGCACCACACGCTCCGGAAACATCACGCCCAGCGTCGCGAACGCCTGCGCGACGATCGAGGGATGATAGCGGAACGTCGGCGTCATGACGCTGGTGCCCATGATGATCCGCTTGGTGCGCGCGCCCAGCGCGCCGAGCCACGGGATCGACGCCGGCGCATGGCCGTTGGTGTGCTTCCACGGCTGGAAGTGGTCGCTGACGAAAACCGAATCGAAGCCGACGTCTTCCGCGTAGACCGAGAAGTCGAGCAGTTCGCTTGGCCCGAACTGCTCCGCCGAGGCCTTGTATCCGATCTTCAACACGTCGTTCTCCCCGATAGTTTGGACCCGTTGTTACGGGGGCGTTCAGCGATGCGATCCGCGATCCATGCCGATGTCGCTGCTTCCACGTGCGACGCGCCGAATGCGATCCGTTTCGCTGCCGCGCGGTTTCTGCGCGACGCCGCGGAAAAGTCTAGTGCAGATGCGCCAAGGATAGCAATATCGGAAAATTCAAAATTCTTACATTTTGACAATTCTGACTTTTCCGCGCAAAATGAAAAACATGGCTAAAACCTCACGGATTGCCAATCGCCCCAGCAGGCTGGTCATGATCCTGCAGCTGTTCGACCGGGACCGCCCGGTCTGGACGGTGGAGCAGATGGCGCGCGCGCTGGGGTTGTCGTCGAGCACGATCTACCGCCACGTCCGCAATCTGGTGAAGGGCGGATTTCTCGATCCGGTGAGCGGCGCGGCTTACGCGCTCGGACCTGCCTTCGTGCGGTTCGACCAGATTCTCCGTCATACCGATCCGCTGAGCCAGATCGCCGCCCCGGTGATGCAGGAACTGCTGGAGCGCACCAGCGAAGCCTGCGTTGTAATCGTGTGTCGCAAGTTCAAGGATTGCGTGATGTGCGTGCAGGAAGCGCGCGGCAGCAAATTCCGCGGCCAGATCGGTTATGAGCGCGGCGTGACCATGCCGCTTTTCATCGGCGCGACGTCGAAGGTCATTCTGGCGCAATTACCTGATCGGCAGCTCAAGTCGGTCTATCTCGATAATGGCGAGATCATCCATCGCGTGCTGCGCGCCAGCAACTGGCACGAGTTTCGCGCGCAGATCAAAGACATCCGCGAAGCCGGCTATGCGCTGACGCGCGGCGAAGTCGCCGCGAACCGGGTCGGTCTCGCGGTGCCGATCGCGCGAAACGGCAAGGCCTTCGCGAGCATCAGCCTCGTCGGCACCGGAAAGATGTGGGACGACAAGAAGAAGGTCGAGGCGTTCATCCGCCACGTGCGCGCCGCCGCGGCGCAGATTTCGCGCGCGCTGGCCCGGCAGTCGCCGGTGGTCTCGCGCTGAGTTCATAAGAGAAGAAAAAAGCCAAGGGGGTTCCGGTGAGGCAGGAGACGGTTCATTTTTACAGCGAGGGCTGCAAGCTGCATGGCGTTCTGCGCTTGCCGGACCAGGGCGAGGGGCCGTGGCCGGCGATCGTGCAAGGGCCGGGCTGGCTCGGCCTGCATGATGCGAAGCTCTATGAGCGCTATCACAAGAGCTTCACCGCCGCCGGTTACGCCGTGCTGGTGTTCGACTATCGCGGCTTCGGCGACAGCGAAGGCGAGAAGGGCCTGGTGATGCCGCAGCGGCAGGCGGAGGATATCCGCAACGCCATCACTTATATGCAGACGCGCAGCGAGGTCGATCCGAACCGGATCGGTCTGTTCGGGTCCGGGGGCACCGGCGGCGCCGTGCCGATCTATGTGGCGGCGGTCGATCAGCGTGTGAAATGCGTGGTCAGCAACTACGCGTTCGCCAGCGGTCGCGACTGGCTGCGCAGCATGCGCCGCGAATATGAGTGGATCGCGTTCCAGCAGCGCCTTGATGCCGACCGCAAGAAGCGCGTGCTCGACGGCCAGAGCGAGATGGTCAATCCGCGTCAGGATATCATGGTGGTGACGCCGGAGCGCGGCCAGACCGCCGTCAAGAAAGATGTCGACGCGCGTATTCCGGAGACAGTGCCGCTGCGCTGCGCCGATGCGATCATGGAATTCGTTCCGGAGGATTTCGTGGCGGCCATCTCGCCGCGCGCGATCCTGTTCATCTCGACCGAGGGCGATGCGGTGACGCCGGAAGAACAGACATTCCGGCTCTACGAGAAGGCGGGTCAGCCGAAGAAGCTGATCCTGCAGAAGGAGACATCTCACTACAAAGCCTACGATCAGTATTTCGACATTGTCACGCCGCAGATCGTCGACTGGTACGACACCTATCTGCGTTACGACCGCGTCGAGTCTCGCGAAGACAGATAAACGGATGCGCGGCTTCGCCGCCGCGCACCTGTTTCGCTGAATCGATCAAGAGCAACCCGTCGGCCGCCGAGGCGTGGCACGACCCCTCAGGAGGAAAGACCCGTTATGGCTACCCAGTATGGATTGCTGCTGCCGCATTTCGGCCCGAACTGCAGCAAGGACAAATTGCTCGACGGCGCGCGCAAGGCCGAAGCGCTCGGCTTCGACTCGGTGTTCGTGCGTGACCATCTCGTTTTCCATCCGCACGGCATGGAAGGCACCGACAACACGTTCATCGACCCGTTCGTCACCCTGTCGGCGATCGGCGCGGTCACCTCGAAGATCCAACTGGGTTTCGGCTCGCTGATCCCGCATCGCCATCCGCTGCTGCTCGCGCTGATGATCAACTCGCTGCAATATATGGCCGGCGACCGGCTGATCCTCAGCCTCGGCATCGGCAACTTCCAGGTCGAGTTCGACGCGCTCGGCATGACCGACTGGCCGCGCGACGAGGTGGCGAAGGAGCAGGTCGAGATCCTGCGGCGCTCCTGGACCAACGACCACTTCTCGTTCGAGGGAAAATACTACAAGAACGCTGATGTCGGCTTTAAGCCGCGCGCCACCAAGCCGCATCCGATCTGGTATGCGGGCGGCACGCCGGCCTCGGTCCGCCGTGCGCTCGATTTCTGCGACGGCTGGTTCCCCGGCCGCATCACGCTGCCGACCTACAAGAAGCGGGTGGCGAAGCTCCGCGAGGATGCCAAGGCGGCGGGACGCCCACGGCTGCTGGAAGGCTGCATCCCGATCACCAGCATCGACGTCGACCGCGAGACCGCGCTCAAGAAGGTGAGCGTCGACGGGCTGATCAAGAACGCCAATTCGCAGAAGTTCTGGGTCAAGCCGGAGTCCGGCTCGTTCCAGACCTGGCAGGATCTGGAAGGTTCGTTCATGGTCGGCAGCCCGGATGATGTCGTAAAAGACGTCGAGAAGTATCTCGAGGTCGGAATCGACCACATCGTGTTCGACCTGCGGTTCCGCTTTGACGAGTGGGATCGTTGTATGGAATTGCTCGGCAGGGAAGTATTGCCGAAGGTGCGCAAAAACGCGTGAATGGGTGCGTGATAATGCACGCATGACGACGTTTGCGATCCCGCGTGCCGGCGACGGCGCGCGGGATGTCGCACAGACAGGATAGGATGGCCATGAACCCGTTGGTGAAGCTGCAGCAGCACGGACAGTCGGTCTGGCTGGACTTCCTGGACAGGGGTTTCACGGCAAAAGGCGGTCTCAAGCGGCTCGTCGATGAGGATGGTGTCCGCGGCGTCACCTCCAATCCGGCGATCTTCGAGAAGGCGGTCGGCGGCTCGGGCGAGTATGACGAGGGCGTGCGGCACCTGCTGGCTGCCGGCGACCGGTCCGGCACCGACCTGTTCGAGGCGCTGGCGGTCGAGGATATTCAGAACGCAGCGGCCGTGCTGCGCCCGGTCTACGACCAGACCAAGGGCGCCGATGGCTTCGTCAGTCTGGAGGTCTCGCCTTATCTGGCGATGGACGCCGAAGGGACGATCGCCGAGGCGCGGCGCCTGTGGACGCAGTGCGACCGGCCCAATGTGATGATCAAGGTGCCAGCGACGCGGCCGGGCCTGGTGGCGATCCGCACGCTGCTGAGCGACGGCATCAACATCAATATCACGCTGCTGTTCGCCCAAGCGGTCTATCGCGAGGTGGTGGAAGCCTATCTCGCCGGGCTTGAAGCCTTCGCGGCGAAGGGCGGCGATGTCAGCCGCGTCGCCAGCGTTGCGAGCTTCTTCGTCAGCCGCATCGACGCGGTGGTCGATGCGCAACTCGACAAGGCCATCGCCGCGGCCGGTTCGGCGCAGGCGAAGCAGGATCTCGCGGCGCTGCAGGGCAAAACGGCGATCGCCAATGCCAAGCTCGCTTATCGCGACTATCAGCGCCTGTTCTCCGGCGCGCGCTGGGACAAGCTCAAGGATAAAGGCGCGCGCCCGCAGCGTCTGCTGTGGGCCAGCACCGGCACTAAGAACAAAGCCTATAGCGATGTGCTCTACGTGGCCGAACTGATCGGCCCCGACACGGTCAACACCATGCCCACCCCGACGCTGGAAGCGTTCCGCGATCATGGCGTTGTCGCCGACACGCTGACGCAGAACGTGGACGAAGCGGAGCGGGTGCTCGCCGCGGTGGCGAAAGCCGGGATTTCGCTCGACGATATTACCGCCAAGCTGGAGCAGGATGGCGTGCGGCTGTTCGCCGATGCCGCCGACAGTCTGTTCGGCGCGGTGGCGCGCAAGCGCGCCAAGGTGCTCGGCGATACGGTCGATCCGCAAACGCTGACGCTGCCCGCCGACCTCGCGGAAAAGGTCAAGCAGCGCACCGAAACCTGGCGCGCGCAGGGACTGTTACGCCGCCTTTGGGCGCGCGATGCGTCGGTATGGACCGGGGCGGATGAGGCGCGCTGGCTCGGCTGGCTCGACAGCGTTGGAGAGGCGCAGCAGCAACTCGATCTCTACGGCCGTCTGGCGAGCGATGTGAGGAGCGCCGGCTTCACCCATGCGGTGCTGCTTGGCATGGGCGGATCGAGCCTTGGACCGGAGGTGCTCGCGCGCACCTTCGTGCCGCAGCCGGGCTTTCCCAGACTTTTGACGCTCGACTCCACCGATCCCGAGCAGATCGCCGCTATCGCCAAATCCGTCGATCTCGGCAAGACGCTGTTTATCGTCTCCAGCAAGTCCGGCTCGACCATCGAGCCGAACATGCTGCTCGCTTATTTCTTCGACGCGGTTACGGCCAAGCTCGGCAAGCCCAAGGCTGGCTTGCATTTCATCGCCGTCACCGACCCGAACTCGCAACTGGAAGCCGTGGCGAAGCGCGACGGCTTCCGCCAGATCGTGCATGGCGAGCCGACCATCGGCGGACGCTATTCGGTGCTGTCGCCATTCGGCCTCGTGCCGGCGGCGATCGCCGGGTTCGATGTCGAGAAGCTGTTGCAGGCGGCGGCGACCATGCTGCGCAGTTGCGGCGCCGATGTGCCGCCGGCGGATAATCCGGCGGTGCAACTTGGCCTCGCGCTTGGCGAAGCAGCGCTCATGGGCCGCGACAAGGTGACGATCGTTGCGCCGTCCACGCTCGGCAGCTTCGGTGCCTGGGCCGAGCAGTTGATCGCGGAATCAACCGGTAAGAACGGCAAGGCGCTGATACCGCTGGAAGGCGAGCCGCCCGGCGCGCCTGACGTCTACGGCCAGGATCGCGTCTTCATCAATATGCGGTTCGGTCCTGCGTCCGGTGCGCCGGACGCCGCTTTTGCGGCACTGACGCAGGCGGGACATCCGCTCGTCGACATTCGCCTGCAGCACCCCGAGCAGGTCGCGCAGGAGTTCGTGCGGTTCGAGATCGCGACGGCGGTTGCCGGTGCGGTGCTCGGCATCAATCCGTTCGATCAGCCTGACGTCGAGGCAAGCAAGATCAAGGCGCGGGCGCTGACCACGGCACTGGAACGCGACGGCAAGCTGCCGGAGCAGACGCCGGTGTTTTCGGCGAACGGCATCGCGCTCTTCACCGATGCGGCCAATGCGGCGGCACTGCGTGCGGCCGGCGCCGGCAACACGGTGGAAAGCTGGCTCAAGGCGCATCTCGGCCGCGCGAAGCCCGGCGATTATGCAGCGATCCTCGCTTATGTCGCCCAGAACCCGGAGACGGAAGCCCGGCTGCAAAAGCTGCGCGCCGCGTTGCGCGACCGTCATCGTGTGGCGACCTGCGTCGGCTTCGGCCCGCGCTTTCTGCATTCGACCGGACAGGCCTATAAGGGCGGGCCGAACAGCGGCGTGTTCCTTGAGATCACCGCCGACGATCCAAACGATCTTACCATTCCCGGCGCCAGGATCAGCTTCGGTCAGTTGAAGGCGGCGCAGGCGGGCGGCGATTTCGAGGTGCTCTTGGAGCGCGGCCGTCGCGCGCTGCGTGTGCATCTTCATGGTGGCGCGGCGAAGGGCTTGCCGGCGCTCGAAGCCGCTTTGACGCGCGCGCTAGCCTAGGGGGATCGCGATGCAGCTTGGAATGGTCGGCCTCGGCCGGATGGGCGCCAACATCGTTCGCCGCCTGCTGCGTCATGATCACACGGCCGTGGTCTTCGACCGTGATCGCAAGGCTGTCGACGCCGTCGCGAGCGAAGGCGCTTCGGCCGCCGCCGATCTTGCAGATCTGGTGCGCCAGCTTGCGAAGCCGCGCGCCGTCTGGGTGATGCTGCCCGCGGGCGAAGCGACCGAAACGGCGATCGAAACGCTCGCCGGCCTGCTCGATGCCGGCGACATCATCATCGATGGCGGAAATACGTTCTGGCAGGACGATATCCGCCGCGCGACGGCGTTGGAGCCGCGCGGCTTGCATTATGTCGATGTCGGCACCAGCGGCGGCGTCTGGGGTCTGGAGCGCGGCTATTGCATGATGATCGGTGGCGACGAAAAAGTCGTCGCCGGCCTCGATCCGATTTTTCGGGCGCTCGCGCCGGGACTCGGCACCATTCCGCGCACGGGCGGGGATGGCGCGCCGCCGGCGGCCGGCGAGCTTGGTTATCACCGTGTCGGCCCGAACGGCGCCGGCCATTTCGTCAAGATGATCCACAACGGCATCGAATACGGGATGATGCAGGCCTTTGCCGAAGGCTTCGACATTTTGCGCAATGCCGCGAGCAAGGGTTTGCCGGAGGAACATCGTCTCGATCTCGATGTGGCTGCCATTGCCGAGACGTGGCGGCGCGGCAGCGTCGTCACCTCATGGCTTCTTGATTTGACGGCCGCGGCGCTGGCGCAGGATCCGAAGCTCGACGCCTATTCCGGCCATGTGGAGGATTCCGGCGAGGGCCGCTGGACGCTGATGGCGGCGATCGACGAGGCTGTGCCGGCGCATGTGCTGTCGGCGGCTCTCTATGCGCGCTTCCGCTCGCGCCAGGAAGCGAGCTTCGCCGACAAGATGCTGTCGGCGATGCGCAAGGGATTCGGTGGCCATGTCGAAGCGCCGCGCCCGGCCAAAAAGTAAGTGATCGCATGACACAGGTGCCTAGTTCCGCCGGACAGCGTTCGGCTATCGTCGTTCCCGATCTCGCAGCGGTCGTCGAGGCGGCGGCAAAGCGCATCGTTGCGCGCGTCGCGCAAGCGCCGGGGCGGGTCGCCATCTGCCTCACCGGCGGTTCGACGCCGAAGCCGGTTTATCGCCGGCTCGCGGAGGAGCCGTATCGCAGCACGGTGCCGTGGGAGCGAATTCACTGGTTCTGGGGCGACGACCGCTTCGTGCCGCTCGAAGACGAGCGCAGCAATGCCGGCATGGCCTGTGCCGCGTTTCTCGATCATCTGCCGATTCCGCCCGACAACATCCATGTGATGCCGACGCAACTGCGAGATCCGCATGACGCCGCGCGGCATTACCAAGACGATCTCAAGCAGTTTTACGGCGCGTCGCGGCTCGATCCGAAGAAGCCGCTGTTCGACATGGTCCTGATGGGGCTCGGCTCGGACGGTCATACCGCGTCGCTGTTTCCGCACGGCGAGGGGCTTGAGGAGCGCGAGCGCTGGGTCGTCGGTGTCAATGAGGCCAAGCTCGCACCGTTCGTGCCGCGCGTGACGCTCACGTTTCCGGCTTTGGCCTCGACCCGCGAGATGCTGTTTCTCGTCACCGGCGCGGAAAAGCGGCCGATGGTTGCGCGCGTTTTCGCCGGCGACGACCTGCCGGCGACGCATGCTTACAGCGACGGCGCGCAGGTGTGGCTGATGGATAAGGCAGCCGCGCCGGAGGGCGTTCGCTAGATCACCACCGTGCGGACCTGATTTTCGATCAGCCGCACCAGGCTGAGCGCGGTCAATTCCGAGGATTTCGGATTGGTTGCCAGCGCGTTGTTCTGCAGCTCCATCACCATGCGGCCGAACGCGCCGCTCGCGACGATGCGGTGACCATTGGTCTTAGCCGCCGGATCGGCGACCAGTTCGACGCGCGTCTTTTCAAGGCCGATGCCGGCGAGCGAGGTGACGACGGTCGCATTGGCATTCTGCGGATACTGGCTCGCGGCGACCCGCGCGGTGCCCGAGAAGAACACGGTGCGCTCGCGCAGCGCATCGAGATCGAGCAGCTTTTCGGCAGGCGTGTTCTTCCACGCCACCGGCGGCTTGACGATCTGGTGCAGCACGTCGTCGAGCTGCAGCACCGCCGCGCCGGCGAGCGCGTCGATCCCGCCGATCGCGCCGGAGGGGATGAGGATGCGGCTGCCGTGCTGCTCCGCGATCGCGGTGAGCCGCGGCAGCAGCGCATCGTCGGTGAAGGCGCTGGTCGACGCCATGATCATCGCGGGGGCGGCGGCGAGCGCGGCCGGTGCCCAGCGGTCGATGGCGGCGCGGCCCGCGGCCTCGACCACGAGGTCGGGCTTGAGTTTGGTCAGTTGATCCGGCTCGCCGAGAAACGTGACGCCCGCCGGGATCAGCGCGCGCGCTTCCGGCGTGTCGAGGGTCGCGATGCCGACGATCTCGATCGGCGTCTTGCGCTGCGCCAGAAGCGCACCGACGCGCGTATTGATGGCTCCCCAGCCGATGAAGGCGACGCGGGCGGTTTTCGTCATGGTTCGGACTGTCCAGATATGAACACAGGGCTGGCGCCAAGGGGGCGCTGCCGCTTTCCTCGCCTGATCCGCCCGCGATTGCAACCGGGTGATGTTTCTCCGGCAGGCCGGGTAAGCTCGCTCTGCTGAGGCACAGGGAGGCGCAGATGCGGCGACAGGGATTGAGCGGCGTCAGGATTCTCGATCTGACGCGTCTCGCGCCGGGGCCTTACTGCACCATGCTGCTCGCCGACATGGGCGCGGAAGTGATTGTCGTCGGCGGCGGCAGCGGCAGCGCGCCGATCCCGGCGCTCTCCCGTGGCAAGACCTTCATCAGCCTCGACCTGAAAGCAGCGGCGGGACGTGATGCGTTTTGCCGGCTCGCCGACACCGCCGATGTGGTGATCGAGGGCTATCGCCCCGGCGTGATGGCGCGTCTCGGCATCGATGCCGCGACCTTGCGCGCCCGCAACCCGCGCCTGATCTACTGCGCGATTACCGGTTACGGGCAGAGCGGCCCGATGGCATCTGCCGCCGGGCATGACATCAACTATGCAGGATTGTCCGGCGCGCTCGGCGCATTCGGCCCGGTCGATGGTCCGCCGGTCTTTCCGCTGAATCTGCTGGCCGACTTCGCCGGCGGCAGCCTGTTCGCGGCGATGGGGATTCTGGCCGCGCTCTATGAGCGCGAGCGGACCGGCGAGGGTCAGGTGATCGACGCCGCGATGGTCGACGGCTGCCTGTCGATGATGGCGATGCATCTGCCGGACTGGGGCCGGCCGGTCCTGCCGGCGCGGGGCGATGGGCTGCTCGCCGGCACGGCGCCGTTCTACCGCTGCTATTGTTGCGCCGACGGCCGCTATGTCGCCGTGGGCGCGCTGGAGCGGCGGTTCTTCGAGGCTCTTTGGGATGGTCTTGGCCTGCCGAAGCCGGCGCCGCCGCATTTCGACCGGCAGGCATGGCCGGCGATGAGCGAGCGGTTCGAGGCTTTGTTCCGAGCGCGCAGCCGCGATGCCTGGGTGGATCACTTCGCCGGCCGCGATTGCTGCGTCTCGCCGGTGCTCGACCCGGCCGAGGCGCTGGCGCATCC
>JAEWJH010000045.1 GCA_023386635.1 Pseudomonadota bacterium
GGCGTCATGCTGGCGGTCGCGGTTGGCGGCGCGCGCGGCGCTTTCCGCCGCGGCGGCGTCCTGCACCGCCTGGCGCGCGGCCTCGACGGCGTTGCGCTTTTCCTCGAGATCGAGGCGCGCGTCGCCCAGCTCGGTTTCGATTTCGGCGAGGCGGTTGCGTTCGGCGAGGCGGCGGGCAGCGCCGGTCGGCGCATGCGCGGCGGCGGCAAAGCCGTCCCAGCGCCACAGGTCGCCCTCGACCGAGACGAGCCGCTGGCCGGTCTTGAGGTGCTTCGCAAGCTGCGGACCCTGCGCGCGATCGACGATGCCGATCTGCGCGAGACGACGCGCCAGTTCCTGCGGCGCGACCACGAACGACGACAACGGCTTGGCGCCATCCGGCAGCGCCGGATCGGTCGGATCGACCGCCGCGCCGCCCCAGTGGATCGGTGAGGAGGTGTCGACGGGAGCATCGAGTTCGTCGCCGAGCGCGGCGCCGATAGCCTTTTCGTAGCCCTTCTCGACCGACACGCCGTCGATCACCGGCGGCCACATGTTCTTGGTCTCAACCGCGAGCACCTTGGCCAGCGTCTTCGCTTCCGTTTCGAGGCGCTGCGCGTGGCGCTCGGCTTCGGCGAATGGCTGGCGCGCCGCGTCGAGGTTCTCGCGCGCGACGAGATGCGCGGTCTCGGCCGCCTGCGCGGCTTCTTCCGCCTCGGCGACCGCCTGCTGCGTCGCCTCGACCTCGGCGTTGAGCGCCATCAGATCGGGGCCGCCGGCTTCCGCCGCTTTCATCTCGTCGAGTTCGCGCGCGACATCGGCCAGTTCGGATTCATGCCGGGCGATGCGGTCGGCGTGATTGCGTGCGGCTGCTTCGAGCTGGTTGCGCCGCGCGGTGAGCGCCGCGAGTTCTGACGTCAGATCGCTGAACACCTTTTCGACGGCGTTGAGCGTTTCGTCGGCCTCGCGCACCTGCGCATCGATGCCGCTGCGCCGCGTCGCGTTGTTTTGTGCCTCGATCCGCAGCGTCTCCGCTTCGGCTTCGAGCCGCGCCAGCGCCGTGTCGGCGTCGGCGATGAGCCGCCGCTCGCGCTCGGCGTCGGCGGTGAACTGCACCAGCCGGGTTTCCAGTTCGACGATCCGGTCCTTGGCGCGCTGCTCCTCGCGCTCCAGTTCGTTGCGGGCGACGTTAAGCCGCTGCAGGGTCGCGGCGGCGCGCGCTTCCGCGTCGCGCAGCGCCGGCAGCGAGGCCTGCGCCTCGACCTGCCGGGTGGAGGCCTCCGCCTGCGCGCCGGTGCGCTCGGCGACGACGCGCACGGCCTCGTCCTTGGCGTGTTCGGAATCCACGACTTCCTGCTGCGCCGCCATCCAGCGCAGATGGAACAGGGTGGCTTCCGCCTTGCGCACCTGCGCCGAGACGGTGCGATAGCGGATCGCCTGCTTGGCCTGCTTCTTCAGGCTTTCCATCTGGCCGGCGAGCTGGCCGATCACGTCTTCGAGGCGGGTGAGGTTCGCTTCCGCGGCCTTGAGGCGCAGCTCCGCCTCGTGGCGACGCGCATGCAGACCGGCGATGCCGGCGGCTTCTTCCAGCACGCGGCGGCGCTGTTCCGGCTTCGCCTGAATGATCTCGCCGATACGGCCCTGATGCACGAGGGCGGGCGAGCGCGCGCCGGTCGAGGCGTCGGCGAACACCATCTGCACGTCGCGGGCGCGCACGTCGCGGCCGTTGATGCGATAGCTCGAGCCTTCCTCGCGCTCGATGCGGCGGGTGATGTCGAGCGTGTCGTCGTCGTTGAACTGCGCCGGCGCGGAGCGCTCGCTGTTGTCGACGGAAATCATCACCTCGGCCATGTTGCGGGCCGGGCGGTTGTTGGTGCCGGAGAAGATCACATCGTCCATGCTGGCGGCGCGCATCGACTTGTGCGAGCTCTCGCCCATCACCCAGCGCAGCGCCTCGACCAGATTGGACTTGCCGCAGCCATTCGGGCCGACCACGCCGGTCAGACCGGGCTCGATCAGGAAGTCGGTCGGCTCGACGAAGGACTTGAATCCGAGCAGGCGCAGCTTGGTCAGCTTCATAACGCAACCTTCAGGCCCGGCGGTCGGGCCTCTTGTGAAAGCGAAGTCGGTTCCGGACCTTAGCCGGGACGCCGCTCATGTCATCGGCGGCGAGAATGGGTGTCCGCGTGCAGCGGAGCAACAGCCGGGCTGGTCTTTTCCAGACCTTTCGCCGGTGGAAAAGGCAAAAATGAGTCGGGGCGCAGTATTGCGCCCCGACTGAATATCAAAACCATGATTTCAGCCCCGAAAACCGGGCCGAAACGTTAGCCCTTGAGCTGGGCGTCGATCAGCTTGGACAGTTCGTCGATCGGCAGATCGCCGGCCTGACGCTTGCCGTTGATGAAGAAAGTTGGGGTCGAATCGACTTTAAAGGTTTCCACGCCGCGCCGGCGCACCTTCTCGATCGAATCGAGCACCGGCTGATTCTTCAGGCAGGCGTCGAAGCTCTCGTCGGTGAAGCCGATCTGCTTGGCGACCTTCTTCATGTTCGGCAGTACGTCGCGCGGGTTCTGCACGAACGCCCAGGTCGACTGGGTTTCGAAGAAGGTGTCGACCACCGTGTAGTATTTCGCGGCGTCGCGCTTGTCGCCGGTCTGCGCCGAGCAGCGCGCCAGCATGAAGGCGGCGGCGGCGACCGGATCGAGCGGGAATTCGCGCAGCACGTAACGAACCTTGCCGGTGTCGATGTAGCGCTTCTTCAGCTCCGGGAACGTCGTCTTCTGGAAATGGGCGCAGTGGCTGCAGGTCATCGAGGCATATTCGACGATCGTGACCGGCGCCTTCTCGTCGCCCAGCACCATGTCGCCCATCGGCCCGGCGACGCCGAGCTCGACCAGCGAGACGTCCTGCGCCTGTGCGGGCAGGGCATCGAACAGCGGCGCGATCGTGGTCAGAGCCGTACCGGCCAGCAGCAGGGCCGCGGTACGCTCACAGAAGGCACGACGGGTGATGGTGAAGGGACGCTCCGTAAAAAAGCGGCCGTCAGGCCGCGCCATTCGCTTATGGATATTGGGCTATAAGGAAACAGGGGATGTGGCAATGGTGGGGCGTTTCCGCCGGCCCTCACTTTCCTTTGATGCCTTTGCCGGTCGCGCCGCCGCCTTTCACGCTGGCGCCGAGCCGGGCCAGCGCCTGCCGCAGGCCGTCATCGGTATCGGGCGGGAGGCTCGCGGCGATCCGCGCGGTGTCGGCCGGGTCGGGCGGCGGCGGGCGATGCTTGACCGGCCGGCGCACCAGCGGCGCCTGACGCAGCGCGATGCGGCCGATCGCCTGCCAGCCGAGGAAGCGGTTCACCCGGTCGATGATCACGTCCGACAGGTGCTGGATTTCCAGCGCGGAGGGACCCTGCACCCGCAGCACCAGGGTCGCGGGCTCCGGCGGTGCGTCGCCGACCGGCCGCTGCCACTGGATCTTCACCGGCTGGGCATGGGCGGCGACTTCGAGGCCGGCGATGTCGCTCCAGCGCGAGATCAGTTCCGTCGAAGCGAAACCCTGCCGCGCGAAGCTGTCGGCCAGCGTTTTGCGCAACAGGTCGGACAACGGCCTGGCAGCCGAATATCTGCCGGCGGGAGGAGAAGGCTTGTTCACGCGCGCAGGCTCTGCCAGCAATCGGTCATGACGATGACCGCTTTTCCAACGGGGATGATGTGGGCAGCCTAGCAACCTCGGCCGCCCGGCGGAAGCAGCCACGCCAACACCGGCGCCCCGATCCTGCCGATCTCCTGGCCTGGTACGACCGGCATCGCCGCGTGCTGCCGTGGCGCGCGCGGCCGGGCGCGGTCAGTGATCCTTATGCGGTGTGGCTGTCGGAGATCATGCTGCAGCAGACCACGGTGGTCGCGGTCGCGCCGTACTATGCCAGGTTTCTGGCGCGCTGGCCGACGGTCGCGGCGCTCGCGGCCGCGCCGCTCGACGACGTGCTGAAGATGTGGGCTGGACTCGGCTATTACGCCCGCGCGCGCAACCTGCATGCCTGCGCCCGCGCCGTGGTCGAGTATCACGGCGGCCGGTTTCCCTCGACCGTCGATGCCTTGCAGGCGCTGCCGGGCATCGGCGTCTATACCTCGGCCGCGATCGCATCGATCGCCTTCGATCAGGCTGCGGTGCCGGTCGACGGCAATGTCGAGCGGGTGGTGACGCGGCTGTTCGCGCTCGACGAGGAATTGCCGGGCGCGAAGCCGGCGATCAAGGCGCTGGTGGAGGGTATCGCACCCGCCGTCCGTCACGGCGATTTCGCGCAGGCGCTGATGGATCTCGGCGCGACCATCTGCACGCCGAAGAAACCGGCTTGCGTGCTCTGTCCCTGGCAGGAGCCTTGTGTTGCGCGGCGCGAGGGCACGCAGGAGCAGTTTCCGCGCAAGGCGCCGAAGCGCGAAGGCAAGCAGCGGCGCGGCGCGGCCTTCGTCGTCATCCGCGGTCATGCATTGCTGGTGCGCACGCGTCCGGCCAAGGGGTTGCTCGGCGGCATGACCGAAGTGCCGACGACGGAATGGTCGGCGGACTTCAACGACGACGATGCCATGTCATCGGTGCCGCTCAAGGCCGACTGGCATCGGTGCGCCGAGCGCGTCACGCATGTGTTCACGCATTTTCCGCTGGAGCTTGCCGTGTATGTCGCGCGCGTGCCGGCGCGCACGAAAACGCCGGACGGCATGCGCTTTGTTCCGTTGCGGGATGTGCCGGGTGAGGCGTTTCCGAATGTGATGCGCAAGGTCCTGCGGATCGCCGGCGTCCATCCTGAATGAATGTTTATTCGCGTTTTATCAACGTGTTATGCGCAACCGGGATATTGCGGAGCCGGTAAAAGCGTTATCATCGGTGCGAGCAGAAGCCGTCGGCTCTGCGCGATGAGCCATCGACGTTCTGTCAACAGGGAGAGAGCGATGAAGAAACTGGCTTTGATCGTTGTGGCGGGCGCGTTCCTCGGCGGCATCGGCGTCGCCAATGCGCAGGCGACCTGCAAGACCAACGCGGCCGACAAAAAGCTCGCCGGCGCGGCGATGACGAGCTTCATGAAGAAGTGCCAGAGCGACGCGCAGAAGTCGTGCGACGCCCAGGCCAAGGAGAAGAAGCTCAACGGTGCGGCCAAGACGAGCTTCACCAAGAAGTGCGTCAACGACTCGGTCGGGACCTGATCCTTTAGCCGAAAAAGAAAACGCGCGGCGTGTCGAACGCCGCGCGCTTTTTTTTATCGTTCGCGCCGGGGTCTCAAACCGCCGGGATGCCGGCCTGCGCGGCAAGCATCGCGTCCTGCGTGCGCCGGTCGAGCTTCGGCGGTTTGCGCAGCATCGCCTTCTTGTTGATCTTGGTGCGGGCGATGGTGTTGAGCTTCTTATCGGTCGCCTTCTCTTCCTTGAGATTGGCGGCGAACAGCCGCGCCACGTCGGCGTGGCCAAGCAGCTTCGCCCAGGCCGTGAGCGTGCCGTAGCGGGTGATCTCATAGTGCTCGACGGCCTGCGCCGCCGCGATCAGCGCCGCGTTGAGCACCATCTTGTCGGTGATCTCGCCGGCAATATCGTTGGCTTCGTCGATGATGCCGTCGATCGCCGGGCATTTGGTGCCCTGCGGCTTGAGCTTCAGTTTTCTGAAGGCCTGATCGAGCCGTTTGATCTGCCCGCGCGTCTGCTTCAGATGCATCTGGAAGCCCTTCTTGAGCTCCCGGTCCGACGCCTTCGCCGCCATGTCGGGCAGCGCCTTGGCGATCTGGTGTTCGGCGTAATAGATGTCCTGCAGCGTGTGAACGAAAAGATCGTTCATGGTCGTGATATCGGGTGAGAACCAGCCCATGGTGCAACTCCTGTCGCAACGCCCTGTTGCTGGCTGATAAACCGCGCCGGGGCACCCTGGTTCCTTCATGCCGCCGCGACAGATGCGGCTGCGCCGGCTCCGGTTGCAGGAGCCGTGGGGTTTGCTTAGAAGCGGCGTCGATTTCCCACGAGCTTGCAGAGGAAAAACAATGAGCATCGAACGTCACGAGACCGGCCCGCGCATGAGCCAGGCGGTGGTGCACGGCAACACCGTCTATCTCGCCGGCACCGTCTCCGAGAGCCCGAAGGGCAAGTCGGTCACCGAGCAGACCAGGAGCGTGCTGTCGCAGATCGACGCGCTGCTCAAGAAGGCCGGCACCGACAAGAGCAAGCTGCTCTCGGCCAATATCTGGATCACCGACATGGCGAACTTCGCCGAGATGAACGCGGTCTGGGACGCCTGGGTCTCGCCCGGCAACACGCCGGCGCGCGCCACGGTCGAGGCGAAGCTGGCGGCGCCCGACTACAAGGTCGAGATCATGGTGGTTGCGGCGAAATAAGCGCCGTGACCCTGCAGCCCGGCATCCTGGCGATCTGGCACGACTGCCGGCCCGGCCGCGCGGCGGATTTCGAGCACTGGTTTCAGAGCGAGCATCTGTTCGAGCGGCTGGACGTGCCGGGCTTTCTCTACGGACGCCGCCATGAGGCGGTGTCCGGCTCGCCCGGCTTCTTCAATTTCTATCTGACCGAAAGCCCCGCGGTGCTGGTCTCGCCGGCCTATCGCGAGCGGCTGGATCATCCGACGCCGATGACGCGGATGATCATGTCGGACGTCTTCACCAACATGCACCGCACGGTCTGCGTGCGCAGCCTGCGACGGGGCCGTTTTCGCGGCGCCTATGCGGTGACGGCGCGCGCCGTTCAGGCATCCGACCTGCCCGGTGCCGAAGCCCTGATCGCCGAGATGACGCAGCAGGATGCGGTGGCGAGCGGCGAACTGTGGACCGCCGCCGAGGCCGCCGGCCAGACCGCCTCGGTGGAGGAAACGCTGCGCGGCGGCGACCGCAAGATCGGCGCGTGCCTGATGCTGGACATGCTGCGCGAGGCGGACGCGACCGCGCTCGCCGCGACGGTGGCCGCGCGCTATCCGCGCGCGGAGGTCGGCGTCTATCGGGTGTTGTGCCACATCGGCCGCGGCGATCTTTAACCCGCCGCGCTTGGATTAGGCCGTCGCCATCTCCGCGCGCACCTTGGCGCGCAACTCGTCGATCAGCAGCAGGCCCTTGGCCGTTTCCACGTGCCAGAAGGTCCAGCCGTTGCAGGCATCGAGCCCCTGCGCCACCGCGCCCATGCGATGGATCGAGCCGACCTTGTCGCCGAAGGTGACCGCGCCGTCGGCGCGCACCAGCGCCTTGTGGCGCTTCTTGGCGTCGGTCAGTTTGGCGCCGGCCGAGATCAGCCCGCGCTCGATCAGCGAGGCGAATGCGACGCGCGGCGCTTCGCGCGGCGTCATGAACGGCACCAAGGTCGGCGCGTCCAGCGGCTCGATCGAGAGAATGCGCTGCTCGGCCTCACGGGCATAGTTCGGATCGCGCTCGATGCCGATGTAGCGGCGGCCGAGGCGCTTGGCGACCGCGCCGGTGGTGCCGGTGCCGTTGAACGGGTCGAGCACCAGATCGTCGGGGCGGGAGGCGGCGAGGATCACTCGCGCCAGCAGCGCTTCCGGCTTCTGGGTCGGATGCAGCTTCTTGCCGTCGCGGCCCTTGAGGCGTTCCTCGCCGGTGCACAGCGGCAGCGTCCAGTCGGAGCGCATCTGCACGTCTTCGTTGCCGGCCTTCAGCGCCTCGTAGTTGAAGGTGTAGCCCTTGGCCTTGGCGTCGCGCGCCGCCCAGATCAGCGTCTCGTGCGCATTGGTGAATCGCCGGCCGCGGAAGTTCGGCATCGGATTGGTCTTGCGCCAGACCACATCGTTGAGGATCCAGTAGCCGAGGTCCTGCAACGTCGTGCCGACGCGGAAAATATTGTGATAGGAGCCGATCACCCAGAGCGTGCCGGTGGGTTTCAGCACCCGGCGGCAGGCGGTGAGCCAGTCGCGGGTGAATTCGTCATAGGCGCGGAAGCTCTCGAACTGATCCCAGTCGTCGTCGACGGCGTCGACCTGGGAATCGTCCGGGCGACGCAGGTCGCCGCGCAACTGCAGATTGTACGGGGGGTCCGCGAACACGAGATCGACGGACGCGGCCGGCAACTTGTTCAATTCGGCGACACAATCGCCGAGCAGAACACGGTGGCGGGGTTCGGACGTTTCTGAAAAACGACGGGGCGCCCCTGAGGACGCCCCGCGACGCATTACTACCATGACTCAGTACTCTGACTCAGGCGACGCAGCCGGTGACGCGGGACCAACAAACCGACTGGCCACATCTTGATCGGCCAAGGTAAAGATCGCGTTAGCGATAACTAGGCAAAAAGTTCCGATTTCCGAGGAAAAGCAAAGAGTTACGAGGAAGTAAACAATCGTCGTTGGACCTTGAAACCTCCTTCGGCGAAGATCGTTGGAACAAGCCGGAATCCCGGGCCGTCACGGCAACCGTGCGATTGCGGAAATGATGGGCACGAGGGACTGAGCGATGCGCTGGGACGATTTCCGCCGAAGCGACAATGTCGAGGATTATCGCGACAGCAGCGGCGGCGGTGGCGGTTTCAATTTTCCCGGCGGCATCAATGTCGGCGGTGGCGGCGGGCTCGGCATCGGCACGGTGGTGGTGCTCGGCCTGCTCGGCTGGGCGTTCGGCATCGATCCCTCGATCCTGATCGGCGGCGCCGAAGTGCTCACCGGCGGACAGCAACGTTACGAACGCCAGATCGAACAGCAGGCGCCGTCGCAGACCGGCAAACCGAAGGACGCGACCGGCGATTTCGTCGCGGCCGTGCTCGGCGACACCGAGGACACGTGGAATGTGATCTTCAAGGAGAACGGCCAGCAATATCGTCCGCCCAAGCTGCGCCTGTTCCGCGGCGCGATCCAGGGCGGCTGCGGTTTCGCGCAGGCGGCGATGGGGCCGTTCTATTGTCCGACCGATCGCCGCGTCTATATCGACACGTCATTCTTCCAGGAGATCGAGCAGCGCTTCCGCGGCTGCTCCGGCCCGGCGTGCAAGTTCGCGCAGGCCTATGTGC
>JAEWJH010000060.1 GCA_023386635.1 Pseudomonadota bacterium
CGCCTGCAGCAGCGACGGCCCCGGCCAGCAATCCTGCTTCAACCGCCGCTCCTTCTGATAAGCGCCGATGGCCGAGCGCGTCTTCATCCCGGCCTTGCCGTCGATCGTCCCCTGATAAAATCCGGCCGTCGTCAGGCCGCGCTGAATATCCTCCACGTCATGCGAGCGCATCGGTGGCAGCTTGGCCCATGGCGCCTTGAATCCGTGCCCGCCGGCGATGCGATCCGCGAGGCTGCCGACGAACAGCACGTAGAGATCTGCAAAATTGTATTCCTTGATCACGTAGTAATTCTTCAACGTGAGGAAGCCCGGGCCGTAGATCCCTTCCGGCATCAGCAACGATGCAGTTTGCGCCATATCGGCGGGCGTAACGCGCGTCAGCGGCTGATAGCCGTGCGCGATCCAGTCTTTCACCGGCATCGTCTGCTCCGGTTCGGCGATGGTGCAATCGATGCCGGCCGGGACTTTCACCTCGATCGCCCAGCGCGCGCCCGGCTGCCAGCCCTTGCCGCGCAATTGCTTCGCCGCCGACGCCAGCGCATCCGGCACCGAATTGAAGATGTCTGCACGACCGTCGCCGTCGAAGTCGACCGCGTATTTGTAGAACTCGCTCGGGATGAATTGCGTCAGCCCCATCGCGCCGCCCCAGGACGAGCGCATCTGCGCGCGCGGATAGCCGTCCTGCAGCATCTTCAGCGCGTGGACGAATTCGTTGCGGAAGAGATCCTTGCGCCGGCCGGTGAAGCCCTGCGTCGCCAGCACGCGGATCGCATCGTGACCGAGCTTGACGCCGCCATAGGCGGTCTCGCGGCCCCAGATCGCCAGCACCACCGGCCCGGGCACGCCGAACTCGCGCTCGATGCGCACGAGCGCGTCATGATAGCGCGTCGCCAGTTGCCGTCCCTGCGCCGCCAGCCGCTCCAGCGAGGTTTCCTTCAAATAATCAGCCGGCGACTGCACGAACTCCGCCTGCCCGCGCTGCGCCGCCGGCGGCTGACCGGGGATGATCAGGTCGGGCAGACCGTAATCGGGCTTCAGACCGCGCACCGCGGCGTCGAACGTCGCGCGCGACACGCCGAGTTTTGCCGCTTCGGGCCAGGTCGATTCGAGCCAGCGCGCGAATGCCGAATCGGCTGCATGCGCGTGATTCGCGGCGCTGATGACCATCATCAGCGCACTCATCACTAGCGCTAGAGCCCGCAGAGAGGCGGATCGCAAGATCATGACACGCTCCGAACATTCGGCGAACATGCGCGAATCAGAGAACAGAGAGTGTCCGGTAAATTGAACCTTAATGCGAGCGCGCCTTGACGCGCATCAAGGCGCAATTGTCTCATCGTCGCACCATATCCGAACATTGATCATGCATACCGCCACGCCCGCAGCGCCCGTCACCCGGCGCGTCAGCTTCACCGATCTCTATACGCCCAAGCTCGTCACCGTCCTGCGTGAGGGCTATGGGGCTAAGGACCTGCGCGCCGATCTGTTCGCCGGTCTCACCGTCGCGATCGTCGCGCTGCCGTTGTCCATGGCGATCGCCATCGCCTCCGGTGCGACGCCGGACCGGGGTCTCTACACCGCGATCATCGGCGGCTTCCTGATCTCGCTGTTCGGCGGCAGCCGTTTCCAGATCGGCGGCCCGGCCGGCGCCTTCATCGTGCTGGTGGCAGCGACAGTCGAGCGTCACGGCATCGACGGCATGCTGCTCGCGACCACCATGGCCGGTGTGTTCCTCGTCATCGCCGGTTTTCTGCGCGTCGGCACCTATGTGAAATTTCTGCCGTTCCCCGTCACCGTCGGCTTCACCGCGGCCATCGCGGTGATCATCGCCGCCAGTCAGGTGAAGGACCTGCTCGGCCTCACGCTGAACGGAAAAGAGCCGGGGCCGCTGCTGCAGAAAATCCCGGTGCTTGCGCAGGCGGCCGGCACGATCAATCTGTCGGCGCTGGGTCTCGCCGTGCTCACCGTGGTCGTCATCGTCGCGCTGCGCAAGCTGCGGCCGCACTGGCCCGGCATTCTGATCGCGGTCGCGGCGGCGACGCTCGTCACCACAGTGTTCGGACTGCCGGTGACCACCATTGGCTCGCAGTTCGGCGGCATTCCCAACAGCCTGCCGGCGCCGGCGCTGCCGTTGTTGTCGCTCGCGCGCATGCAGGCGGTGCTTCCCGACGCCGCCGCCTTCGCGCTGCTTGGCGCCATCGAATCCCTGCTCTCCGCCGTGGTCGCCGACGGCATGACCGGCCGCCGCCACCGCGCCAATTGCGAGCTGGTGGCACAGGGCATCGCCAATATCGGCTCGGCGCTGTTCGGCGGAGTCTGCGCGACCGGCACCATCGCCCGCACCGCCACCAATATCCGCGCCGGCGCGCGCGGACCGATCGCCGGCATGGTGCATTCCGCCGTTCTGCTCGGCTTCATGCTGGTTGCCGCGCCGCTCGCGCATGACATTCCGCTCGCCGCGCTCGCCGGCGTGCTGATCACCGTCGCCTGGAACATGGTGGAGCGCGACGCGCTGGTGACGCTGGTCCGCTCCTCGCGCGGCGACACCGTGGTGCTGCTCGCGACCTTCCTGCTCACCGTGTTCGATGACCTGATGACCGGCATCATCGTCGGCTTCGGTATCGGCACGCTGCTGTTCGTCAGCCGCATCGCGCAGGCGACAGGTGTCGCCGCGGAAACACCGCTCGCCACGCAGGACAAGGCCGACGACGGCGACGGCGCGCGCACGCCCTACGATGCCTCGCTCGCCACCGATCCGCGCGTCATCATCTACCGCATCACCGGCGCGTTCTTCTTTGGCGTCGCGTCGGCAGTCGGCGAGGCGCTCGATTTCATGAGCGACGACCGCTGCAAGGTGCTGATCGTCGATTTCTCCGGCGTGCCGTTTCTCGATTCCACGGCGGCCAACACCATCGAGGGCATCGGCCGCAAGGCGCGCCAGCGCGGCGTGACGATGATCGTCACCGGCGCCTCGCCGGCGCTACGCCGCACGCTGTCCGCGCATGGCGTGACGCCGCCGCTCGCGGCTTACGAAGGCACCATCGCCGACGCGCTCAAGACCGCGCAAACCTTGATGCCGGCTTGACGCCGCGAATGTTCAGTGTTTGCCGTGCTTGCGATGATGGTCGCTTTCGCCATCCTCGCCGTGCGGCTGCGTCTCGGCGAGCTGTCCGAGCCGATCGACATAAGCGATGCCGACCGCCGAGACGATGAAGACGACGTGGATGATGGTCTGCCACATCACGCCTTCCGGCGTGTAGTTGGTCGTGCGTCCGGCACCGCCGAGATTGCCCGCCTCGATGAAGGTGCGCAGCAGATGGATCGACGAGATGCCGATGATCGCCATCGCCAGCTTGATCTTCAGGACGCTGGCATTGACGTGCGACAGCCACTCCGGCTGGTCCGGATGGCCTTCGAGATCGAGCCGCGACACGAAGGTCTCGTAGCCGCCGACGATCACCATCACCAGCAGGTTGGAGATCATCACCACGTCGATCAGACCGAGCACCACCAGCATGATCTGCTGTTCGGAGAAGTCGAACGAGTGCTGGATGAGGTGCCACAGTTCCTTGAGGAACAGGATGACATAGACGCCCTGGGCGATGATCAGCCCGAGATAAAGCGGCAGTTGCAGCCAGCGGGATGAGAAGATGAGGGCCGGCAGCGGCCGCAATTGCCGCGCCAGCCCCGGCGGGGGCAGTGGCGTTTCGGGGGTCAGCGACATGCGATGGGTCTCCTTTGCGGCGATTTATATGCGATTCGCAGGTGACGGCTGTGTGGAGTTCGGATGCCGCATCAACCGCCGCGATGTCGCATGGAAGCGGCGTCCCTCTCTCCGCTGTCATGACCACACATAGCCAGCCATGAGGGCTGATGGAGTTAGTGCGTCTCTAGAAGCCTCATGGTGAGGAGCATCGCGTCAGCGATGCGTCTCGAACCATGAGGCGAGCGCGCAACTGTGGCCGCCTCGTCCTTCGAGACGCGGGCTTTGCCCGCTCCTCAGGATGAGGCGGATTGAAAGCCGCGCCTGCCTCTCGTCTTTCCGATGCGATTGTCAGACAACCGATGACATGTGGGCGTGCGTCATCGCCCGTATTGTTTGGCCGGCGCCGGGTGCGCCCGTATTTCCTGAGACCCTCGACCACATCGAGGGGGACGGAGCGCCGCGAAGCGCAACGTCTTGGTTTCCGATGCCGCCTCGCGGCAGCACCGGAGCGCATCTCTCCCGCCAGAGAGAGACACGCGCGCCTTGCGGCGCTCCGTAACCGCGGCGATTTCGCTCCCCGGGACCGTAGCTTCCGGGGCGCGGACAGACGGCTTTCGATCCTTGCGGGATC